>JAZKZF010000046.1:0-7322 GCA_045612525.1 Paludibacteraceae bacterium | reverse complement strand
GACGGTGTACCAGTAAACTACCACGAGGAGTTCTGGAAAGCTGAGGTGATCGACTTCGTAGTACTCCAACAAGATGCGTTCGACAAGATCGATGCTGTTTGCCCAATGGAGCGTCAGCAATACATTCTCAACTTGGTAATGGATATCTGCAAGCACGATTATGACTTCAAGGACTTCAACGATGTAAGTACCTACTTCAAACGCGTAATCAACCTCTGCAAGCAGATGAACTATGCTGAGTTCAAGAGCGAGGCATTCAACCAATATCAACAACAACTCAACGACCTTCTCGCTGAGAAACAAATCAAAGCATAACGACTATGGCAAAAGCATTTCAAAAGATTTATACACAAATCACAGCTATCACCAAGGCTACTTGCTCACTCAAAGCTGAAGGTGTAGGTAACGACGAGCTCGCTACCGTGAATGGCAAACTCGCACAGGTCGTTAAGATCATGGGCGACGATGTGACTCTCCAAGTGTTCGAGGGTACCGAGGGTATCCCTACCAACGCAGAAGTAGTGTTCCTCGGCAAAGCTCCATCACTCAAAGTGAGCGAGCAATTGGCTGGCCGCTTCTTCAACGCATATGGTGATCCTATCGATGGCGGACCTGCTATCGAGGGTACAGAAGTGGAAATCGGTGGTCCTAGTGTGAACCCTGTTCGCCGTAAACAACCATCTGAGCTCATCGCTACTGGTATCGCAGGTATCGACCTTAACAATACATTGGTGTCAGGACAAAAGATCCCATTCTTCGCTGACCCTGACCAACCATACAACCAAGTGATGGCTAACGTAGCGCTCCGCGCTGAGGCGGATAAGATTATCTTGGGTGGTATGGGATTGACCAACGACGACTACCTCTACTTCAAGAACGTGTTCTCTAACGCAGGTGTACTCGACCGCATCGTGTCCTTCGTTAACACCACAGAGAACCCACCTGTAGAGCGTCTTCTTATCCCTGATATGGCACTCTGCGCTGCTGAGTACTTCGCTGTACAAAAGCACGAGAAAGTGTTGGTGCTCCTCACCGATATGACCCTCTACGCTGACGCGCTCGCAATCGTGTCTAACCGTATGGACCAAATTCCTTCTAAAGACTCTATGCCAGGTTCACTCTATTCTGACTTGGCTAAGATCTACGAGAAAGCGGTACAATTCCCAGAGGAAGCAGGTGGTGGTTCTATCACCATCATCGCGGTGACAACCTTGTCAGGTGGTGATATTACTCACGCTATTCCAGATAACACCGGTTATATTACCGAAGGTCAGTTGTACCTCCGTCGTGATAGCGATATCGGTAAGGTTATCGTGGATCCATTCCGTTCACTCTCTCGTTTGAAACAATTGGTGGCAGGTAAGAAGACCCGCGAAGATCACCCACAGGTGATGAACGCTGCCGTTCGCTTGTATGCGGACGCTGCAAACGCTAAAACCAAGCAAGAGAACGGTTTCGACCTTACTGACTACGATGAGCGCTGCCTCGAGTTTGCTAAGGCATATTCTACACAAATCTTGGCTATTGACGTGAATATCAATACCACACAGATGTTGGATGTGTCATGGAACTTGTTTGGCAAGTACTTCAAACCAGAAGAGGCAAACATCAAACAAGAACTTGTAAATAAGTATTGGCCAAAAGCATAATTTGTAATTGATGATAGAAAGATGAAACGCCTATTATCAATAATCACTATCGTACTATTCTGCGGTATCATGTGTGCCGCAGAGTGGTCGTTTGGTGGTGGTTATATGTACTTTGATAATTCCAAAACCAAATGGCAAGATGAGTGTATTATGCTCATAATCGGTAAGTCGTCGTGGTCTGGTGTCTATGAGATGATGCTTTACAACGATTCTACTTATTATTGTGCTTTGCCAGAGTCTGGATGGGGTGATGCAGAGTATATGGCTGTTATTGGCGGTTCTTCTCTATGGACCAAAGGCGCTTGGGGAAGTAGCAACCTGACGAATGCTACGCATTATACTTCACCTTATACTGCTGGACTGAAATCATCTGCTGGACAAGGATTTAGTTTTACTCCTCAGTCCACGAATAACGGTTGTACATTGACCCTTACGTATTTGGGTGAAGGTCATCAGGGACTCTCATTTGAGACGATAGATAAGAATAATTGCTATCGCATAGATGAAGCAAAGAATGAGATAACATTCATCTTTTCAACCTCGTCTAAGCGATTCAATATCAGCAAGTCTAATATTAGCAAGGTCTATGTCTATGGTTCTATCACAGCATGGAACGATTCTGATGAAAACTATCGCTTGAATGGATACTCAGCTGATGGATGCTTCTATCGCACATTCCCATTATCTGCTATTGAGCGTGTGGGCAATAGTGGTCAACCCGAATTCTTGTTCCATGTCTATGAAACCAATGGCTCTAACTATACTGTGAAGAGTAATCCTAATTGGGAAGGTGGTATAGACGAACGATTGATTTTTGTCAATAGTGGTGAGAACATGATGGTGGCACTACCTGGTGATGACTTGGACGAATTGCATGCTCGTTGTCAGGAAGCAAAAGAGGTACATAAATTGTCACAGTTTGACTTGACGGAAGTATCCGATCAATTGCGCATTAGCAATTTCCGCCGTGTGCCTGGTACGCGTCAGCTATATCGCAGTTATCATCCATACGACCCTTCGCGTCCACAATACGACACCGAGGAGCGAAGATTGTATTATGTAGCGAAAAATGCTGAGAGAGCAGGTATACGCACCGATTTGGCGTTGTCTGGTGATGAAAGCAGCAGGGTAGGCAAAACCTATTCTTGCGGTGGTGAAACATACACTATTACCATTCCAACATACTATCAAAGTATTATTGATAGCAACAATGTGTTGTATGTAGGTGAGAAAAGTGGCAAGACACCAAGTTATAATAGTGCAGTCTTTGAGAGTGATAGCAAGCAATATGCTGAATGGATGAAGGAACTGGTAGAGTATGTGAATGATGATGCTCATACAGGTCCTTTCCAGATGCACTGCGCGTTAGGTTCTGATCGTACAGGTTCCTTCTCTGCTATGATTGCCGCGTTATGCGGTGCGTCATGGGAAGAGATTGCACGCGACTACGAAGCCACATCCTACTTGAAAGTGCAAGAATATCGCCATCGCAACTGCATACGCTATTGTATTCGTCATTTGGCGGGAGTCGATCCAGCAACCGACCCTTCGTTTGGAGAAGCTGTGCGTGCACATTTTGTCAATGGTGGCTATTTAACCGAAGAGCAGATAGACAAGATGGTGGCTAAATTGAATGAGGAGCATGTGATTACCTATTCAGTTGTTGTACCAGCTGGTACACCACAATGCTATATTGCTGCATCTTGGAGCGACTGGAAACCTGTTCGCATGGACAAAGTAGATGATACCCACTATCGTTTGACTGTTAAAAATGCAAATGCTTCGCATGGGTATAAGTACCTCTGTGGTGCAGATTGGCAATACGAAGAATGTACTTCAAATGGCGCACCGATTCCTGCGAATAGGATATATACCACTGCAGATAATGTAGTAGCATGGAAATCTACTGCTAATAAAGTAGATATGCCTACTTATGCACCTATCACTATTCGTGTCTATTCGCCTGCTGGAGCTCCACAAATATGGTGGTGGGGTGGTGGCGACCGTACACGTTCGGCAGCAGAAAATGCGTATGTATGGTCTGCACGTCCATTGATGCAACCTACAGATAAAGTAGACTGGTATGCAATGACTTTCCCAGAGGTGGATACTGCTGTGGGAGTGAATTACAATATCACTATTCCTGGTAAAGAGCATTCTAGCAATTTTATCGCTACTGGTTCTGAGTGTCGTACAGAAGATTATTCTATCATCGAATGTGTTATACCAACGGTATTGCCGGAATCTATCATGCCACCAACAGAAATGACTAAAAAGATATTGCGAAATGGTCAATTACAGATTATTCACAACGGCATTACATACAATGTAATGGGTGATGTGGTGGAATAATACAATGCAAAGAATAAAATAATAATATAATATATGGCAATTAATTATCAGTTTAACAAAACATCGTTGCAGGCTTTGGAGAAAGACCTCAAGATGCGCCAACGTACTTTGCCTACGCTGCAAAGCAAAGAGTCTGCTCTCCGACTCGAAGTGAAGCGTGCGAAGGACGAGATCAAAGCGCTCGACGAAGAGGTGGATCGCCGTATCAAAGACTACGATCAGATGTTAGCACTCTGGGGTGAGTTTGACACGAGTCTCATCCACGTGGACGATGTGCGCATGTCGATCAAGAAGATCGCAGGTGTACGCGTACCCGTATTGGAAGAGGTGGTGTACTCAACCAAGGAGTTTAGCATCTTCTCTTCTCCTAAATGGTTTGCAGACGGTTTCAACCAACTCAAAGCCATTGCCGACGTAGGTATTCGTCAGGAGTTTGTGCGCCGCAAGGTGGAACTCCTAGACTATGCTCGCAAGAAAACTACCCAAAAGGTGAACCTCTTCGAGAAAGTGCAAATACCTGGTTTTCAAGATGCTATCCGTAAGATCAAACGATTTATGGAAGACGAGGAGAACCTAAGCAAGTCATCGCAAAAGATTGTAAAATCTAAACGTGAGAATGAGGCACGTATGGCAGAGGAATTGGCTAAGAAAGAAGGAAAGGGGGCACAAGTATGATTACGCAAATGAAGAAATACACCTTCTTGGTGTTCCATCGTGAGTACGAGGCCTTCCTCGAACAACTGCGCGACTTAGGCGTTGTGCATGTAACTGAAAAAGCTGCAGGCATAGCAGATGATGCTCACTTGCAAGAACTGCTTGCTAAGGCGGATAACGCTCGCAAACTTATTGCACAAGGTGCTCCTGATCAATTGCTTACAGAAAAAGCAAACCTCGAACAACGCATAGCGGCTACCCAGAAAGAGGCCGACAAGATGACTGTTTGGGGCGACTTCTCCGCTGAACGCATGGAGCAACTCAAAGCCGCTGGTTACACCCTGCGCTATTTCACTTGCCCTAAGAAACTCTTCCAAGAGGAGTGGGGTATCGTGGTAGCAGAGCAAGGAGCTATGGTGTACTTTGTACAAGTAAACAACGAGAACGAAGCACCAGAAGGTAGTCAAGAGCAATACCTCAACCTGAAATCTGCAGCTGACTTGCTAAAGGATGTAGAGGGTTTGAATGGTCTTCTCGTTGCGCAAAACGCACGCATCGAGCTCTGGGCGAAGGAGAATATCCCTGCGCTGGAGGAAGAACTCAAGCAATTGCAAGAGCAGATTGACTGGAAGCGTGTTACGCTCAATACCGAGTCTGAGGCAGACGGCAGTCTGAAAATCCTTGAGGGCTTCTGCCCAATTGATCAAGTGCCTGCATTGGATGCTGTGTTGGAGAAACAAGAGGTTTACTACCAAGCAGAAGATCCTACCACAGAGGACAATACGCCTATCAAACTGCGCAATAACAAGTTTACCCAACTCTTTGAGAGTCTGACTGGTATGTATGGCTGGCCTAACTATGGCGAGTTTGATCCTACCCCTGTGTTGGCGCCATTCTTCCTCTTGTTCTTCGCGATGTGTATGGGCGACTGCGGTTATGGTATCTTACTCATAATTATCGGTGTGCTTATAGCAAAGAAGAAACTCAATATTGCTATGTTTGATGGTCTTGGTCCTATCATTACCGTACTCGGTGTTGGTACTACGATAGTCGGATTCTTCCTCGGTACTTTCATGGGTATCAATATCTTTGAGGCAGCATGGATGCCAGAGGTTCTCAAGAATATCATGGTTAACGCATGGGCACCTGCTTCGTTAGCAGATCCTGCTGTACCAGGTAATATGCTATTGGCTGGATCTTCTTATTCTATCCAAATGGTATTGGCACTCTGCATTGGTGTATTCCACATTTGTTTGGCAATGGTAGTGAAAGCTATCTGCTACACCAAGCAATTTGGCTTCAAGGAGAATATCGCTACTTGGGGTTGGACATTGCTCATCGTAGGCGGATTGTTGGTGGCTATCCTCGGCATGACCGTATTGCCAGCAGCACTCTTCAAATGGGCGATTATCGCTGTAGGTACAGTATCTGCTTTGGCAATCTATATCTTCAACACCCCAGGGCGTAACCCATTGATTAACATCGGTGCTGGTTTGTGGGATACCTACAATATGGCAACAGGTATCTTGGGTGACGTGCTCTCATATATCCGTCTATATGCCCTCGGTTTGGCAGGTGGTATGTTGGGTGCGGCGTTCAACAACTTGGGCTTGATGGTCATGGGTGGCAGTACAGAAGGTGCAACATGGCAATGGTTGCCATTCGTGCTGATTCTCGTGTTGGGCCACGTACTGAACTTGGCAATGTCTGCGTTAGGTGCGTTTGTTCACCCATTGCGTCTGAGCTTCGTGGAGTACTTCAAGAACGCTGGTTACGAAGGTAAAGGTACCTTGTATAAACCATTTAAGAAATAATCTGGAGAATCCAGAAGATTAACTAATAAACAAATAAACTAATTAACAAAAATATTTTACAATTATGAATGAAATTTTAGGTTATCTCGGTTGGGGCTTAATGCTTGGCCTCGCTGGTGTAGGTTCTGCTTTTGGTACCACTATTGCTGGTAATGCTGCAGAAGGTGCGTTGAAAAAGAACAAAGAGAAAGGTAGTAGCTACATGATCTTGTCTGCTCTTCCTGCTACTCAAGGTTTGTACGGTTTCGTAGCATTCTTGATGTGGATGGGTAAAGATTTTGCTGCTCAAGGCCCAATGCTTTTTGCTGTAGGTTTGGCAGTAGGTTTGGTTTGCTTGCTTTCTGCTATCCGTCAAGGTCAAGTTTGTGCTAACGGTATCGCAGGTATCGCTGCTGGTCACGATGTTCAAACCAATACCATGATCTACGCTGCTCTTCCTGAATTCTACGCTATTTTGGCGCTCGTTGCTGCGTTGATGGTGTTATTAGAGTCGTAAAAGCATTATTATTGCTAAAAAAAGATGGAGGGATGTATCCTTCCATCTTTTTTTAGTGTTTAACAACATATATTGTGCTATTTTCTTTGCGTATTCAGAAAAATATTGTAACTTTGCCCCGAAGTATTAATCTACTAAATTCTTAACCACCATGCGACACCACCAGAAAATAGCAATTGGGCGTCTGATTTCAGACCTTATCAAATCTGATGATGTGATATGCAAAGAGGAGATTGCGCTTTACAACCACATTGTTTGTAGTTTTGATATCTCACAAGATGAGTTATATGAAGCACAATTTGTGTCACAAGCGGAAGCTGTTTTGTATATTAGAAATATGGTGCCATCTGAGCAGAA
>JAZKZF010000045.1:0-7119 GCA_045612525.1 Paludibacteraceae bacterium | reverse complement strand
GGGCAGAAATCTTATTGATCTTTTCCCACCCGAACTCCCTTCAAAGGAAGTTTTCGCAGTACTCCGTAATCAATTACCACCGCTCCTCGTATCGGAAACAACCGATACGACTCCGCTTAATCTTAATAAATGAGAATAACTGTGTGGGGGACAATTATTTGACTTCTGCGCCCATGACAGTGTAGGTTTTGCCATCGCGGAGGATGAGGAGTTGACCATTGCGGAGATGTTTGTTATAAGTATGTATGTCTCCAATGCTTACGTTATCACTTGAAGTTGGAATATCACTTTCTCTTTCAATGATATATAAATCTTTCCATTGGTCAGCTGCTGAAAATAAATCGCTTTTACCTTTATCAACAATTAATGTGGTATTACAACCATAATACATACCATACCCCGTATCTAAAGCTTGACTACCTACATAACATGGAGCTGGTAAGTGACAATCAATCACGCGTAATAATATACATCCACCAAACGCAACATCACCTATGTAATTCATGGATTTGCCCATTCTAACACTATCCATTTGCTGGCAATTAGAAAATGCCCATTCGTGAATCTCTGTTACATTGTCAGGAATATCAATATATCGCAATTGTTGACACATACTTATAGAATAAGGTCCAATAACTAGCAGTGATGATGGTAATGTAATCTCTTGCAAATACAAATTTGTTTCAAAAGCGCCATAATGTAATTCTTCTACTCCCTCCAAGACGGTATAGGTTTCGTCAAGACGACCACAAGGATACGCCATGAGTTTGTGATGATTTTTCGTATATAAAACACCGTTAACAGACGTGAAGAAAGGGTTTTCTTTATCAACTGTGATAGATTGAAGCATGTCTGATAATAGAAAAACAGAGTAATCTAAATGAGCAAATGACTTAGGAAGATGGATTGTTTCCAATGAACGACAGGCTTGAAAAGCAGCCATGCCTATGGATTGGAGATTGTTTCCTATAGAAATAGACTGCATACTTTCACAAGCTGCAAAAGCATTTCTTTCGATTATTTGTACTGAATTAGGAAGGGATATGGATTGCAATTTGTTACACCACTCAAAAGCAAACATACCAATATACTCTAAATTTTCAGATAATGTTATAGTACACAATGAAGAACAAGAGGAAAATGCGTAATCTCCAATATATTTAACTGAATTAGGTAGAGTGATATTTGTCAAATCACTTGCAAGCATAAAAGCATTTGAACCAATAGCTACCGTACCTTCTTTGATAGTAAAATCTTGAGGTATAGCACCTCTATGTTTGTGTAATACTTTTCCCAAATAATGGCTTCCGTTCGGGAGAGATGTCTCCCATGCTGTTCCATTAAAAGCGTAGTGTCCGATATATTCAACATTTTCTCCACCAGTTACAGAACGTAACTTTGAGCAATAACCAAAAGCACTTAGTCCAATATATTTTAACGAAGAAGGTAATGAAATAGCAGTTACTTTGCTACTTGAACAAAATAAAGGTGAAATACTAATTGTTCCCTCACGTACAACAAGAGTTGTATCAGAACGAATGATACCTTTTGTGCTATATAAGACATTATTGATATAAACCAAACCATCAGGCAGCGCCTTAAACCATGCGGTATTCCAAAAAGCGTTTTGCTCAATGATAACTACAGATGATGGAATATTTATGTTGATTAAGCTATCACATTGTGAAAAGGCATATTCTTTAATTATGGTCACAGTTGATGGGACTTTCAGAGATTTTAACTTTTTGCACGAATGAAATGCATTTTCTCCAATACATGTAACAGAATACGTTATGTCATTGTAAGATACTGTAGCTGGAATTTCTAAGTCAACGAAATAATCATATGTGGCCTGTGATGAAGGTGCAACCAATTTGACGGTGCGTTCGCTTGTAAAATCATAGTATAAACCATTCACACAAAAGTCGTACGCAAATAGACGACAAACAGCACAACAAATGATGCAAAGTAAAGTAAATCTTTTCATAAATCAATAATATTTATAAAGTATGTAATTGCTAAAAATAAAAAGCGTGCGCTTTCGTTCGCTTCAATTTGATTTTCTGAGGTTCTCGACTACCTTTAAGTATTCAAATCTACGCACGGAAAACTCACGCTGATAACGTGAGCGTGCATAAACCGTACTTGAATACTTAAATGATTTCTAAAAGTGTCGAGTTTTCAGAAAAGCAAGTCTGGGCTTATAACGCTATATCAAATATGTAGTGATGGGTAACGCTTTACCAAATCGGTTGCAAAGGTACGGAAAAATTTGCGGATGTGCAAGAAAAATCGCATTTTAGTGCGATTTTTTGCTCGGAGAGATAGCGTCGAGCAAGACTGCTGAGAGGGACGCAAGGATACTCAGCGTGCACGCTGAGTGGTAAAACCATAACAGAAAACCCCGAATACGATTCGGGGGTAATGGACAAAGAAAAAACAGAACACTCGACTAGAAGTCGAGACAATAGAAGAATATTTATTTGGCGGGATATCGCCGAGCGCTTGACAAGTAGTAGGGTAGGCAAACAATATCCGAATACGATTCGGGGGTAATGGACAAAGAAAAAACAGAACACTCGACTGAGGTCGAGACAATAGAAGAATATTTATTTACTTGGCGGATTATCGCCGAGCACTTGACAAGTAGTAGGGTAGGCAAACAATATCCGAATACGATTCGGGGCTAATGGACAAAGAAAAAACAGAACACTCGACTAAGGTCGAGACAATAGAAGAATATTTATTTACTTGGCGGGATATCGCCGAGCACTTGACAGGTAGCAAGACACGGGGAAAGTACGGGGAAAGTACTGGATGGTAATGAACTGGTATCGAAGTGGTAACGAGATGGTTTCGAGAAAGGAAGCAGAAAGAAGCATGCTGAAAGTAGGAAGAAAAGACAAGTCTTTTGTAGGAAAATGCAAATTTGCAATGAAAAAACTTGCAAGTTTGCAATATTTGCATTATCTTTGCAAACGATTTCAAAAAATTGCGAAACAAAACGATAAACCTAAATGATATGGAACAAAATGAAAAGTGGATTAAAGTCCGTAAGTTGTTGATTAACAAGTATGCAATCACGCTATATGTGTTTGCGGTAATCCTGATGTTTGTTGGCGAACAAAGTTGGTTCAACCAAATCAAGCGAGGCATGGAGATTCGCGAAGTGAAGCGAGAGATCGAACAAGTGAAAGAGGAAACCGCCAAGCAAGAGCAAGTGCTGAGAAATCTGGATAATGTAGATAGCCTTGAGAAATTTGCGCGCGAAGAATACCATATGCACGCGGATGGCGAAACGGTGTATATTGTGGAATAGAGAACGCACCAAAGGTGTTGTTGGACATTAGACTACTGCGTTGTTAGCAGTTAGACCTCAGCATCTAACAGCGAAGCAATCGAAGGGAATAACAAGAATAATTTTACACTTTTTACATTCCCACTGATAACACTGATTGGCACTGATCTTATTTGTTATCTGTATTATCCGTGGTAATCCGTGAGATCCGTGGGAATAACAAGAAATCCGTAAAATAAAGAATTATGAAATGGAGTAACATATTGCTAATCATTGGCATGGTGGTGCTGATCGCAGGTGCTGTGATGAGTATCATGAAGCTGCAACCCTATTCGGATTATGTGCTGGTAGTAGGCGCAGTGTTGATCATCTTCCGTGGAGCCATCCGCTCGCGAGAGAAGAGTGAGGGTGTTTAGAGTTTAGTGTTTAGAGTTTAGAGAGATGAAACCTATAACAATCAAAGATATTGCTCGTGAGTTGAAGGTGTCGGTGTCCACTGTGAGTCGTGCATTACAGAATCACCCAGACATTAGCGAACAAACTAAGGCGCTCGTGCGCGAGTGTGCACGCAAACTCAATTATAAACCCAACGTGATGGCTAGCAACCTGCGTACCAATCGCAACAACACCATTGGTGTGGTGATTCCTGAATTGCATCACCATTTCTTTTCTTCGGTGTTGGACGGCATCGAGCAGGCGGCCAACGATGCGGGATACACCATCGTGATTTGCCAGACTGGCGAGAATACCGAAAAAGAGATCAAAGGTGTGCATACACTCATCTCCAGTCGTGTGGCAGGAATGCTGGTGGGTATTAGCAAGGAAACGACCAATTACCATCATCTGCACGAGGTCATAGCCAATGGCATACCGCTAGTGCTATATGACCGCCCATGTCCATCGTTGCCCTGCGACGAGGTGGTTTCCGATGATTATGCTGGAGCATTTAGCGCCGTGGAGTACTTGATTCAGACGGGTTGCAAACGCATCATATGCTTGGCATCGTCGAGCCAATTGGAGGTCTCACGTCGTCGTTTACAAGGCTGGCGCGATGCCCTGCAACGGTATGATATGGTGGCAGACCCATCGGCGATTATAGAGTGCGACACGCGCGAAAAAGCCATTATTGCTGCACCAGGCCTATTGCAGAGCGATAATCGACCAGATGGTATCTTCTGTGTCAACGACGATTGTGCGGCAGGCATTGTACACGTAGCAAAGATCCTAGGCATCAATATCCCAGAGCAGTTGTCGGTATGCGGATTCTCCGATGCGCCGCTATGCCGCGCTACACATCCAATGCTCACCACGGTACAACAGCATGGTGCGGAGATCGGCAAACGAGCCTTTGCACGACTGCTCATGCGCATCAATGGCGATACCAAGATCCATCAAACGAAGATGGTTTCTACCGATTTGATAGTAAGGGAAACAACCAAGTAATTCATGAGTTATGTTACGATATAATAATTGGAGTATTGAGCAAGACCAATGGCTACCTGCCACGGAGGCTGATTTGGAACAACAACTCACCTTTACCAACGATTACCTCTGCCAAACTGCCCATTTCGAGGAGCACTTCTCGGGCTCAAAACGTTGCTGCACCTATATCAAAGGCATCGAGAATCCTGTGTTGAACATTTCGGCCATATCCGTGCGTCTGCAGGACGAACGCTTGGATCTGGCAGAGTGGGATGTGCAGGAGTTCTACCGCTGTTTACACAAGAATCAGCCTATGCTGGAGCGACGTGTGCTGGCTACTTCGCCTAAAGGTCATACGATAGAACTGGTGGCACGCCGCCAGCTGCTTGTGGACAAAAAAGAGGCCATGCGATTGGAGTTTTCTGTGCGGTCGGTCAACTACTCTGGTCCCATCACCATCCTCTCTGTCTTGCGAGGCGACAACGATGTAGAACCATGGTATACCCTTACGAATTATGTGGGTGACGATTATTGCTGGCTATGGTCGCATATCCAACCTATCAGCGTGCAGGTGTGCTGTGCGATGAGGTATCAGATGTTCTTCAATGGACAAGCTATCGCCAAACGACCTATCAAAATCGAAAAACAAGAGGTGATTGGCTATTCACTCACCCAGCACGTTACACCCAATGACGTACTACTGCTCCACAAGGATGTAGTGGTGCTCGACTCCCTTAATCATGGCCAAGAAGGACTGATTGATAAGACATTAGCATGCTTGACAAACTGGTAAAAGAACATATCATCCTCGGCGTGGACCCGGGTACACTATTCATGGGGTACGCCCTGCTGCATACCATGGGAAGCAAAGTGGAGATCCTCGACTTTGGCGTCTTCGATGTCCACAAGCTCGACGACCAATACGCCCGCTTGCAAAAGGAGTTCTTCTTCTTGCAAGAGATTATCGACAAGTATCATCCCACCATCCTCGCTATCGAGTCGCAGTTCGTAGACAAGAACCCACAAACCATGATCAAGATCGTCCACGCACAAGGCGTAGCCATTGCGGCAGCACTCTCCAAAGACGTGCCTGTGGTGGAGTACTCGCCTATGAAAGTCAAGATGGCTATCACAGGCAACGGACATGCCGACAAACACCAAGTGGCGGACATGCTCCAACGCTTCTTGCACATCCCCGAGGAACGCATGCCCAAGAAACTCGATGCCACCGACGCACTCGGAATCGCCTATTGCCACTACCTGCAACTAGGGATGCCGCAACTGGAAAAAGGAGCGAAAAACTGGACGACCTTCGCCAAGCAAAAAGGACTGGTTGACAAAGGGTTAACCGGACCAAATGCACGACTTATAGCTGCCATGCAAACAGCAAGAAAGAAAAAGTGAAAAAGATTTTTTATAAAATTTAATCCCGAATATTTGGTATTTTGATTTTTTTGTTGTACCTTTGCACTCGCATTTGAAACGTTGGAACTTTTAAAACTTTTTTTAACAATAAATAAAAACGATTATGGCTTACGTAATTTCTGAAGATTGTATCGCATGTGGTACATGTATCGATGAGTGCCCAATGGGCGCAATTTCTGAGGGTGACATTTACACAATTGATGCTGACTTGTGCACAGAGTGCGGCACTTGTGCAGATGTTTGCCCAAGTGGCGCAATTTCTAAAGGATAAATTGCGAACTGATATTAATCAGTGACTATCCCTAAGCCGAGCTTAGGGATATTTTTTTTTGCTTTTTTTGTGTGGAAATTTGTGTACTTGATTTTTTTTTACTAACTTTGCGCATTAATTGTTTATTATGGAAAATTATATCGTATCAGCAAGAAAGTATCGGCCTACGACTTTCGAAAGTGTGGTGGGGCAACAAGCATTGACACTGACGCTGCGAAATGCCATTCGCACCAACCATTTGGCGCATGCTTATCTCTTCTGTGGTCCCCGTGGAGTGGGAAAGACTACTTGCGCACGTATTTTTGCCAAGACGATCAACTGTCTGAATCCTATAGCAGAACATGACGCTTGCAACCAATGTGAGTCGTGTACAGCATTTAATGAACAGCGTTCGTTTAATATCCACGAGTTGGACGCGGCATCCAATAACTCGGTGGAGGATATTCGTTCGTTGATAGACCAAGTGCGTATTCCGCCACAAATAGGTAAATACAGCGTATATATTATAGATGAGGTGCATATGCTGTCGCAAGGTGCATTTAATGCGCTATTGAAGACATTGGAGGAGCCACCAGCATATGCTATTTTCATCCTAGCTACTACTGAGAAACACAAGGTGTTGCCTACTATATTGAGTCGCTGTCAAGTCTATGATTTCAGTCGAATCACGGTTGCAGATACCATTCGTCACTTGCAATATGTG
>JAZKZF010000044.1:0-70133 GCA_045612525.1 Paludibacteraceae bacterium | reverse complement strand
GGACTCGCTTCTCCAGATGAGATCATGCGCCTTAGCTCGGGAGAGATTCTCAAACCTGAGACCATCAACTATCGTACCTACAAGCCTGAACGCGATGGTTTGTTCTGCGAGCGCATCTTCGGTCCTACCAAGGATTATGAGTGCCACTGCGGTAAGTACAAACGTATTCGTTATAAAGGTATTGTCTGCGAGCGTTGCGGTGTAGAGGTTACCGAGAAGAAAGTACGCCGTGAGCGTATGGGACACATCAAGTTGGTGGTTCCTGTTACACATATCTGGTACCTCCGTTCGTTGCCATCTAAGATGGCTGCATTGCTCGGAGTACCAACCAAGAAACTCGACTCTGTTGTTTACTACGAGAAGTACATCGTACTCCAAGCGGGTGTACTCGCTGGTCAAGAGATTGATGACGAGATTGTAGAGAACAAGATGCTCCTCGACGAGGATCAATACATGGAACTCTTGGGTCGTCTTCCACAAGACAACCAACTCCTCGATGACACCGATCCTGATAAGTTCATCGCTAAGATGGGTGCTGAGGCTATTGAAGAGTTGCTCATGGGTCTTGACTTGGATGCACTCAGCTTCGAGCTTCGTGACCGCGCTAATAGCGACACTTCTATGCAACGCAAGGCTGAGGCTCTCAAGCGTTTGCAAGTAGTGGAGAACTTCCGCGCAAGCAAGGGCAAGAACCGTCCAGAGTGGATGATCTTGCGTGTTATCCCTGTGACTCCTCCTGAGTTGCGTCCACTCGTTCCACTGGATGGTGGTCGTTTCGCTACCTCTGACCTCAACGACCTCTATCGTCGCGTAATCATTCGTAACAACCGTCTGAAACGCCTCGTAGAGATCAAGGCTCCAGATGTGATTCTCCGCAACGAGAAGCGTATGCTTCAAGAGGCTGTGGATTCACTTTTCGACAATAGCAAGAAGACCACTGCTATCAAGTCTGATGCGAACCGTCCTTTGAAATCACTCTCTGACTCACTCAAGGGTAAACAAGGTCGTTTCCGTCAAAACTTGCTCGGTAAGCGTGTGGACTACTCTGCTCGTTCTGTAATTGTCGTTGGTCCAGAGTTGAAGATGCATGAGTGCGGTTTGCCAAAAGATATGGCTGCTGAGCTCTACAAACCATTTATCATCCGTAAGCTCATTGAGCGCGGCATTGTGAAGACTGTTAAGTCTGCTAAGAAGATCATCGACCGCAAAGAGCCAGTCGTATTCGATATCCTCGCAAACGTAATGAAGGGTCACCCAGTGCTCCTCAACCGTGCTCCTACCTTGCACCGTCATGGTATCTTGGCATTCCAACCACGTATGATCGAGGGTAAGGCTATCCAATTGCACCCACTCGCATGTGCCGGCTTCAACGCCGACTTCGACGGTGACCAAATGGCTGTGCACTTGCCTCTTTCTAACGAGGCTATCCTTGAGGCGCAACTCCTCATGCTCGGTTCGCACAATATCCTTGACCCAGCCAACGGTAACCCAATTACCGTACCTTCTCAGGATATGATTCTCGGTCTTTACTACATTACCAAACCACGTACTGGCGTGAAGGGTGAAGGCCTTACATTCTATTCTGCTGAGGAGTGCGAGATTGCGCTCAACGAAGGCAAGGTGGATATCCACGCAAATGTAAAGGTACGTATCCTTGACAAGCGCACCAATACCACATCGTTGGTAGAGACTACTCCAGGTCGCGTGCTCGTTAATCACTTCGTACCAGAAGAGGTGGGCTATCAAAACGTTACTCTCGGCAAGAAAGCCGTTAAGAATATCATTACCGACGTTATCAAGACTTGTGGTGTAGCTCGCACTGCCCTCTTCTTGGACAACATCAAGGACCTCGGTTATAAGATGGCGTTCAAGGGAGGTCTCAGTTTCAACCTCAACGATATCCTTATTCCTGAGGAGAAGAATGAATTCGTAGCTAAGGGTAACGCAACTGTAGAAGAAGTGACCGAGCTTTATATGGAAGGTCTCATGACCGACAACGAGCGTTATAACAAGGTCGTTGCTGCTTGGGGTGAAGTCGATGCACAAGTGACTAAGGTCCTCATGCAACACATGAAAGAGGCTGACCAAGGATTCAACTCTGTATATATGATGATGGATTCTGGTGCCCGTGGTTCACAACAACAGATCAAGCAGCTTGCTGGTATGCGTGGTCTGATGGCTAAACCTCAAAAGGCAGGTGTTGCTGATAGCCGTCAAACTATTGAGAACCCTATTCTTTCTAACTTTAAGGAAGGTCTGAGCGTGCTTGAGTACTTTATCTCTACCCACGGTGCGCGTAAGGGTCTTGCCGATACCGCGTTGAAGACTGCCGATGCAGGTTACTTAACTCGTCGTTTGGTGGACGTTTCTCATGACGTGATTATCAACGAAGAAGACTGCGGTACATTGCGTGGTTTGACTGCTCGTGCGGTAAAACAAAACGACGTAGTTGTTGCTACACTCACCCAACGTATCTTGGGCCGTGTCAGCGTTCACGATATCTATGACCTCGAGGGCAACCTCATCGTAGCTTCTGGCGAGGAGATTCGCGAGGCAGCTTGCGAGGCTATCGAAGCGGCCGGTATTGAGGCTGTTGAGATTCGTTCCGTACTCACTTGCGAGGCTAAACATGGTGTCTGCGCTAAGTGCTACGGCCGCAACCTCGCTACCCGTAAGATGGTTCAGAAGGGTGAAGCTGTCGGCGTGATCGCAGCGCAAGCTATCGGTGAGCCTGGTACACAGTTGACATTGCGTACCTTCCACTCTGGTGGTGTCGCTGGTAATGCAGCTACTCAAAACACCTACGCTATCCCTGCTAACGGTCGCATTGAGATCGACGACCTCCGTACTATCACCACCGATGCAGGTGAGGTAGTTGTAGTGAGCCGTCTGAATGAGATGCGTCTCGTGGACGAGAACACAGGCGTTGTATTGACTACCTTCAATATCCCTTACGCTTCTAAACTCTTCATCACTCCAGGTGAGTCTTACGAGAAGGGTACCAAGGTATGCGAATGGGATCCATATAAGGCAGCGTTGATTATCGAGCAAGCTGGTCGTCTCCAATACGAAGATGTAATTGAGAACGTTACCGCTAAGACCGAGATCGATGACCAAACAGGTAAGAAAGAGGTGACTATCACTGAGACCAAGGATAAGACCAAGATGCCATCTGCTCACATCGTGGATGCTGAGGGCAATATCTTGCGTACCTACAACCTCCCAGTGAAGGCATTGCTCGTTCACGAGGATGGTGCTGAGGTGAAGGTGGGTGATTCGCTCTTTACTCAAACACGTTCGTTTGGTACCGCAGGCGATATCACCGGTGGTCTCCCACGTGTTACTGAGCTCTTCGAGGCACGTAACCCATCTAACCCAGCTATTGTAGCTGAGATCGATGGTGAGGTGACCTTCGGACGTATCAAACGTGGTAACCGCGAACTCACTATCACCAGCAAACTCGGTGAGGTGAAATCTTACCTCATCCCACTAGGTAAACAAATCCTCGTACAAGAGGGCGACTATGTACGCGCTGGTGTGGCACTCTCTGACGGTGCTATCACTCCAGACGATATCCTCGCTATCCAAGGTCCTACCGCGGTGCAAGACTATATCGTCAACGAGGCACAATCTGTTTACCGTATGCAAGGTGTGGAGATCAACGATAAGCACTTCGAGATCATCGTTCGCCAAATGATGCGTAAGGTAGAGATTCAAGATGGTGGTGATACACGCTACCTCGAGAAACAAATCGTAGATAAGATCGACTTCTTGGAGGAGAACGATCGTATCTGGGGTAAGAAAGTGGTAACTGATGCTGGCGACAGCGAGACCTTGAAAGCAGGTCAAATCGTTACATCACGCCGCCTCCACGAT
The DNA here is from genome assembly GCA_045612525.1 of Paludibacteraceae bacterium. Taxonomy (GTDB): domain Bacteria; phylum Bacteroidota; class Bacteroidia; order Bacteroidales; family Paludibacteraceae; genus Colicola. Next base: position 66,257 of record JAZKZF010000044.1, on the reverse strand, counting down.
GAGAACTCTTCTCTCCGTCGTAAGGACAAGAAACTTGTGGTTGCTCGTGATGCCATGTGTGCTACTGCAAGCCAAGTGCTCCAAGGTATCACTCGTGCTGCGCTTGCTACCAAGTCCTTTATGTCTGCAGCTTCCTTCCAAGAGACCACCAAGGTACTCAACGAAGCAGCTATCCAAGGCAAGGTGGACTACCTCGATGGTATGAAGGAGAACGTTATCTGCGGTAACTTGATTCCTGCTGGTACTGGTCTTCGTGACTTCCAACACATCAGCGTACACAACGCTGAGGAGTATGCTGCCATCCAAGCAGCACGTGCAGCAGCTGCTGCTGAAGCACAACTCCGCCAAGAGGAACTCAACGAACTCTAATTAATATATCAACAAAAGACACCCCTTGCCTATGAATAGCAGAGGGGTGTCTTTTGCTATATGTTTGGTATAGTTTTTGTATAGGTTACCAACAAATACCAACAAATATATGCTAATGAAACGATACGTTATTTTTATTATTTTTGCGATGTTATCGTCGCTGGTAACAGCACAAAATACGCGTATGGTGATTGATTCAATGCATGTTGCTATACGTGATTTTCGTGATTCGGTGCGACAGGATATTCGTAACTATCGTGATTCTATACGTGAAATACGACGTCACGCATACGACTCTATTCCTCATGAAATCCGTATTGGCTGGGGCGACCAATCATTTGAAACACTTATGTGGCGTAATCAAGGTTATCCTACGATGATGCCCCCAACTTATCTTGCTACTTATAACGAACACTATCGCTATACCCAACATTGGTTTGTAGAATATTTGTATAATATCAATTATTGGTATAGTTTCGGAGTTCAAATTGACTATAGCGGTGTGGTTTGGGATGAAGTGACTCGCAATGGTATAGGCAAAGAGATCTATCGTGACAAAAACAATAGTTTCCATAATATTAGCATTATTCCTACTATTCGCTTTTCTTATTTTCATCGAGAATACCTATCTCTCTACTCTTCAATTGGATTGGGATTAAATATCAATACTGGTACTGAGTACGACTATAAACTACGTAAGACGGCACTGGCACCAGCATTGCATACCTCTTTGCTTGGTATGCGCATGGGCAAAGGGCGTTTTTACGGAATAATAGAAATAGGAGGGTTGTTTTCGCTCGTTAATTCAGACGAAGTATACATGCTTGCATCAAGAATTTTTACCACTTCATTTTGTGTAAGACTATGACAATGCCATTCAAAATAGCGCACCTATTTATCACGTGCCTTTTGCTGCTCACATCTTGCCAATTAGGTGAATGGCATTATGTGGACTTTGCGGATGTACCTACAAATGCAGGTATGTTTCGTATTATTTCTCAGCGCAATACCAACATGTACCAACTCACCCACGATTCCAATCAATTAGCGTTATGGGGATTTGATACCTTGGAAGATACCGTTTTAAATCCCGATTCCAAGATACAAGGTCCTCGGCGTGCTTCTTCGGTGACAATGAATCATATTGCACAGCGTTTACTGGATTTTAGCAATATGACTACTGCTATTGAACTTAGTGGTATATATCCTTCTACGGATATTGATGGTAATCCTATCACGCTATCTGGTAAAGTGATTCTCCCTGCGAAAGGGCCGATTAAGCGATATATACTCGTTTCACACTATACGATAACTAGTAATGCGGAAGCTCCGAGTAATATCTTTTCGTTAGAGGGATTGTTGGTCAAATTAGGCTATGCCATCATTATCCCTGATTATCTGGGCTATGGTGTCACAGCCGATCGGGTTCATCCTTATTTGGTGATGGATCTCACAGCACGCAATGTGTTGGATATGTATCTTGCAGTAGTACCATTCTTGGATGCTGCTGGCTATGCTCCAGAACATGATGATATCTACCTCATGGGCTATTCGCAAGGTGGTGCTACCACCATGGCGGTGCAGCATCTTATTGAGCATCATGGTGACTCTAATGTTAAGATTCGTCGCGTATTTGCAGGAGGTGGTCCATATGATGTGAAAGCTACTTATGACCGCTTTGTAGAAACGAACTACGCTAGCTATCCTTGTGCAGTACCGATCATGATGCAAGGTATGATTGTGGGGAACAAACTTGACCTTGATATGAGTAAAATGATGGCACCATATCTCTATGAAAATCTCAACGAATGGGTCAATAGCAAATCATACACTACCTCCCAAATCAATGCGCTCATTGGAACAAATGTAACCAATGAACTATTGAGCCCGATAGGTATGGATAGGACGAGTAGAGAGGTTTCGGAACTGTATAAAGCTATGACCAATAATTCTATCCTATCTTATGCATGGACACCTCAAGCTCCTGTATTTATTATGCACTCAATTGATGACGATGTTGTACCCTATGAAAATGCTACCCGTGCTAAGAGTAAGTGGCAGGGAGCTAATATCCAATATAGTTTAGGGCATTATGGAAGTCATATCGCCGGATGTATTCGCTTTATTTATACTGTGCAGACGTTGCTAATTAATGAAGAAAAAGAGGAGAATGGAAATTATGATTTTTAATTTATTGTCCCATATTCGTGTACGTAGGTGGTATCCCATATTGTTGATACTCGTCTTTTGTGCTATCATCACCGCTTGTGATCCAGAGGTGCCTGCACAAACTAAAAATGTGGAGATAGCTATTGATGTGCAGAAAGTATCTGCTGGATATGCACATGTCACTTTTTCGACCAATAAGAAGGCTTTTTATCTCATTGGTATTCAACCTGCTCTAGCAGATGTGGAGCTACAAAATGTAGCCAAACATTTCATGCTTTTGGCACTAGATCGAGCCTATGTGGACTATCTTGATTGGCGTAATCAGCAATTGCAACAACTTACCCCATTTATTGCGGATTTTGCCTCTCACTCGTTGCAGTATGGTACTGTGGACCACTTTTTTACCTTTTTAGAAACTGATCAAGATTACTGGGTCTATGCGTTTGTAGTGGATAATACTTCCAATAAGCCCGCAGGACGTTTGTTTTGTCAAACCATACATACCAATGACTCGAGTACAATTCCCATAGATTTTCATTACCGAGTAGAGGGTGTTTGGGATTATGTATATCCGATGGACAGTACAGGGGAGATTCATTCGCATATCCCATGGGTTGGTGAGACTATTGATAGTATCACGCTTCGCCAACAAGGATGGAATACCCCTGGCGAGTATTTCTTTCATCGTTTCACCCAGCAGTACGAAAACTCAGATTCTCCTGTAAACTATGGTATAGCTGCCAAGGAGAATAATGGCGAGGGAGATCATGCGTCAAATATTAAGTTTGAAGTAGGAAAGACGTATTATACGGGTATGGCAACATTGGATGCTCCGTTGGTATATCCTTTGCCAAAACATGTCTATGACATCTATCGTTTTACGTGGCAGGGAGATACAACCAATATCTACCTCACTCCTGCGGATACTCTCAATGGTTTATGGTAAATCCTACATCGGATCTACATCAGGCAAAATAATCGTGCCTTTGCACTTCTCGTGCTGCTGCACAATAGCTATATGCTCTTTCACTAATGCCTTGGCGCGAGTGATATTGGCGGTTGTTTCTACGCGCAAGCGAATCTGGCGTACCCATTGATTGTTCACTTTGGTCACAGATGGGATAATCACCCCTGACACTCGCTCACCAAAACTTTGTTGCAAACTTTGTTGCAATAGTGTCGCTGCGGCTTCCAAACGCCCTAAATCACGATGACGCAGAGTCAGCATAATCAGTCGTTGGTAGGGTGGGTATTTGAATAATTCTCGTTCGGCTATTTGTTGATGGTATAATCCTTTGTAATTATGCGTCTTGAGGAACTCAAAGACAGGATTTTTTGTATTGAAAGTCTGAATCATCACTTCTCCCTGGCTTCCTGTTCTACCTGCACGGCCACTTACTTGCTCTAGCATTTGGAAGGCATGCTCATAACTGCGGAAATCAGGTTGATTGAGTAGTGAGTCTGCTTGCAGCACCGCCACCAAACTTACATCGTTGAAATGCAATCCTTTAGTAACCATCTGAGTACCAATTAGTATATCGACTTCATGCTTGGCAAAACGGTCAATGATGGTTTGATAGGCATCTTTCTTGCGGGTAGAATCTAGGTCCATGCGCAGTACGCGTGCCTCGGGGAATAGTCCTTGTATCTCTTCTTCCAATCGCTCTGTACCAAAACCCTGCGTGCGGTATTCCGTTTTGCATTTTGGGCAATGATTTTGGGCACTACTGCTGTGTCCACAACAGTGGCACACTAAGGTACGATTGGCTTTGTGGTAGGTCATACTCACATCGCAGTTTGGACATTTCGGTACTTCTCCGCAACTTGGACATTGCAAGAAAGGCGCATACCCTCGGCGGTTTTGGAACAATATCACTTGCTTTCCCTTAGCGAGTTCCTCGCGTATTCTATCTACCAAAGGATCGGAAAAATGCCCATACATCTCTTTGCGATGATACTGACGTTGCAGGTCGATGAGTGTGATTTGCGGTAACTGCAAACCCTGAAAACGCTCTGTCATCTCCACCAATCCGTACTTACCTGTTAGGGCATTGTAGTAGGATTCGATGGATGGAGTAGCAGTACCTAATAGCACTTTTGCTCCGTACCAATGTGCCATCATAATGGCTGCGGAGCGGGCATGGTAGCGAGGTGCAGGGTCTTGCTGCTTATAACTTGGCTCATGTTCTTCATCCACAATAATCAATCCTAAATTGCTGAATGGCAGGAAGATAGCCGAACGAGCACCGAGAATGAGCCTACCCCTTGTTTTTGGAGTTTCTACCTGTTCAGCATGGTTCAATGCTTCGCGTTCAATGTAGTTCAGTATTGTTTTTTCTTCGGAAGACAATTTTGAACTATGTTGAACCTCTGTTGAACTACATTGAACCTGATTATAAATCTCTACTCGCTCTGCGTTGCTAAACTTCGAGTGATATACTACTAGTTTGTCGCCAAATACGGCTTGTAAACGGTCGGTGAGTTGGGTAGTAAGCGCAATCTCAGGTACTAGATACAATACTTGTTTGCCTTGTTGAAGGACTTCTTCAATGAGATGAATATATACCTCTGTTTTTCCGCTAGAGGTCACGCCGTGTAGCAGGGTGACATTTTTCTCTTGCCAGCTCTCTCGAATCTCTTTGATTGCTTTAGTCTGCTGACTATCAAGGGGGTGTGGTTGTTGTGTTTCGCCGTTGTATTGGCGCAAACGTGAGATGGGGCGCTCTTCTTCCAAAAATATCCCTTTGTCGATCAATGTCCTCAGAATAGCACCACTCACGCCACTTTGATCTAGGAGTGCGCGCCTCTCCACTTGATAATTTTGCGCCAAACGAAGGAAATCTCGCACCAATTGTTCTTGTTTCTTCGCGCGTTTCAGTTCCCCGAGCAACTGCTCTTGTGCTTCTTTGGCTAGGAAAGCGGGAGATAGTTGTATGTATTGGGTAGTGGCTGCGGAGTAATTGTCGTCAATAATCTCTGAGGGTAAGGCAGCCGCCATTACCTCGCCCAGGGTACACATGTAATAGCTTGACAACCATTCCCATAGTTTTAGTTGCTCTGTCGTGACAATAGGTGTGTCATCTATGATTTGCAACACATCGCGTACTTTTACGTTTGCAGGCAGTTCGCCTTCGTGTTGGCGATAGATGATACCTATGATACTCTTCTTGCCGAGAGGTACCAATACGCGACAGCCAATTATTGGCGATTGGCGATAGGCGATAGGCAATAAGGCTTCAGGGATGTTGTAGGTGTACACATCCGCAATGGCTAGTGGCAGAATAATATCGTAGAGAGATTGGTTAGTCATTTCAAGTGCAAAGATACAACAAAGAAATGAAATATGCAAGTTTTCGTCTTTAGAAAGATGATTTTTGTGTGTATTTCGTTTTTCAATAGATGATTCAGTTTCCCTCAACTCCTCTATAAATCTTAGGTGATTTAGCAAACTTTACCGATACTCATAAACACTAAACAATAGCGCAGCGTCCACTGAACAAAACTCACACCTTACACCAGAAAAAAATGCCTTAAAATGCGATTTTTCTTGCATATCCGCAAATTTTGTTGTACCTTTGCGAATTGAAACTTTGAAACAATTTAACTTATTAAATCTATGAAAAAGTTATTCTTATTTCTACTAAGTCTGTTCTTATGTAGTGTGGGTGTGCCTATTCTTGCTCAGGATGCCGAACTTGTCCCCGCGATGGTGGTGCAAATGGCAGATGGAAGCAAGCAAATGGTGCAGTTGGACTACACCTCAGTGACGGACTTTAGTGTGTTGTGCAGCAAGGGCAGTCTTGCTGTGAGTGTACCTGAGGCGGATTTGACAGGTGTGCGTAGTATAACTTTCGCCATGGTTGAAGAAAGTACGACGACCGCTTTAGAGGAAGTGTCTTCTTTGGACAAAGCTACGACAGACAAAGTGTTACTCAATGGTCGTTTGTATATCCGTGCCACGCTGTCTGATGGCAAGCAAGTTTGGTACGATATACTTGGTAGTATAATAAGGTGAAAAGTAAGTCCTTCCTTTTAGGGAAGGATTTAGGATAGGCTAATTAATAAATAATCAACGATATGAAAAAGCTTTTTATGGCAGTCATCGCCTTGATGATGACAATTAGTGCTTCAGCACAGTTTTATATTTATTGTAGTGATGGTAATGTTATCAAGGTAGATAGTATTAGTATGATAGCTCCAGGGGAGCCAGAGGAACCAGATACACCAACTGAACCTGAGGAGCCAACCAATCCTTCTGCAGGTATTGGTGTGTTCTCCGTTTCCGCAGACAAACAAGTGACTTTCTCGAAGGGAAATTTGCAATACACGCAATCTACTGACACATGGTCTTTTGCGAGTACTCAGTGGGAAGTGATTGGTACAGATAATGTAATTGGTGGTAGTGTGTCTTCCGACCCAACTTATGGCGATAGCAAAGAAGGTACTGCTTTGGCAGATAAGGTAGATTTGTTCGGTTGGAGTACTGCTGCAAATAACTTTGGTGTAAGTACTTCTACTGATGATAATGATTATAGTGGTTCTTTTGTTGATTGGGGTACTAATAAGATTGGTAACGATGCTCCTAATACATGGCGTACATTGACTTATGATGAGTGGAGATATTTGTTAAATACTCGTCCAAATGCAAGTTCTCTTAAGGGTGCAGCTCAGGTAAATGGCGTAAATGGTTTGATATTGTTGCCAGATAATTGGACATGTCCCACAGGTGTGACGTTTAAGTCAGGTTTCCAGAGTAGTAATCGTGTTGATTATTATGCTGCTTATCAATCCTTTACCCCAGAGCAATGGTCGAAACTCGAGTCCGCAGGTGCAGTCTTCCTTCCTGCTGCGGGCTACCGCGACGGCTCCAATGTGGGCAGTGTGCAGTACGACGGCGGCTATTGGTCTGCCACAGAGGACTTTAGCTACGACGCGTACTACCTCTACATCAGCTCGGACGTGGCGATCGTGCTCGACTTCAATCGCTACGAGGTTCGCAGTGTCCGTCTCGTTAAGGATTTATAAAATTTTGCCAAACGCTTTTAGCGTTCAGCAAAATTTGTAAGCATAGAATCGTTATCCAGAGTGTGAGTGATGACATTTCCGTAATGGTCACTTGCAGTGTGAAAATTAGTAAATCCAGCATGTGGCGGAATGGCGGAAGTGGCGGAGTATTTTCCGCCACTTCCGCCATAAGCGCCACTTCCGTCATACTGCGTAATTAAGAATGGAATATTGATTTTCAGGTAGAAAGGATGTTGGAATGGATTTCTGCGGACTTTTTGAGGGGGTATGAGAATGTGCCCGCAGGAAGTCCGTGGGATGAAGGTGAAAACGGAAAGGTGAGATGAACCCCTCAGTCGCTATGCGACAGCTCCCCTATAAACAAGGGAGCAAAAAAGTTCACAGTACTCTTAAAAAGGTCTAGAGGAGTGGGCAGAATAACATACTAATCTCATAGTAATCACATAGTCTATATAGTGAAGGTGGCTTATGAACCCGTTATGAACCCGTACTTGGTAGGTGCACGAGTGTAGGGTGTAAAGTGTAGGGGATGAAAAATAAGCGAGGGATGGTCCTCGCTTATTCTATGTTGATAGGTTGCTTATCCTATGTTGCTTAGTTATTGGCTTTTTCGGCTTCGAGGGCTTTCTCGTAGCAAGAGCGGCAGAGCGGTTCGTAGCTCTCGGTCTCGCCGAGGAGGACACGTTTGTCGCTGCTGACGGTACGGTGGCTGACATATGCCAAGTCACCACAGTGTACACAGATGGCGTGGGTCTTATACACATCATCGGCAATTGCCATCAATGCCGGCATGGGACCGAAAGGTACGCCCTTGAAGTCCATATCCAAGCCCGCACAGATGACACGTATACCGCGGCGAGCCAGTTCGTTGGCTACTTCCACGATTCCCATATCGAAGAATTGTGCCTCGTCGATGCCGACTACATCTACGTCGTTCGCCATGAGGAGGATGTTTTGACTGCTATCCACGGGAGTGGATTGGATGGCGTTGCGGTCGTGGCTGACCACTTCGGCTTCGCTATAACGCACATCGATAGCGGGTTTGAAAATCTCCACTCGAAGTTTGGCAAACTGTGCGCGTTTCATACGGCGGATAAGTTCTTCAGTCTTGCCAGAGAACATACTTCCGCAAACTACTTCTATGCTGCCCTTGCGGAACTTAGGGCCCTTTGTATCTAATTCGTTGAACATATCTTTTTGTTGTAATATTAATATCTCCTGTTCGCCTCGCGGCTCACGAAATCTTATAAATCCTATATTTGCTCGTTGTACTCCGTAATAAATTGCCACCGCTCTTCGTTTTGGGAACATCCAAAACTCATCACTGAATCTTAAATAAAAAGTGCAATCTTTTAGCTATAACCTATAACCGCTTGCGGCGTCCTATAGGCGAAGCCGTCCTGCCATTTAAGATGGCTTGATATCTTGTACCATCATTTGGATGGTGGTTCTATTGTTAAATGTGTTTTCGTCTAATTCGTAGCAGATATCCACAGGGTTGCCGTTTTGGATATGTTGAGCCATGGCTCCTCGTTTGAAGGCAATGCCTGTGATAGCGTTCATGCGGTCGGTTACATCTAGTCGCAAGTGTTCTCTTTCTTTGCCTACTGCGCGAGTCTCTCGATGGTTGATGAGTCGGCGCGATACAAACAGCGGACGTGGATTACCTGGACCAAAGGGCTCCAAGTGTCGCAATACGTTGTAGAATTGTTTGGTAATATCGCCTAATTGCAGTTCTGCCTCAATCTGCAAGGTTGGTTGTAATTGATCCTCGCGAATATGCGCAGCTACATATGCTTCAAAACGTTCTTGGAACTCGGGTAAGTCGTTGATATGCATGCTTAATCCTGCAGCAAACTTGTGTCCTCCAAAGTTGGTGAGGAGGTCACTGCATGAGTCGATGGCAGTATAAATATCAAATCCACCTACCGAACGAGCCGATCCAGAGATAATGCCGTCTTCTCCTGCGGTGAGGACGATGGTAGGACGATAATAGGTCTCCGTGAGGCGTGATGCTACGATACCGACTACACCTTTGTGCCAATGAGGAGCGTAGACCACCGTAGAACGGCGGTTAGCATATGAAGGGTCAGCTTGTAGTTGTGCTAATGCCTCTTTGGTGGTTTCTGTATCGCAGTCACGACGGTCTTCATTGTGTTGGTTGACTTCTTCGGCTTGCTGATGTGCAAAAATGGGATCATCCGTTAGTAACAATTCGACTGCTGCACGCCCTGATTTCATGCGTCCGCAAGCATTGATACGCGGACCGATTTTATATACAAGGTCGTTGATAGTCAGTTTTTTAGACTCGATACTAGCCACCTGCATGATAGCGGACAATCCTATGAAAGGAGTTTTGTTGAGTTGCTGAATGCCGAAGTGCGCAAGGATACGGTTCTCGCCTGTGATTGGCACGATGTCCGAAGCGATTGACATCGCTAGCAGTTGCAAGAGTGGCACGAGATTGTCAAATGGCAAACCATATTGTTGGGTATATGCTTGCGCCAGTTTGAAACCTACACCACAACCCGATAGTTCTTTGTATGGATAAGGGCAGTCGTGGCGCTTCATATTGAGTACCGCTACGGCTGCGGGGAGTTCATCGCCTGGTGTGTGGTGGTCGCAGACGATGACGTCAATACCTTTGCTGGCAGCATAGGCTACCTTCTCTACAGCTTTGATACCACAATCGAGTGTGATAATTAGCCTGCATCCTTGTGCTGATGCGTAGTCAATTCCTTGTGTAGAAACACCATAACCTTCTGTGTAGCGGTCGGGGATGTAATAATCGAGGTTAAAGGTTAGAGGCGAAAGGTTAGAGGCAAGGTTCTGAAGGAACCGATACATGAGTGCCACAGCGGTAGTGCCGTCCACATCATAGTCGCCGTAGATGAGTATTTTCTCCTCTTTGGTGATGGCTTGGTGCAGGCGCTCAACGGCCTTGTCCATATCCTTCATGAGGAATGGGTCGTGTAGTTTGTCCAAAGCTGGACGCACAAATGCGCGTGCCTCATCAGCAGTCTGTATGCCACGCACCACCAACATACGTGCTGCAGCCGAACTGATATTCAGTTCGCGCTCCAACTGCAGTTGCGTCTCTTGCTCCACAGCCGTCAAACATCGTATGTTCCAATTGTAGGTCATTATTTCAAAAACGTGACAAAGGTACAACAAAAAATGCAGAAATGCAAATAAAAAAGCAGAAAGTTTTCTTTCTGCTAGTATTTCGATAAAATTCTTTATTTATTGTAGTGTAAAATTGTCTGTATCATTCCAGAGCGGTAACACCTCGCGAAAGTGATGGAGCTTAGCTATATCAAACTCTGCAATTTTGGTGCCTTCTTCGTTGTCTGCAAACGATACAATCGGCTGTAAACGAGTGTCATATGCCACGGAGTGACCATTATAGTGCAAGCCCATACCGTCATCCCCTACGCAGTTGACGGCGGCGATATAACATTGATTTTCCGTAGCACGGGCTGCTATGAGCGCATCCCAATATTGGATGCGGATATCAGGCCAGTTGGCTACTACAAGAATAAGGTCGTAATCGTGTCCGCTACGGTTGCGTGCCCAGACAGGAAAACGCAAGTCATAGCAAACAAGCAAGAGGATCTTAACTCCCTTGTATTCAAATATATGTCTTTCTTGTGCAGGTTGAAAGAATTGGTCTTCTCCGCCGTGGGCGTAGAGGTGGCGCTTGTCTTGTACAAACAGCCTACCCCCGTCCCCTCCCTGAAGGGAAGGGAGATTATTAGGGTCACCTTCTAATTCCTCCCCATTTGGATAGACAGAATGAGGGGTAATCATAAAGCCACGATTAACCAAACGCTGTCCGATGGCAGGCTTGCAGATAAACGAACTAACGATGGCTACACCGCTTTGGTCGGCGGTAGCTTGCAGGCGACGGATGATATCGCCATCCATTGTTTCTGCTAATTCGGGATGATCCGTGCAGAATCCCGTAGCAAACATCTCTGGTAGTACTGCGACATCAGCTTTACCAGCTAATGCCGCAATACGTTCTTCTGCAAGGTGGAGGTTAGTTTCCTTATCCGCCCATGCTATGGGATATTGTAGCAACGCTACTCTCATTTCTTTTTCGCAGGCTCGCTAGCAGGTTTGCCAATGGCTTCGCGCATGGTGGTATCCGCTTGGATGTTTTGCATGCGATAGTAGTCCATGATGCCGAGGTTACCATTGCGGAAGGCTTCTGCCATAGCTTGTGGAACTAATGCCTCTGCCTCAATCACTTTCGCTTTTGCCTCTTGTGCTTTGGCTTTCATTTCTTGCTCGGTAGCAATAGCCATAGCACGGCGTTCCTCTGCCTTCGCTTGAGCGATGTTCTTATCAGCCTCTGCTTGGTCCATTTGCAATTGCGCACCGATGTTCTTACCTACATCGATATCCGCAATATCAATACTGAGAATTTCAAACGCAGTGCCTGCATCTAGACCCTTGCTGAGCACGAGTTTGGAGATGCTATCTGGATTCTCGAGTACCATCTTGTGGCTGTCTGACGAACCGATAGATGATACGATACCTTCGCCTACACGAGCAAGGATAGTGTCCTCGCCTGCACCACCGACCAATTGCTTGATATTGGCGCGCACAGTTACACGAGCCTTTGCGATGAGCTGAATACCGTCCTTTGCCACAGCAGTCACAGGAGGAGTATCAATCACGCGAGGGTTAACAGACATTTGTACTGCCTCAAACACATCACGACCAGCGAGGTCAATAGCTGTAGCCATTTGGAAGGTGAGTGCCATATTTGCTTTGCTTGCACTAACAAGGGCATGTACTACGCGTTCGATGTGTCCACCGGCTAGGAAGTGCGCCTCCAGTCCGTCGCGCTTTACGTCGGTGAGACCAGCTTTATGCGCCTCGATGAGGCAATTGACAATGCGTGTAGGTGGTACTTTACGAATACGCATCAAGAAGAGTTGCACCAATGATACATGTACACCGCTCACAACTGCGTTGATCCACAGCATGAAAGGTACATAGTAGAAGAAAATAATTACGAGTATGGCCAGTATAGCCAATCCTACGATTTGAAGAATTCCTAGTTCCATATTATTTGAGTTTAAAGTTAATAGTTTAAAGTGTAAGGTGTAAAGGTAAGGGTTATTTCTGTAACTCTTCCATATGTTTGCCAGCGGATGGCATGTCCACACCGCCTTCGATTTTGGTGTCGAGCGCCATCTTATTGAGCGCTTTGCTCCTGAGGAATACCCAAATGGCGATGCCGCAAAGCACCACACATGCTGCTAAGGTAACATGCCCTGCCCACGCCCAAAGGACGGCGAGTTTCATGTAAGCAATCACTACTGCTGCAATCAAACTGGCAAGTCCAAAGATACCTGCAATACCAAAACCAGGTAATAGGAACATCTCTGCCAATAATAGTCCTATGCCAAAGAGGACGAGAATGATAGTTAGAATAATATAGGTCATGGTGTATTAAGTTTTAAAAGTTTCAGAAGTTCTAAAAAGTTTTAAGGATATTCAAAGTTTACGCCGCAAAGGTACAAAAAATAATACATATATGCAAACAAAAAGAATAAAAAACAAAAACTTTACTTTATATAAGTAATAGAAAAAAGCGGAAAAATAAATTTGCACATGTGAAATAAAAGTACTACCTTTGCCGCCGTTTTGTGAAAAAAGACACCTTATTTATATATAAGATTTGTTGTGATTTTTTCGTTCTTAATGAACTTAAAGTCCTTAAAAATAACGAATTAGAAGAATGAGTAAGAATTTGATGATCGTAGAGTCTCCTAGCAAAGGAAAGACCATTGCCAAATATCTTGGCAAGGAATTTCGTTTGATGTCGTCGCAAGGACATGTGCGTGACATAGAGGGAGTAGGTAAAAATAGCATGGGTATTGACTTTGACAATGGCTATGCACCTAACTATGTGATTGATAAAGATAAGATACAACTTGTCGATGCGCTGCGTAAAGAGGCACTGAAAGCAGACAAGGTATGGCTGGCAAGCGACCCTGACCGCGAGGGAGAGGCGATAGCATGGCATATCCAAGAGATTCTGCAATTGCCTCAAGATAAGGTGTGCCGTATCACGTTTAATGATACAACTAAAGAGTCTATTTTGGAGGCAATTAATCATCCCCGTGATATCGATTATAACTTGGTCAATGCTCAGCAAGCACGTCGCGTGATGGACCGTATTGTGGGCTTTGAGTTGTCGCCTGTTTTGTGGAAAAAGGTGATCACAGGTTTGAGCGCAGGCCGTGTGCAATCGGTGGCAGTAAGATTGATTGTGGAGCGTGAGCGTGAGATAGAGGAGTTTGTGCCAACAGCAAGTTATCGCTTGACAGCGGAGTTTGTGGGTGTAGCATTGAATGGAGAAACTACCTCTTTCAAGACAGAACTCAATCATCGTTTTGCCACTAAACAAGAGGCACTTGCTTTTCTAGAGTGTTGTAAAGAATCGACTTTTACGCTCACATCCGTGACACACAAGCCAGGTCATCGTTCTCCTGCACCTCCTTTTACCACTTCTACGTTGCAACAAGAAGCGGTGCGCAAGTTGCACTTCTCTGTGTCGAAGACGATGCGTTTGGCTCAGTCGCTCTATGAGGCAGGTCATATTACTTATATGCGTACCGACTCGGTGAATCTTAGCGGGTTAGCCATCAATACAGCGAAGGCGACTATCTTGGCGGAGTACGGAGAGCAATACCACAAGGCACGTCAATATCAGACCAAATCGAAGAATGCTCAAGAGGCGCACGAGGCTATTCGTCCGACATATATGAATGTGGCTGTAGCAGGCAATAACAACGACGAGCGTCGTTTGTATGATTTGATTCGCAAGCGTGCTTTGGCTACACAAATGGCTGATGTGGAGGTAGATACTACGCGTGTGGAGGTGGCGATGAGTAATTCGCCATACCTATGGACCGCTACGCACGATGTGATTACTTTTGATGGTTTTATGCGTGTTTATACGCAAGCATCCGATGAAGAGATTGCCGCTAATAATCAAGCTGCGTTGGCTCTCCTGATGGAAAATGTCAACTGCCAACTGACAACTATCAATGCTCAAGAGACTTTTACCAAAGCTCCGACACGCTATCACGAGGGTTCGTTGGTGGATAAGATGGATGAATTGGGTATAGGTCGTCCGTCCACGTATGCAACTGTGATAGAGACGATACAGTCGCGTAAGTATGTGGAGCGTGGTGCAGTGGAGGGCGTGAAACGCAGTTTCAATGTGTTGACGCTTAGCAATGGCAAGATAACGGATAAGCATAAAACAGAAGTAGTGGGAGCAGACTCGGGCAAGCTTCTTCCTACTGATCTTGGACGTATTGCCAATGACTTCTTGGTGGAGCAATTCCCTACTATCTTGAGTTATGATTTTACTGCCCACTCAGAGGAAAGTTTTGATGCTATCGCCGCTGGAGAAGCGAATTGGGTGCAAACGGTGGATGAGTTTTATCAGACCTTCCATCCGCTGATTAAGCAAGTACCATCTGGCAAGATGGCAGCACGATTGATTGGTAAGCATCCTCAGACGGGAGAGCCGATTTTAGCACGTATTACGAAGAATGGTCCTTGTGTGCAATTGGGAGATAGCGACACGGAGAAACCAAAGTTTGCTTCCATGCAAAAAGGGCAAAGTATCTTCACGATTACGTTGGACGATGCGTTGGCTTTGTTTGCGAATGCTTTGCCTCGTACTTTGGGCGAATGGCAAGGCGAAGAAGTGGTGGTAGGCGAAGGTAAATATGGTCCGTATGTTCGTCGTGCTAGCGTGTTTACGAGTTTGCCTAAAACTGTTGATCCATACACAGTTACGTTGGATGATGCTATTGTGCTTTTTGAGCAGAAAAAGCAGGCAGATGAGCCTATCCATGTGTTTGGCGAGATACAGGTATTGAATGGTCGCTATGGTGCGTATCTTAAGACTCCAGAAGGCAATTATCGCTTACCAAAGTCGGTGGATGTGCAAGCTTTGACGGAGGCGAAGTGTCGTGAGATCATCGCATCGAGTGAGCCAGCAGCCGCCAAGAAACGCTTTACAAAGAAGAAATAGCGCGGCGAGAAGTAGCGCAGTTGGTAGCGCACCACGTTCGGGACGTGGGGGTCGGGCGTTCGAGTCGCCTCTTCTCGACAAAAAAGGACAGGAATGTCCTTTTTTTGTCGAGGCTCCTCTCCGCCCTCGGGGTTCTTATCTCGGCAAATGCCTCGAACGATTATTGCTTATCTCGGCTTTTGCCTCGAACGATTATTGCTTATCTCGGCATAGCCGAAGCAATTTACGAATCACGTCTTCTCGACAAAAAAGACAGGGATGTCCTTTTTTTTGTTATGGTGATGTATGCTGAATCACCTATAAATAACCTATGAATCACCAAAGAATCACTAAAGAATAACTAAAGAATCACTAAAGATTTATAGCGGAAAGATAGTGAAAGAAAAGGGACTGGCTAAACCAAATAGACGTAACCCTAAAACAAAGTGATGAAACGTATTGGGAATGAGAGGGTTGAAAAATGAGGTGTTTGGTTGGAAATATTGAAAAAGTACTCTTTTTTCTTGGGGGATTCAAAAAAAAATAGTAACTTTGCAGGCTAATTTGTTTTTATAAAACAAGAAGGCGTGTGTGGTGCGTATAATTGCCCCGATATTTTGTGTCAAAGAAGGAATGTAATATTTGATTTTTAAGGATAAAAGTGACTAATTCGTATTCTCATACAGCCCAAATCATGGATACACCTGGCATGATGCACCATGCCGGGTATGTGTTTAAGGATCCATGTATGGGTTGGAATTCGTTTTCTGTCTCAGGAACGGGTAGTTTTTCTGCTATCTCTGCTGAGACAGGCGGAAGTGTTTGTACACAGGAAAATCTATTTGGAGGTCCTGTGAAAGTGAATGGAATAGTATATGCGGCTCGTCCTGATAGACCTCCTGTAGGTCAGGAGATGCCTGTTGGAGGAATGCTATTGCCTATGTTGGCGATGGTATGTGCGTATGCGTTGGTAAAAGTGGTTAAACGTAAGAAATCTCAAGCCTTATGAAAAGATTTTTTCTCTTAGTATATATTTGTCTGAGTTGTCTGATTGCGCAAGCGCAGGTGACAGATGGTGTGTTTGTGAGCGGAGATATCGTGTCGTTTAGTTATGATAGCGACCCATGGGTGCAATATGATTTTCGTTTGTATTTGGAGGCAAGTAGTGACGGTGTGCGTGCTCCACGGGTGATATCAGACGACTGCTTGTGGCGGATGCGTATTGATCAGAATGGTTCGTCTTACTATTATAGTTTTCAGGATTTGACTACAGGATATTGGTTGAGTGTGGATAACTCAAGTCCACAAGGTGCGATCAATCAGGGTGCTTTGACTTTGGTTCCCGATAGTTCTGCAGCAGCGGCTTTTCGCTTCGGAAATATGGTGGATTCGCAGAAGGGGTCCTATTGGTTGGGTGAGATTTATTACATGGCCACTATGCACTGGGGGCAAGTGCTACCATTGTATGTGACTTTGGATTTTACGGTTGCGAACTGGAGTCCTTATACGATTCATGTGGAGAAATGGGAGCGAAAAGGTACAGGTGATGCGTGGGCGCACTTCAACCCTGCGAAGATAGAGCTTACCTACGATGATGTGTTGGAGCGTGATGTGCGCTTTGTGATTGAACATACTACAGAGGCATATTACCAGATAGTAAGACGTCCTAATGAAGAGCCGCTACTTCGACGCACATCCATTGAGGTAGATCCTAATCAAGTGGAAGATGTGCATGTGTATTGGGAGTCAACGGGTGCGAATAAGAGTAAAGAAACGTGGCTCAATCCTGCAAACTTCTCGTTTAATTATCCGAACCTCCAATATACATGCCCAGAGACATCGCGTATGATGATGACGTTGGGTGAGGTGCAAGAGGTTACCGCGGCTGACGGACATAAGCAATGGCAGTTCCCCTTGGCACCAGTAGGAGAGAGTCCGATGGATTTGAAGGGTATTATCTATCCCGAATTGGATAGTCAAGGCAACCAGTTGGGTATCTTGACTTGGATAGACTATTCGGATAATGTAGTGGTGGAGTATAAATACGGCAATCAGAGCTTCAGCAAGAAGATGCGCGTGGTGCGTAAGTCGTATCACAAAGAGGAGTTGAATCCAATCTCGGTGTCGATTAACCCAGTGACTTATACTTTCCGCGAAGTGGCGGAAGCAAAAGACTTTGTGGTGAATGTGCATCATCAACATGGCTCTGTGATATACAATGTGGATGGTCAGGAGATTGTTCGCGAAGCAGAAGGCGAAGCAGAAATAATATCCTTGAATGATGCGCATTGGACATTTAGCTTCGAGAATGGTTGGGAAGGGCTTAGTTGTGAAGTGCTGGACGATGGTAAAACGATTCGAGTGAGTACACCAGAGAATGAAAGCAATAGTAAGCGTACTGCGACATTGGTAGGAAGATATTCCAATCAAACTGATGCTGAGCATAAACACGCAGGTGAGTTCCGTATTCCAATCGCTCAGCGTGTGGAAGCAGGTGGTATACAATTCGAGACGCAAGCAGGTGCAGGTCATACAGGAGCATGGAAGGCAGGGCAAGAGCAGTTGACACATACCTCGGAGCGTACCATATACTATTTGCCTAACCAGGAGATAGAACTCCGTTTGGCAGAGTCGGGTTACTCGGGCTATATGCGCTGGTATGACTATGAGACTAAGGGTGATCCATATTACAACCATGTAGAGGGCTATTTGTCCACTTCATGGATTCGCTCGCCTCGTTCGGCGGACGGCACACCATTTGCTGCTATCAATACGCCACAGAGTGCAGAAACGGTTCAAGATGAAGGTATATCGTATGGATTGTATTCTTTCAACAGAAATAACGACCGATATGGCGCTCAGACCGCAGGTACAGATGCTAACTATGGCGGTGTGCTGAACGAAAATAATACGAATAATGCGGCGCCGATATTGAGAGGATGGGATTACACGTATAATGCGAGCGCAAGCACGGCTGAGGCTAAAGCAGCTTCGGGCTACCATACCATTGCTTGTGATGTGAGTGCCTATACTGATTATGAATATACTTTGCATAATGGTCAGATAACTTCGATTACGGAGCCTACGCTATCTTATCGCCAGATCTTCCATCTCAAACCCGCAGAAGAGATGGCAGATACATTGCAAGCACGAACGGGCAGAGGTGAGTATTTGGAAACGTATAAATATCAAGCTCCATCGGGTAAACAGATCCTTTTGTCCACTGAGCATCGCTATGTCCAATACCGTTCGCATTTGTCTGAGATGTGCTATTTTTATCGCGATGGTAGTGACCAAGTGCAACGTATTCCATCATCAGCATTTTCGTGGACAAGAGAGGTGTGGGATAATCAAACTAAGACCTATCTTGCACAGGACTATACCCCCACATATACCGCTGAGCTTGACTATCTAATAGTTAGAAGTGATAATTACACCATGGGCGAGCAGCAAGTGAAGCATCGGTATTGTTTGACAGCTGCACCTGCAGACTCGGAGCCATTGCTGATAGCTGAGTTTGAGGTGGAGTTTGTGGATGTGGAGAAATGTGGTCCAACGACACAAACAATCATCACTCAAGCCCGTATTGAAAATGAATATGAGGTGTTGAGTAGCATTAATTTTGATGACAACAACGATACGCATTTGCCATGGGGACAGATATCGTATGGCTATGTGTATGCAACGGGTGAATTGGCGCGAGAAGCTAATTTCCGCCGTGGTGCAACGCAAGGTGCGTTCCCATTCTATGGTGAATACACGATATTGTCTTCCGTGAACAAAGATTGGGCTATGGCATCGGCTCATTCGGGTAAGGCATTGTATGTGGATGGTACTATGGAGCCAGGTTTGGTGGCCAGTCTTACCACGGGTAAGCCTATTTGTTCGGGCCAAACGATGTATTGCTCGGCATGGTTCTGCAACCCTGCACCAGCTAACTGGTCGGGCCAAGGTAACCCAATCTTCCGCTTTAATGTGCAGGGAAAGAACAAGGGAGAAGCGGAATGGCAGAATGTGGGTGTGTATTTTGTGGGCGAGTTGCTCAAGGGTAGGGGTTGGCAGCAGATTAACTTCCCGATTGAATCGGCGAGTGGCTATGACTCTACGCGCGTATCGATTTATAACTTTGCGACTACCAACCAAGGTAACGACTTTATGGTGGACGATATTACGCTATATGTATCGCAGTTGCCAATGGCGGCTTACCATGGTAAGATGACTTGCCGCTCGACTAGTAATGGTGTCAGCAGTGCAGCAGCTGTATTGCGATTGGATTATAGCAATATGGAGGTAGGTTCGGATGCGTATATCTATTATCAGATTTACAATGAGACAGCAGACAAAGCATTGAATCCAACCTATCAAGAGGGAGGTGAGACGTTGCCTATCTACTATCATGACTATGATCATGAGCATGGTGATCTGGAAACGGATCACGCATATGGTTCGATACATATTCCAGATGCTAATTATATACCTTCGGAGAGTAGGGGAGATGTTATCTATTACTCGGTAGCCAAGATGCTGGATGAGATGGGTGATGCGGTACATAAGAAGGCCTATGTGAAGACGGTGAATAATGGTGTGGAAAAATGGCTGTTGTATGTAGCACATATCATCGAAAATACCGAAGATCCTGATGAGGCGTTGAATAAGTTATATACAGGGGATAGCTATTGGATGCGTATGGCATATTCAGTGGATGAGTTGGATGAGGACAACTGTAACATGCAGACACCATTGCATGCTACGCAACAGACTAAGTTTGATCTCCGCAATTCGGATAAAGGCCTAGTTGATCAGGAGTTTGACTTGGAATCGGCAGGCAATTGCGCCAATGACTTGTATTATCTGACGGTGGCAGTGAAAAACACCTTTGCAGATGAGGTTGGTGGTGCACTCAAAGACAAGAAGGTGCCTATCTATGCGGATTGGTTGGTAACTGTCGAATCGGATGATGTATATGGTGAAAAAGATGCCACATTGGAGCAACAATTAGCAGCTGATGAAGCGTTTAAAGCGTTGTATAAGTACACGCATGGCCAAGTGACTGCGGCCATCATGTATGATATGAGACGTCCTTCTACTGCAGATGATCCTAATCCAAACTATTATGCTACTCGTTTTGAGGATTTGAAGGTGGATGCATTTGAGTCTAGACAAAACTATGATATAGTGAAGCATCTGTATGACAATGGCTGGCTGCAAATGTACGATACTACAATAAACTTCTATCTAGGTTCTGATGCGGCAGCTCGCTATTGGTGTTTCCCTATTGAGGGTACTGCTACCATGACGGTGAACTATCAGGGTAAGGACACTTTGGTGGTGCTCAAAGATTGTAATGAGCCACGTTGGGTGAAAGTGACTTCTGCAGAATCCAGCCGATTCTTGAATATCTTGCCAATCGCATCTGAACATATAACGGAGCAACAAAGAACAGAACTTCCTGTTTATAAGATGGTTATTGGTGATATCTCTGCTATCAGAATCCCTGTTACTGACATGGGTGGAGATACCAAGATTGCTAATTGTGCGATAGTAGAAGAAAATGGTAAAAAATACTTTACTCTCAATACAGATGCCATCAGCTTTGTTAACCCTGAAACAGGAGAAGTGTTGCCTGTTGATCCTAGCAAAACGGTTGAAGCAGGTAGAGAATACATCGCACGTTTGCAGTTGACTACAGGTGCCGATGGCGTGGATTATGAAGGATGCAAAGTGGGATATATCTTCATCAAAATACAAGTGTTGCCACAAATAGTGGTATGGCGCCCAGGTACAAGCACCATCAACGGTTGGGGCTTAAACGAAAACTGGAAAAGTTGGGAGGATACCAATGGCAATAAGCAGGTGGATGATGGAGATACGTTTGGAGTAGGATATGTGCCAATGGCTGGTGTAGATGTGATTATTCCTAAGATGGATAATGAGTTGCGCTATCCATATATTGTGCCCGATAATGAGCACTTGGATGACCCAGAATCGGATCACAAGCACAATCACTACCCAATGACCATCAATCATGATGTGCACAAATGTCGCAATATATACTTTGTTTCAGGAGCACGTATCAACAACCAACATCTGTTGGAGTATGAGAAGGCGTTTGTGGATATGCAGCTGACTTCTACTAAGTGGAATATGATGTCTGCACCGCTACAAGATATGTATGCAGGTGATATGTTTGTTCCTCATGTAGGTGACTATCTATCGGGTTATGCGTTGGAAAGTGATGATCCGTTTGTGGTGTCATCGTTTAAAGGTACGCGTGCTCAAGATGCTGCATACGCATTCTGGTTGTCGTTCTATAATAGGGATATTATTACACGTTATGAGAATGGTAGCAATGTGACAACAACGGCTACTGCACAATTCTGCGAGTCGAACTCGTTGATTCAGCCGTTGGAGGTGGGACAAGGTTTCCAACTCTTGGGCTTTGGTCCTGGAGATAATATGGAAGAGATGATTGTTCGTTTGCCTAAGCCAGATGAGCATTATTCGTATTTCAGCCCTTCGGGTTATGAGACTTCTTCTGTGGCGGTTCCTTCGCGTGAGGAGGCATATCGTTTGGCCTTTACTCCAACCGATAACACGATGCAAATTACCTTGACGAATGGGGTAGAGAGTAATGCTTTTGTATTTGGTAATCCTACTTTGTCGTATATTGATATGCGTGCACTATTGGCTGATAATGAGCAGTTTAGTTCAGAGTTCTATTATATGCAAAACGACTCGTGGCAGTCGGCTACGGTAGAAGTAGCAGCTACATCTTCGGATCGATACTTGCCTCCGATGCGTTCGGTAATGCTCAAGTTGCGCGATGGGGCAACGGCGACTACTGCTCAAGTAGAGTTAAGTACCGATCACTTGACGCTGAATAACTCGCTGAAGTCTAAGGTGGCACCTGTGTTGCGTGCGCCTCAGCGCGATGTAATGCAAGATGCTGAGGTGATGACGATTTATGCTTTTGCTGCGGGAAATTATGCACGTTGTATGTTGGCTACACATGCTGAGGCGAATGATTATTATTTACAGGGCGAGGATGCATTGTTCTTGTCGTCGGGAGTGGAAGTGACGGTGATGGATAATTCGGCAGTATCTCCGATGAACCTCTATACGGTGGCAGAGCAAGTGCCGATGATGACTGATTTGCGTCAAGGAGTTAGTGAAATACCATTGGCAGTTTTGGCAAATGCAGATGCAAGGGCTGAGCATATGCAAATGGCATTCTATCTCTCTGAAAACTGGACTAAGGAGTGCTATCTTTGGGATACCATGACGGGCGCAAAATACCGAATCCTCAATGGCTTGATGCTGCAATTACCGATGTCGGAGAACCATGAGCAACGCTATGTGATTGTAGGTCCAGATACCTATGTGGGAGAAGGCAATGATGGTGGTGTGACAACATCTACTACAGAAAGTGTATTGCAACGAGAAGGGATGATATCAGCATATTCTAGCGAGAGAGGAGTCCTGCAAGTCTCTACTAATAAATTAATGAGTGAGATTGTAGTATATGATTTGTTAGGTCGTCAGTTGCTAAATAAAAAGTTAAATCTATTGACCGATAACATAACCTTGCAATTATCTTCGGGTATATGCGTAGTGGAGACTATATTTAGTGATCAAACGAAGTGCCACTCACAGGCCTTGGTGCGATAGTTGTGCGGAATTGAAAAGTGATACTTGTGATTTTAAAATAGCAAAATGTTTGCGTAGTTACAAATAATTTCGTAACTTTGCAAGCAAATTTCCATACTTAGGATACAATTGGTAAAAAGCAAAAGGAGGAAATATGCAAAATACAATTAGAATCTATTGCAAAAACACAAAGGAATTTGTGGATATTCCTTGTGGAATCTCACTGAAAGAGTTGTACAATCGATTGGCATTAAAGATGCCATATCCAGTGATTGCAGCACGAGTAAATTACAAGGTTCAAAACCTTAACTTCTTGGTTTACAAGCCAAAAGATATTGAGTTTATTGACGCAACCAGCGAAAGTGGAAAGCGATGTTATATCCGTACATTGAGTATGGTGATGGCTTGTGCAGTGAGAGAATTGTGGCCTAATTGTGACTTGCGTATTGAACACCCAATCAGTCGCGGTTTTTATTGCACCATTCGCGAATCGCGTGAAGTGGCTAAAGAAATCACTCCTGAAGTGGTGACATTGCTGAAAGAGCGCATGCAACAAATCATCGCAGAAGATCGTCCGATAATCACCGAAGAAAAGCAAACAAAAGAGGTGATTCGTTTGTTTGGAGAGCGAAAGGATGGTGAAACCACGTTGTTTGAGACACTTGGCAACCCCTATTGTCGCTACTATCGCATGGGAGATTATATCGACTATTACACTGGCGCGCTGATGCCTTCGACGGGATATATTCATCTATTCGATGTGGAGCAATATCATGGCAATATTTTGTTGCGCATACCTTGTCGTCGCAATCCGAACCAATTGGAGGAACGTTGTGTGCAAGATAAGCGTTTTGGGATATTCAAGGAATATATAGGTTGGAATAAGTTGTTGCATATCAGCAATGTAGGCGAATTTAACAAGGCTTGCAAGAACCAAAAGAGCTTTGAGATGATTAAACTATCGGAGGCATTGCACGAGAAGAAGGTTGCCCAGATTGCGGACCAGATAGCGCATCGTGAGAGTGGTGTACCGAGATTTGTTTTGATCTCAGGACCGAGTTCGTCTGGTAAGACGACATTCTCAAAGCGTTTGACTATTCAACTGATGGTGAACGGAATACGCCCTGTAGTGATTTCGATGGACAATTACTTTGTGAATCGCGAAGATACTCCGCGTGATGAAAATGGCGAATGGGATTTTGAGCACTTGGAAACCATAGACCTGCCATTGTTCCGCAAGCAATTAGCAGATCTGCTTGATGGTCATACCGTTAAGTTGCCATTCTACAACTTCGAAACGGGAAAACGTGAATACAGAGGCGACACTTTACGTTTGGAGAAAGATACGGTAGTGATCTTGGAAGGACTACATGCTTTGAATCCTGAATTGATTCCAGATATTCCACGCGAAATGACGTTTAAGATTTACGTAAGTTCCTTAACTACAGTGAATTTGGATAATCATAACTGGATTCCAACGAGTGATGTACGCTTGATTCGTCGTATCGTTCGCGATTATCGTTATCGTGGATACTCTGCGATGGAAACGATTGCTCGTTTGGATAGTGTACAGCGTGGCGAAGATCGATGGATTTCACCATTCCAAGAGGAAGCGGATGTGATGTTTAATTCGGCTTTGCTGTTTGAATTAGCAGTGCTGAAACGTCACGCAGAGCCCATATTGGATGAGGTACCGAAATATTGTGATGAATATACGACAGCACACCGATTGCTGAAATATCTGAGTTACTTTGAATCAATTCCAGAGCGTGAAATTCCACCAACATCATTCTTGCGCGAGTTCGTAGGAGGTAGTTCGTTTAGGTATTAAACTGAAAATTAATGCATATGAGAGTTTTTGTGGTTGTATCATTGTTTTGTATAGGCTTATCTTGTTTCGCACAAGACATGGTCATTGATTCTGTAAGTGTGAGCGATAGTGTCGTGATCAATGATACTTTGTGTGCAGTGTTGTTGACAGATGTGATGGAAAATGCTATTGTCCATCAAGACTCCGCAGTAAGACAACTGATGATAGATAAACAATTGGGGATACAGCGTGGCAAAGTGGAAGTAGATGGTTTCAGGGTGCAGGTATATTCATCCAACCAACAACAAATAGCTAAGAATGAGTCACTTATATTGCAACAAGAGTTGGAGAAAGTGTTGAATAAAACGGTTTACACGATATCTGAACCCCCATTTTGGAAAGTGCGTATTGGTGATTTCTTGACACGTGAAGCTGCATTGCTTTATAAGAATGAATTGGTAGCACAATTTCCTCATCTTCAAAGCAGTGCATATGTTGTACCTGATAAAGTGATTGTTATTAATTAAGAGATATGACACCTCCATTTATACCTTCAGATAAAAAAACTCAGCAGATTGCTCTTCATATCGAAGAACTTCTGAGATTGATAGGCGAAGATTCTGTTCGTGAGGGCCTGAAAAAGACGCCGACTCGAGTAGGAGAGGCTATGCAATTTTTAACACAAGGTTATCAGCAGGATGCTGAGGCGATTTTGCGTGGTGCATTGTTTGAAGAAGATTATCGCCAAATGGTGGTGGTCAAGGATATTCCTTTTTATTCCTTGTGCGAACATCACCTATTGCCATTTTTCGGCAAAGCGCACGTGGCATATATTCCAAACGGTAAGATTACAGGTTTGAGCAAGATCGCTCGTGTGGTGGACGTGTTTGCTCGACGCTTGCAGGTTCAAGAACGCATGACAACCCAGATAAAAGACTGTATCCAACAGACACTCAACCCATTAGGCGTGATGGTAGTGATAGAAGCTGAACACCTATGTATGCAGATGCGAGGTGTGCAGAAGCCGCATGCTGTAACAACCACGAGTGATTTTACGGGGGCATTTAATCGTGCGGAAACACGAGAGGAATTTATGAATTTGATACGCGGGTAGCAAATATTCGTTCGATACAATCAAGTGATTCGTTGGAGAAAATGTATTGAATCAATACTATTATTGTTTCTCGTTGTATTAATTTATAATCAATATTTTTAGAGTTTTATGTCCGTCTCCAGAAGTAGTATTACACAAAACTGTATAAACTCCCGAAGCCACTCGCTGTCCTTGTGCATTGTTCCCATCCCAAACAACTTCGCCACCTTGTCCTTCCAATATTTTAACAAGGTTTCCGCTAGGATCCAATATGCGTACTTGGGTGTTCGCCATAAGTCCTTTAATAGTAATATAACCTCTGTATGAAGGTTGTACTGGATTTGGATATGCATATAAATTGTTAAAATCTTCTTCGGGTTCCACAGCATCACTCATATATGACACTAATCCAGCAGATGTGCCAATAAAAACTTCGCCCGTTATTTCACTCAAAGCGATGGACAAGATATTATCACTCGGCAAGAGAGAGTTTTCTGTGGTGAAATGTGCGATAGTTTCAATGTCTTTGCCTCCCATCTCGTTTGTGGTGATTTGAATTAAGTAAACACCAGAAGAGGCTGTTCCTATCCATTTACGGTTTGCTCCATCAATAGCTATACAATTCACTTGTTCTCCATCCAATAAATAATCTCCTAAACCTGAGCCATCATTGCGAGGAATAACAATACGTTCGCATGCATTAGATGTGGCATAATCTATGGTAGCTGGGATGGTGATGATACCCGAATTTGTACCAATCCATAGTGTGTTGTCATAATCTTGAGCAATTGAATAAATATTCTCAGGAGAGATATTTCTTGAGTTTTGATCTATCCATGAAGTTCTATATATTACTTTATCATCACTATGTCTTTGTGGAGTTCCATTATCTTGTAGAAGAATTAATCCAGTGCCTACTCTAGCTATCGAAATCCATTTCCATTGAGGATTACGTCGGTCTATGATTATATCACCAGGAGTATGCAGGTGAATCAGTTCATTCTGATAGGATAAATTAAAGGAACTCCAATCTCCGTTTGGTGCAACAACATGTATGTTTCCCTCCAAATCTCCTGCATTTAGTATCCATAAATAATTTTGTTCGTCGTATATTATTCCGTCGGTACGTGTGTATGAATCAGGATTACTAGCAACGGCAGAGAACAATCCACTATTAGAAGGTAAATGCAATTTAACAACATTCGTATCTTGCATTTCAAGCATACCAGTGCCATATGTAGTGATAAAATAGTGGTCAGGATCATTAGGATCTTGAGCCACATTCACGGCGTCGTATAAAGCGTGCCCAGCTTTTTCAACTAATTGTCCGTTTGTTATATTTGTCCATTTATCGTTTTCAAGAATCATGATATCCGCTGGACGAACATATTGATTAGCCCATCTGCCACCAGGAAGCATATAAAGTTTGTTGCCAAATGTGCGCAGTTTGTAGGAGTAGTTGTTCAACGGACCATCTGGATGATATTCCGTATTGTAGTTGTTGTGATGACGCACTACACCGTTCCCCTTTGTTCCCAACCAGAATGTGGCTCCATCTTCTGTAATATCATTAATATAACCATA
Organism: Paludibacteraceae bacterium; assembly: GCA_045612525.1. GTDB lineage: Bacteria > Bacteroidota > Bacteroidia > Bacteroidales > Paludibacteraceae > Colicola. Next base: position 38,510 of record JAZKZF010000044.1, on the reverse strand, counting down.
TGATATGCTAATCGGAGTTGTAAAATCGTTTTGTAATTCGGCGATACCATATTGATCAATTAAAACAAACAAATGGTTTGTTGTTTGACGAAGTCCACGTATCTTGTATTCAGAAGTGTGTTTTTTCCAGCCACCTTCAGCCATTGACCAAAGTGCATTATCTTTGACAACAAAGAGCGTCTTCATGAATGATCTCATTCCTTGTAAGTTTTTTCCAGATGGCAGAGACCGCTTTTTCCAATACGCATAATCAACCAAATTATCATTCAAATGTGCCGAGTAGAGTGCAGTATTAGATGCAGCATATATGCTATCCCCTAAAATCGTTATGTAAGCTACGTCTACTTCTGTTGATTGATCACCGATATAATAGGTATCTGCGATTTCATGTCGCCTCATATCTAATGATATGACTCCAAAACTCATTGCTAAATAAGCCTTCGTCTCATGCATACAGATATCATTTACTTGTTTGGATAAATTCATAGGTTTGAGAAACAAATCAGAGATATTGCTAATTTGTTCCTGTTTATCCAAAATATCTAAATGACCATTTTGATAGGTAATGAGCATTTGTTCTGTGCTTGTATTGACTTTGATATGATCAATAATCGAGCTATTCAATCCAGTTGCTTTTGTATAGTATTCTATCTCTTCCGTTTTCTTGTTTACAGAGAATAGCGAATTGTTTGATAATGCATAAATTTTGTCTCCCAAATGCTCAATCTCATTGATTTCCGAGAATGCCAAATGTGATTTCCATTGATACATAGTACCATATGTAATCTCGTCATCAGAAATGTCCATATTGCTCAGTGCTGTGTCTGATGACAATTGGTAGGAAACCAACCCTTGTGCTGTGCCAATATACATTCGGTTATTATAGTTGTCAAATGCCAATGATAGTATTGTGTTTGATGGCATTACAGTATTATCACTCGTATAATGTGCAATTATCTTTGTAGCATCTTCATCCAACACATATATACCTGACTGTGCCGTACCTATCCATATTTCATTGTTGTTGTCAAATGCAAATGCGTTGACTCTTTCTGTTTCCAATAGATAATTTTCATTGGCCATAGGTATTCGTAAACGTCTGCATTGAGTTGATTTCATAAAATCCATTGTGTGGGGTATTACAATAGGACCAACAGATGACCCTATCCACACGTCGCCATTTGGAGCTTGTTCCATCCCGTAAAAAAACTCTGGAACAATCACTTGACCATCTTGATCATAAAATTCGCTTTGTACCTTAAATTGATCATCATCCTGGTCAAATGGAGTGCCACCATCATCTATCATAGCAATGGCGGGAACTGCACGGCATGACAAAATCCATTTTCTATTTGGATTATTCTTGTCAATAATAAATCCGCCTGGAGTGTGGATAACAAATCGAGATAGATTTGAATACAAATTTATTCCTCGCTGCGTGCCATTGGGAAGGAATGCGACCAACGTCGTATCCACGTCTCCGGCTACTAATGTCCACAAGCGGTTTTCATTATCGTATGCTGCATTATTTGTGCGAGTATATGCGTCGGGTGAATTAGCAGCAGCTGAGCTTAGAATACTATTCGATGGGGTGTGATGTTTGGTCAATACATCATCCTTGAATTCATAAAGTCCAGTACCGTAACTCGTTACGAAAAAATGTCCGGGGTCTGATGGGTCTACAGCAACGTTCATAAAGTCCAATGCTCGTTTGCCTGTCTGACCTTTGATTTCTGCATTAGTGATATTCAGCCATTTATCGTTTTCATATATCATTACATGCCCTTCATCCGCATTTTGATTTGCCCATCTTCCACCAGGAACGACATATAATCGCCCCCTATCAAATGTCATGCTATATGGCGTCTTTACCTGAGGACCATCCGGCAAATAATACGCTTCTTCGCCTGTTACAAACTTCCTATATACACCTTGTGCACCAGCGACTTTCCATAAATCTCCATTCGTCATAGTGTACTCCTTACCCTTCTTCGTGTCAAACGGACATGGTAGGGTAGAGCATGTCTTCCAAAAATGATAGTCTACAATATTGTCATATATGCAGGCTGAATAATTCTTGTTTTTTGTCTGAGCATAAATGCTATCTCCGTTGAACATTACATCCGTCACTCTTACCTCACTCGCTTCTGCTCCTATGTAGTACGTCTCTTTGAACTCATGCTTTTCCAAATCAAAAACTAGAATACCAAAATCCATTGCCAAGTAAGCGCATTTGCCTTGAATGGTAATGTTATTGCATTTTTTCGATGCAGTCATCCTCTTGTTGTACAAGTCTGAGATATAATGCATGATGCCATTGTATTCTATGTCCATCTTTCCGTCAGAGTACATGATTATCAGCTGCTTGCGCTCTTTGTCATACATCAAAAAGCACACATTTGTACCATGTAAACCGGATTGATTATTATACAATGTCATTTCCTCTGTTGTTTTGTTGATTGAGAATATGGCGCCATTGGCAAGAGCATAAATATCTTCCGGACAGTCGGCAATCACCTGCACACTATTATATGCAAAGTGTGTTCTCCATTGCCCTGCTTTTGCTGCCGCAGCAACAGATATCCATATCAACAAACAACTTAATATGTACTTCTTGATTTTCATATATTCTAATGTTCTAAAATTCTACATAATTTTTCCATTGCTCGTCCACGATGACTGATTGCATTCTTTTCTTCTGCTGACAAACTCGCAAAAGTTTTTTCATGTCCCTCTGGCACAAAAATCGGGTCATAACCGAAACCTCCATCCCCTTCTTCTTGCAGAGCAATACTTCCATGAACCACCCCTTCCACTTGTTGTTCCTCATTTGTCGTAATCAGCGAAACTACTGTCCTAAAACGTGCACTTCTATCTTCTTTGCCTATCAATTCTCGCAATGCTTTTTGGCGGTTATTTATATCACAAGCCTCATCGCCTGCCCAACGTGCCGTGCGAACACCAGGTGCCCCACCTAATGCCGTAATTTCCAATCCTGTATCATCTGCAAATACTCCGTCAATCCCACTGTTCAGATTGTTTTCGCACACCCAATCCCACACCGCTTGTGCTTTTAGCCGTGAGTTCTCCTCCAAAGTTGCTCCAGTTTCTTCTATTTCGTGGAAAAATCCAATTTCTTTCAAACTGATAACTTTCACGTGAGCAGGAAGGATTTGTCTCACCTCTTCCAACTTATGTGTATTATTTGACGCAAATACCAATTTCATGCCACATTTTATGATTAAGAACTTGCAAAATTAGTGTTTTTTGCTCAAATATCAAAATATTTTATCACAGATTTGGTATATTCGACCATTTTTTTATAATTTTGTCGCAAATTTATAACAAACAATATTCAGTTAAACAATGAAAAGATCTTTATTTTTTGCTGTAACCCTCCTTTTTTCGGTTACTATTTTCGCACAAACACCTATTTTAGGCGAGTGGATCACTGTGGATGATGCTACTGGAGAGCAAAAGTCAGTAGTGCGTATTTACCAAGCTGACAATGGAAAATACTATGGTACCATTATCCAACTTTTTGAAGAAAATGGCGATGCAGCTCTCTGCACAGAGTGTACCGGCGAAGACTACAACCAACCAATTGTTGGACTAACAATCATCCGTGATATGCACCTCAAAGATGGCGAATTACGCGGAGGCAAAGTGCTTGACCCTGACAATGGCAAGTTCTACTATGCTAAGGTCTATCTCAAGGATGGCAAACTTGTTCTCCGTGGCTCACTGGACAAGGCAGGACTCTTAGGCAGAAGTCAAACATGGCTCCCTAAAAAATAACCTCAACAAAAAAATGACTGCAACGTGCAGTCATTTTTTGTTCTCTATATTATTTCATTGCTTCTGCAATCGAATTGGCAATCTCCGCCATTTCCTCCGAGGGCAACGTCATCTTTGGATTAGCAAATGACATGTCCCCTTCTTTGCTGATTGGAATCAGATGCATATGTACATGTGGCACTTCCAGTCCTATCACAGCCACCCCCACGCGCTTGCACGCTATCGCACCCTTGATTCCTTTAGCTACTTGTTTCGAGAATACCAGCATCTCGCTCAGTATATCATCCTCCAAATCAAAGATATAGTCCGCTTCTGGTTCTGCTAATTTTGGCACAACCAATGTGTGTCCTTTTTGCAATGGATTGATATCCAAAAATGCATAGAACTTCTCATTCTCAGCGACTTTATAGCTTGGTATTTCGCCGTTAATAATCTTCGAAAAAATAGTCATAATATCAACTATATTAAATACTGATTTCCAATATCTTAAATTGCATTTTACCTGCAGGAACCACTACCTCTGCTGTGTCTCCCACTTTCTTGCCGAGCAATCCCTTGGCAATAGGAGTGGTTGTCGCTATCTTGCCTTCTAGGATGTTTGCTTCGCCCTCCGTAACCAATTGATATACTTTTTCTTGGTTAGTCTTGAGGTTCAACACACGCACTTTAGTCAATATCTGTACCTCATCGGTGTTGATTGTTGTCTCATCTATGATTCGAGCATCCACAATCTTGCCCTTGATCATCGCAATTTTGCTTTCCAAAATGCCTTGTTCTTCTTTAGCTGCATCATATTCTGCATTCTCACTCAAATCGCCCTTCTCGCGAGCCTCTGCAATCGCTGCAATCACACGAGGACGCTCCACTGTCTCTAAGTATTGGAGCTCTTCTTTCAATTTTTGAAGACCTTCTGCGGTCATGTAAGTTGTTGCCATATCTATTATTAGTATTTTCGATTAAATATCTCGCTCGCAATAAATGCCTTGCGAGCCTCATCCGCATTACTCAAATCTGCAAGCAGCGGATTTTCTTGTTTGTTTTTATCCAATTCGTTCATAGTCATATAAAAAAATAATGAAAACAATACCTTCCATTTTTTGCGATTGTTTAAGAAACAACGAGAAACTTCCCAGCCTCTCGTTGCCATTAAACCTAAACCTTAACTATGAAAATTTATTGTTTTCGAGTGCAAAGGTACTACATTTTTCTTAATTCTCCAAATTTTTCCCAAAAAAAATGCGCTTTTTTGCTCAAAAACATGCAATTAGGTCTAAAATACAACCCATCATACCAATTTTCCCTTCAAGGTTGCTGCACTTGCCTCCTCTATTTTTACCATCACCAACTCGCCTATCTTGCGCCCCTCACGTGGGAAAACCACCGTTTTATATTGGCTCGTTCTGCCGTACATGTCGTCTTTACTGCGCTTCGAATATCCTTCCACTAGGACTTCCACCACTTTGCCGATCTCCTTTTGATTGCTCTCCAACGACAATTGATTTTGCAACGCAATGATCTCATTCAGTCGTCTCACCTTCTCCTCTTCCGAGATATTATCAGGCAGATGCTTCTGCGCATGAGTACCAGGACGCTCGCTATACTTGAACATAAATGCCGTATCAAAACCTACCTCGCGCATCAGCGACAATGTCTCCTGATGATCCTCTAGCGTCTCATCGTGGAAACCGCAAAACACATCAGTACCTATCGCTGCATCAGGGATAATCCTACGTATAGCCGCTATCCTATCCAAATACCATTCACGAGTGTACTTACGGTTCATCAGTTTCAGTATCTTATTCGAACCACTCTGCACGGGCAGATGAATAAATTTACACAGGTTCCTATACTTTGCGATGACCTCCAACGTCTCATCCGACATGTCTTTTGGGTGCGAAGTCGTGAATCGTACACGCATATTTGGCACCGCCTCAGCTACGTGAGCCAACAATTGTGCAAATCCAATCACCTCTTCTGTTCCATCCTCTCGTATGCGCGCGTACTTATAACTATTTACATTCTGTCCCAACAGCGTCACCTCTTTATATCCCTTCTCCTGCAAATCGCGTACCTCATTCAATATACTTTCCACGTCGCGACTACGCTCTCTTCCGCGAGTATAAGGCACAATGCAATACGAACAGAAATTATTACATCCACGCATAATACTCACAAATCCGGATATCTGCTTACCAATTCTAGCTGGCATCACCTCACGGTATGTCTCCGTGGTACTCAGCTCAATATTAATGGCTGGCAACCCCTTTTCGCACATGGCCAACAGGTTAGGTATATCTAAATATGCATCTGGTCCTGCTACAAAATCCACTCCCCAATCTTTCACCAGTTCCTCTCCCATTCGCTCTGCCATACAGCCAATCACACCCACAGTCTTCCCCTTGCCGCTCTTACCATTTAGCTCCTTCAAGCGGTTTTGTACTTTTTGCTCGGCATTGTCGCGAATTGAACATGTGTTCAATACCACAATATCTGCATCGGCAATATCATCAACTATCTCACAATCAGTTGTTTGCATGATTGCGGCTACCACCTCGCTATCGGCCACGTTCATCTGACAGCCATATGTCTCAATATAAAACTTTTTCATGCTGCAAAGGTACTCTTTTTTTTTGACTTATACAATATTTGATGTGTTTTCTTTGTTTTTTCTGCTAATCTCTATCACTTCATCTATCCTTACATGCTGCATTTTTTTATAGCCATTTGGCGAGCGAGTCATAGTACTTAGGGGATACGGGGATGGATTTTTGATTAGCTATATCCAATTCGGCAGAGATCATGCCTTCTTTATCTCGGCGTAGTACTTTGATGTGCTGCGGATTTATATAATAACTCCGTTGACAGCGTACCAGTCCATGTTTTTGCATCAACTCTTCCAATGATTTCATAGAGGCACGCAATGGAAAGTCTTTTAGGTGATTACCTTCCATATAGCGGACATGTACGTAGTTCTCATCCGCTTCAACATACAATACTGCCGAAGAGGCAATCATCAGTTTTAGCTTCTGAGTGTTGTCATAAAAACGCATCAAACTATCGTCATACACGCTGTCTTGCTCTACCACACTCACGTATGCAAACGCTAAATTGAAGATAATATATGGAAATAATGTAATCAACATCAGCTGATACAAGCATTGCCCTGTCATATAGAAATACGTGTATTCGCCGTGATACATCAACGTGATGTATAGCGCCGTGAATAGACTCATGGTGATCACCTCTGCCACTTCCCATACCATCAGTTTAAACCAGTTCAGCTCCAGTGTGTGATGAATCACCATCAGCACTCCTCTAGAAATTATCATCACTCCCAATAGGATACACATGATGATGGTGGCGTTAAAATTCAGCATCCCATTACCCATGTCGAGCAGTTCTACTAGCTTGGATGGCTGGTATAACAATACAAAGCTCAGCCAAAACATAGGCAGAACGATTACGAATGACAGGTTGCTGCGTAATGTTGCAAAAATTGCTGGTAATTTGTTCATGATTTTATCAATTTATTTGGTGTGACAAAATTCTTTACAAATATATTTTGTCACAAATATCACATTTTAGTCACTGTATTTATGTTTTGTACAAAAACTATGCCGTATAATCACAAAAATTTTGCCACCTGCAAAAATGGCAGTAATTTTGCATCGCTTTTCCTGGTTTTTAGCAATACGGAGGCCAAAATAATGAGTATTAACTACAAAAACGTAAAAGATATGGATTTAGATATGAAATTAGTTGCATTGGGTGATTCTATTATCAAGGGCGTCCTCTTCTCTGAGGAAGAAAACGGACATGGGCATTATTCTTTGTCGGATCTAAATATTGTTGATCACCTGGCAAATCGCCTGCACTGCGAAACAATCAACTTAGGTAAAATGGGTAGCACCATTGAGTCGGGAGAGCGCATACTAGATCGCTATGCAGACCGTATCGAAGGCGCTAATTACGTCCTGATTTGCTATGGTGGCAACGATAGCGATTACGATTGGAACGCTATCGCCAACTATCCCGGCGGTGAACATCATCCCAAGACTTCATTATCCGCATTCGAAAAAACATACTCGCGCATCATCCACAAACTGCGTAGCGCAGGTTTCACCCCACTAATGCTCTCGCTCCCGCCTATGAATGCGCAATCTTATTTCGATCATTTTACTCGTCGATTTGATTCCCAGCAGAAGAAGAACGTGCTCAAGTGGCTTAAGGGTAGCGTCGATACGATTTGGGCTGGGCACGAACTGTACAACGATGCGATTAAACGTGTAGCACAAACCACCAACACACGTTTGATCGACGTCACCTCTGTATTGTTGCGCCACAACGACTATCTATGTGCCGATGGTATCCATCCTAACAATCGTGGCTATCAATTGATTGCCAAATCGGTGTTATCAGCCATTTAAACATCGGCGAATATCCTTGGATACATAGCGGGCTAACTGATCGTTGGTCCGCTATTTTGTATCTAAATTTGCATAATTGAAAAAAAAATAGTAACTTTGCACCGCAAAACAAAATCATAATGAAAAGAGTAATTTATATTTTATGCGTAGCCATTTGCTTGGTTTCGTGTGTGCATCGCCCAGGCAAGGTGACGCATGTCGCAGGCGAGGTGCTGCTCCTTGATAGTGCATTCGATGCTCTGCAAGATAGTGCTTATCTCTCGCATTTGATGCCCATCAAGGCGGATCTAGAGATGCAGTTGGGTACCCCTATTGGCTATGCTCCTCATGCCTTGGAGGTCTATCAGCCCGAGTGTTCTATGCTCAATTGGGCTAGTGATGCGCTCCTCGAGATGGCTAGGCAACTTTGCCCAGAACCTGTAGATATGGCGGTGGTGAATATTGGAGGTATGCGTTGCGATTGGGGGGCTGGTGATATCACCTTCCGTCATGTATTTGAGTTAATGCCTTTCGACAACGAATTGGTGGTACTCACCATGCAGGGGCAAGATATCTTGGACCTGTGCCAAGTGTTTGCTAAGAGTGGCGGACAGGGTGTGGCAGGGTTGCGCATGAAAGCTGTGAATGGTACGGTGAAATCGGCCAAAATCGCAGGTAAGACTATCGTGCCGGAGGCATATTATACGGTGGCTACAAGCGACTACCTCAGCCAAGGTACCGATGGTATGCTACCGCTCAAGAATCACGTCCAACTATGGAAATCCGACAAGAAGATTCGTGACCTCTACATCGCGTATATCGAGCAGGTGAAGGTGGTGGAGGCCAAGGTAGATGGACGAATGGATGTTAGTTTATAGTTTAAAGTAAGGATATGAAAAAGTTTTATTTGATATTCGCACTTTGTAGTGCCTGGGTAGCAGGTATGGCCTGCACCAATTTCTTAGTAGGTAAAGATGCTTCTGTAGATGGCAGTACGATGATCTCGTATGCTGCTGACAGCTATTCCTTCTATGGCTTCCTACACCATAGTCCCGCTGCCGACCATCCTGTTGGTGCGATGCGTGAGGTAAAGGACTGGGATACCGGCAGACCGCTTTGCTCCATCCCACAAGTGGCTCACACCTACAACGTAGTAGGTAACATGAACGAGCATCAGCTCACTATTGGCGAAACCACATGGGGTGGTCGTCCCGAGCTCGAGACTGGCGAGGGCATCGACTACGGTTCGCTCATCTACATCGCTCTCGAGCGTTGCAAGACTGCTCGCGAGGCTATCCAATGCATGACCGACCTCGTGGCTCAATATGGCTATGCTTCTTCGGGCGAGACCTTCTCTATTGCCGACCCCAACGAGGTATGGCTCATGGAGCTCATCGGCAAAGGTAAGGTGGAGAAAGGTGCCGTGTGGGTAGCCACCCGCGTGCCAGACGATTGCATCGCTGCGCATGCCAACCAAGCACGTTTCACCACCATCAACTTCAAGGACAAAGCCAACTGGATGTGGAGTAAGGATGTGGTCAAGTTCGCTCGCAAACAGGGCTACTTCACGGGCAAGAAAGATGAGGACTTCAACTTCCAAGAGGCCTATGCGCCATACGATTTCTCGGGTTTGTATGTATGTGAAGCACGCGTGTGGTCGTTCTTCCGTAAGTTCTCCGATGACATGGAGCAATATTTCGATTTTGCTTCGGGCAAAACTTTCGTTGAGACTGGTGGCAAGTATGCTGGCGAGCGTATGCCATTGTATATCAAACCTAATCACAAGGTGAGCGCACAAGAGCTCAAAGACTGCATGCGTGATCAATACGAGGGTACGCCATTGGATATTACCCAAGGTCCTGATGCAGGTCCATGGAATAGCAAGCTTCGCTATGGCTCACTCGGATTCCAGTTGGATTCGGTACAATATTGGTTTGAGCGCCCTATCGCCACCCAACAAACGGCATGGTCATTTGTAGCTCAAATGCGTGGCTATGAGTCGGCTAAGGCGGGTGGTATCTTCTGGTTTGGTGTGGACGATGCAGCTTCTACCGTGTATGTGCCTATGTATAGCACGATTACCGATGTGCCAGAGTGCTTCAAAGAGGGTAATGGTGATATGTACAATTACTCACCTACATCGGCTTGGTGGACCTATAATATCGTAGCCAACTGGGCTTACACCAAGTATTCATCCATGATGCCTGATATCAAGAAGATGCAAGCGGCATGGGAGGATAAGTTCAACACTCAGGTAGAGGCCATCGATGCACAGGTGGCTCTCTTGGACGCAGCGCAGGCTACAGAGTTCCTCACCAAGTATTCTTGTGCACAAGCTCAGGAATCCACCTTGGCTTGGAAAGAGTTAGGTATCTACCTCTTTATTAAGTACCTAGACGGCCAAGAGCGTAAGGAGAAAGACGGACAGTTCCTTCGCAACCCTTATGGCCAACCAGAAGGTCCTAACCGCACACCTTACCCAACAGAGTTCCTCGAGAGCGTACACGAGCATATTGCTCATGAGTGAAAAGTTGAATGTTTAAAGTTTAAAGGCAGGAAATGGCGGCAAAGCCGCATCCTCTCGCCTATACACCATACACTATACACCATACACAAATATGATTAACGAATTACAACCCCAAGAGGTTTTCTCCATCTTCCATGAGATTACCCAAGTACCTCGCCCATCCAAGCGCGAAGGCAAGATTATTGAATGGCTCAAGGCATTTGCCGTGAAGCACAACCTCGAACATACCGTAGATGAAGCAGGCAATATCATCATGCGCAAACCTGCTACCCCTGGCTACGAACACAAACCTGGTGTCATCCTTCAGGCGCACATGGATATGGTGTGCGAGAAGAACAACGACACCGTGCACGATTTTGACAAGGACCCTATCCATACCTATATCGATTGCGATTTCATCAAAGCTCAGGGCACTACCCTCGGCGCAGACAACGGCATCGGTATGGCATTGATGTTGGCGGCTATCACCTCCGACACTTTGAAGCACCCTGCATTGGAGTGCCTCTTCACCGTGGACGAGGAGACTGGTTTGACAGGCGCTTTCCGTCTGCAAGACGGTTGCCTCAATGGCAAACAACTCATCAACCTCGACTCTGAGGACGATGGCCAAGTCTTCATCGGCTGCGCAGGTGGCATCGACACCCTCGCCAAGATGCACTACTCGCCTCTCGCCTTATCGCCTAATAGCCTCATCGCCTTACAAATTAAAGTCGGCGGCCTCATGGGTGGTCACTCAGGTGATGATATCAACAAAGGTCGTGGCAATGCCAACAAGATCCTTGTGCGCTTCCTCTACCAAGTGATGCAAGCTACTGATATGCAACTAGCTACAATCAATGGCGGTAACTTGCGCAATGCGATAGCTCGCGAAGCAGAGGCGGTGATTGCTATCCCTATGGCCTATAAGGAGGATATCCGCATCATGCTCAACCATTATATCGCTACTATAGAGGCAGAGATTGGCGATGTAGAGAAGGATTTCTTCATGCATCTGGAAACAACCGATATGCCTGCTACTATTATCCCTGCAGACAAAGCCAAAGTGCTTATCCAGGCCCTCTACGCTTGCCCTCACGGTATGACAGCGATGTCAAAGACCATGCCTGGATTGGTAGAGACCAGCACCAACCTCGCTAGCGTGAAGATGCGTGAGGATGAGAAGGGTGCGTTTGTTGAGATCAATACCAGCCAACGCTCTTCTATTGAGAGCAAGAAACACGATATCAAGCAGATGGTAGAGTGTGCTTTGGCTTTGGCTTGCGACGAGGTGACCCACGGCGACGGCTACCCAGGTTGGGCACCTAACCCACAATCGCCATTGTTGGAAGTGACCAAACAAGCATATCAAGACCTCTTTGCTGCGGAGCCAAAGGTATTGGCTATCCACGCTGGCTTGGAGTGCGGTTTGTTCCTGGAGAAGTATCCATATTTGGATATGGTGTCCATTGGCCCACAAATGTTCGGTGTTCACTCTCCACAAGAGAGCCTAAGTGTTGCTTCTACGGGCAAATGTTGGCAATGGCTCCAACGCATATTGGAGACTTTGTAAATATTTGTCACTAAATAGTAGGCACTCCGTGCCGTCCACTAAACTAAATCGCCACTAGTGTTTTATGCACAGTGGCGATTTACATATCCACCTTACAGCCGAATGGCTAATACCCCCCCCGCCTTTACACCTTACACTCTATACCCTACACAGCAGCTTCGCTGCTCCCTCTCGCCTCTCGCCTATCACCTATCACCAATTGCCCATAATTTTTTTTGCATTTTTTTCGAGATACTGACAAGTTTTAGCAGTTTGGTATAGTAATTTTGCAGCGGATTTCCGAAAATCGGGTATCCAAATGCGATATTTCACTCATTTGAACCTCTAAATGCTGCTATAAATCTTAGGTTATTCTTAGGTGATTCTTAGGTTATTTATAGGTGATTCAGCAGAGATCAAAGAATAATCAAACTTATATTGATTGTATATTTTTGATTTTGTTTTTTTACTCACCAATGCAGTTTTCTGCATTCTTATGAGTAAAAACAAAACATAACAATCTGATTTTTAATTATTTTTATAGCAAGCAAAGCGTAGCGTATTTTTGTTCAAAATAATCGCAACAACACTAATTCAAAACTCATAATTCATAACTACTATGGCAGAAATCAAACTCAACCATCCCATTGCGGAACTTCACGGTGCTCTCAGCAAGCGCAGCAACATTGTCAATCGTCAAAAGAAATACCGTGTCAACGGTCGTGTCATTCACGAGGGCAAGCAGGAATCCTATGCTATTCAGAATCCTCGCGACTGGAAGAAAACCCCTGCTCAAGGTGCCGAACTCGCCAACCAAACTGCTTGGCAAGAGGCATGCCGACGCACAGCCCAAATTTTGCAAGCTGCCCAACCCGACGGACCAACCGAGCAACAGCTCTTCGAACGCCGTATTAGTCAAATCCCCGATTACTATACCTTAGACGAAACTCGTACATTATTAGAGGGTTACCGTCGCCGTTATGAGGCTCAGTTGCCCAACATGCGTGGGACGCACCCTGATGCGCAAGCTCCTATTGACCCCATGACCAAGCGAGGTAAGCAATATGCCCAATTCCCCGCCTTCATTCGTGCGATGCTCTACCACCAACTCAAATCGCTATAAGCTACCCGCCTTTACACCATACACCTTACACCAGAAAATAGCGACATTTTCGCCATTTATTTGCATAAATGCAAAAAATGTTGTATCTTTGCAGGCTAAATATACGATTATAGACAGAACACAAGACATTCGTGCTCTAGAGGAGTGAATTCAAGTCATTAGATAAATTCCGTAAGTTCTATCGTGTATATGGAATCTCGTCTATAGCGTGGACGAAATCTGACTAAGATTGATGCAGTAAAACTCATAAAAAGAAATATGGACTTAGTGCTATCATTTAATAATTCCGCTAATCTGCTCACAGATGCAAGGCAGATTATTGATAAAACGAAGGAACTAGCGTTCCGCTCGGTAAATGTGGCTATGCTGCAACGCAATTGGTATTTGGGTAAGCGTATAAGTGAGGAAATTTTTCAGGGCGAAGATCGTGCTGAATATGGTAGTCAAGTTATTCTTCAACTCTCCAAAGAGCTTACAGAAATCTATGGTAAAGGCTTTACTAAAAGCTACTTGTATAATTTCGTACGCTTCTATAAAACTTTTCCAAACATTTTCCAATCGCCGATTGGACAATCTAAATTACTATCAAAGAGATTGAGCAACAAAAAGCCATATATATGCTTCAGCAGGGAATGACTTTCAGACTTCGATAAAGAGATCAAAAAAACTATAGGAAAAATAACCAAATAAAGAAAAGATTGCAAAAAATTACAAAAAAATAAACTTTTTCCGAGATCCTGACAACTTTTAGCAGTTAGAAGCAGTAATTTTGCACCCGAAATTGTTTTTCAAATACTAAAATTCCAACTTTCAAGCAAAATATTTGCATTAATGCAAAAAAAGTGGTATCTTTGCGGGCTAAACAAGAATACTAATCTATGGAATAATATCAACACATAGAGTTCAAGTACTACACAGAAAATCTTAAAAGCTATACAAAACAACCCTTACATAACGCATCGCAATTTAGCAAATTTGTTAGAATTAAGTGAAGATGATATTTACTACAACATTAAACAACTTGAACAGTAAACCCTCCTTTGTCGCATAAATCTGACGATTCAAGATAGAATAATTATAGTTATAATTAATTACAAGAAAATTTTTAGTAATTTGGTAATAGAAATTTAAGAATATTTATGAGCAGTGGTAAGTATAGTTGGTTAGAAAAGAAAACGCCTCGTTCTATTGATCAATTAAAATTATGGAGCGAGAATCCAAGGTTAAATCCGGATGAACCTCATTCATCTGTTGCTGATTTTGTGGAAGATTTGATAGCAGAAGAGGCTGATAAAAAACATTTTTTTGATTTGCTAAAATCAATAGCCATTGAATATATACCTGCAGATCCTATTGTAGTATGGAAAGAATCTGATTGTAAATTTTATGTAGCAGAGGGGAATAGAAGAATTTTAGCCTTAAAATTACTTAAAGATCCAGAGAAGGCTCCTAAAAGTATTAGGGCTTACATAAGAAGGATTTCAGAAGGAAGAAAAGAAAAGTATGATAAAGTTAAGGTGTGCGTTGCACCTTCATTTGAAGAAGTGGAGTGGTATATCAATCAGAGAAATAGCACATCTTCATTACAACAACCTTGGTCTCGTATTCAGCAACAACGATGGATAGAACGTTTGTATAAACAATACGGCAATGATATTCCCACCTTGTTAGCTAAAACTAGCATGCCTATGGGAGAATTAGAAGGTTTTATAAGGAATCTTAGATTAATAGATTTAATGAAAACCAAAGAAGTTAAAGATGCTTTAACTGATAAAGAGTATCAATTGGCCATTTCGCACAAGTTTCCAATTACCATTTTGGAAAGATTTTTTACTAGTACGCAAGTTAAGGAAAAATGGGGTGTAGAAGTAAACGGACTAGAATTTAGGCTCAAAAATAAAACGAGTTTTTTGACAGCTTATGCTCAATTAATAAAGAATATTGTATCCGATACTCCGTCTATAAAAATTGATACTCGTACAATAACTACAGATTTAGATAAGATTTTATCTTCATTACCTCATGTTGATCTGAACAAAGAGGATATTTACACAGTTGGAAATGAAGATGTTTTATCAACGACGTGTGTAAATGAGAATATAATTAAAAATCCTTCTCGTACAAAATTTAATTCATTATCAATAAAAGGTAATCCTGAAAGAAGTAAACTTATTTTGCCAATTTATACTCTTAAGACAACAGATTATCGCTTGCTTGGTATATTTAATGAACTTAAGCAGATTCCATTGAGATATACAAATACCATTAGTGCTTCAATACGAATATTTCTAGATATATCAGTTAGAGATTACATTACTGCCGAAGGATTAGAGCCTGAATTATGCAAGTGTTACAAAAACAATTTCAGAGACATTCCATTGCAAAAAAGATTAAGTTATCTGAAAGATAATAAACTCAATGGTGAAATAAAAAATATTGTAGAAAAATTACTTAATCCAGGCAATGAATACTCATTGGATGTATTGAATGGATATGTTCATAGTAGTACAACTACATATTTATCTAAGCAGTTTTTAAATAGATTTTGGGATTTTTTATTTCCTTTGTTTGAATTCCTGCTTGAAATTAAAGAAATTGAAAAATAAATATGAATGGTAGTCCTTTGCGATATCCTGGTGGTAAATCATTGATGACTCATTTTCTTATTGAATTATTTAACGAGAATGGGTTACAGAATGTTACTTATGTTGAACCTTATGCTGGTGGAGCTGGAGCTGCGATAAATTTGCTATTAGGTAATCATGTTAATAACATCATTATTAATGATGCGAATATTGGTATTTACTCTTTTTGGCATTATTTGCTGACGGAGTCGGACAAATTTATAAACACAGTTCAAAGGATGCCTGTTACTTTAGCTGAATGGTTCCAACAAAAACAGATAGCACAAAACTCAAATGAACCCTCATTTGAGTTGGGTATAGCTACATTCTTTTTATCTAGGACAAATCGTTCTGGAGTTATTAAAGGTGGACCAATAGGTGGTAACTCCATTGAGAAACAACAGCAAGCTAAATATAAATTAGATTGTCGTTTTAACAAGACTAATCTGATAGAACGCTTGAATAGTATTGTACACCGGAAAGAATCTATTAGTGTTTGTAATATGGATGCATTGGATTTTCTTCGTACACTACAACAGGATAATACTTTTGTATATTTAGATCCGCCATACTATATAAAAGGGAAGTCACTATATATGAATCATTATAGAGAAGAAAATCATCAACAGTTAGCTAATTATTTGTTAACTGAGGCCCCTTTTCTTTGGTTGCTTTCTTATGACGATACGCCACAGATAAGAGAAAAATATAAGGATTTGGATCTGTATAATTTTCCGTTGAACTATACTGTATCCCAAAAAAGAATCGGATATGAGTTGCTGACGCATTCACCTAATTTACATTTTCCAAATATTCCTAACATTAAACGAAATACACGAGGAAAAAATATACCTATAGAACGGATTTTTCAGTAAAACATTTATTCTAAATGTGTTATATAAGAGTAATATGATTTTGGTAAAAAAACGTAACTCAATATAACTTTACCTATGATGGAATAAAGTGTCATGTAAAAACTTAAATAAGGTATAATACAAGCTGCATTTTAAGAAAAAGTTGGCATAGTTAAAATAAACCTCAAAAAATCTAACTTTGCAGGCTAGAAAGGAAAAATACAAAAAATTAAACTTTTTTCGAGATACTGACAGAAAATAGCAGTTCGATATAGTAATTTTGCAGCGGATTTCAAAATTACTAACTAAAAACAAAACGAATATGGATAAGATTCAAGACCAATATGCTCTAGAAGAGAAAATTTATGGATTGTTAGAGGAGTATCTGCAAGAGGCGGATTGTTATAAGGAGCCTATGCTTGCAGTATGGAAACGCTGTGGCAAGTTAAATGTGGCAGTAGATGAGCATGCAAATTTGAAACTGACTAAAACAGCCGATGTATTCCCACTGGCAGAAGTTCTTCGTCCAACCGAGGAAGATGCTACTATGCTAGAGCCAGACAACGATAAGATAGCATCGATTGCTGCGAAATGGTTTGATGTGAGATAAAAAAGAAATACTATGAATAATCAATCACTTGGATACGACCCTAAGGATGCTATAAGTATCTGGCAATATAGTGCTGGATTATTGGGTCATACTCTTCGCGAATTTGTAGATGAAGAAAACCTGAAAGAATATTCAGGCAAGGGAGCTCTCGGACAAATGGTTGAAGAGATTTATTTCCATATTGCCAATAATAGTCGTGCAGAGGCAGATTTTCATGCGGCTGGCATGGAACTTAAATGTACGCCACTGAAAGAGGGTAAGAAACAGCCATTGCTAATTAAAGAGCGTTTGGTATGTGGAATGATTAACTATTGTAATTTAATTGGAGAAGAATTTGAAGAATCTCATTTCTACACTAAGTGTCAACTGATGCTCCTCTTATTTTATCTACACATAAAAGATGTAAACAAACTTGATTTAGAGTTTTTAATTTCATTGCTTTGGAGGTTTCCTGAAAAAGATTTAGAGATTATTCGTCAGGACTACTATACAATCGTCAATAAGGTTAAGAGTGGGCTTGCACATGAATTGAGCGAAGGGGATACCCTTTATCTCGGAGCTTGTAGAAAAGGTGCCGATGGTTCATCTGTTACCGCGCAACCATGTAGCGATAAAATGGCTCCTAGCAGAGCGTTCTGTTTGAAGTCTTCCTATATGTCTGCCATCCTAAAATGGGTGCTACAGACGGGAGAGAATCATTTAAATACCTTGGATATAGACCTTCCTCAATTAGTTACTTTAAAAGCGTTAAAGAAGGAAAGTTTTGAAACAATCGTTCGTAAACGCTATAAAAAATATCTTGGAAAAGACTACCGAAAGATTGCAAAATTAATAGGTGTTGATCTCTCAAAGAATCCTAAAAATAAGTTTGCGATGATAGCAAGTGCCATTGGTACTGGTGGTGAGAAAACAAACATCAACGCAACTGAAGAGTTTTTAAAGTCAGGTTTGATGATGAAATCTATTCGTGTTCAAGCCAACGGAACAATAAAAGAGTCGATGGCTTTTGAGAATATCAATTATACTGAAGTATACAACGAAGAAAGCGAATGGATAGATTCTAGATGTTACGATATCTTTACTAGTCGATTTATGTTTGTCATTTTCCGCGAACAAACACCTAATACCGAAGACTATATTTTAGACAAAATATTCTTCTGGACAATGCCTCCAGCAGATTTAGAAATAGCCGAGCAGTATTGGAACAATATCAAACAATGTATTGAGGATAATCATATAAGTCCTGAATACTTCTGGAAGATAAGCGATCACAAGCTATTCCACGTCCGTCCGAAGGGACAAAACAAGCAAGATTTAGCTCCTAATCCACATGGAGGAGAAGCACAGAAGTATTGCTATTGGTTCAATAATGAGTATATAACAGATATTGTAAACAAACATACAAAATGATAAGAGTAGTAGAATTATTTGCCGGAGTAGGAGGCTTCCGTATAGGCTTGGAAGGCGCATCAGATGAATTCCAAACTATTTGGAATAACCAATGGGAACCATCTACCAAACACCAAGATGCATCTTTAGTTTACCAAGCACGATTTGGAACAGAGGGACATTGCAACAAAGATATCAACACCATACTAACCAATGAAATTCCTAATCACGATTTGTTGGTCGGTGGGTTCCCATGCCAAGACTATTCTGTGGCGGCCTCTCTCAGTCGCTCTGGTGGTATCGAGGGAAAGAAAGGTGTACTTTGGTGGCAAATATATCGTATTCTTAACGAAAAGGGAGAAAATCGCCCTAATTATCTCTTCCTTGAGAATGTTGATCGTATAATCAATTCGCCAGCAACACAGCGCGGACGCGATTTTGCGATTATTCTAGCATCGCTTGCTAACTTGGGATATATTGTGGAGTGGCGAGTAATCAATGCAGCCGATTACGGATTCCCACAACGTAGAAAACGCACATATATTCTTGCGTATCGTCAAAATAGTGTTGTAGCAAACAAGGTTGAAAATGCGCAACAATGGCTTTTACATGAAGGTGTAATGGCTACAGCTTTCCCATTTGAAGCAAAAGGAAAGGAAATTGAATTTACTATAGAAAGCGATATAAAATCCGTATCAGACAACTTCAATAAGGCGAAAAAAGATAGCCCATTTGAAGATGCTGGTATTATGATTGATCACAAAGTCTATACTATTAAATCCTCTCCATGCTACGCAGGCGATGTTAAACAGACCTTGGGCGACATTTTAGTAGATGAGCAATTCGTTCCAGAAGAGTTCTTTATCTCAGACGAAGATTTGCCAAAATGGCAATATGAGAAAGGCGCAAAGAAGATTAATCGTGTTAGCAAAGAGGGATTCGAATATGTATTCTCAGAGGGCGGCATGGCTTTCCCAGATAATTTAGATAAACCTTCTCGTACAATGATTACAGGAGAAGGAGGTACTGCTCCTTCGCGCTTTAAACATGTGGTCCTTACTCCTTCAGGCAGATATCGTCGTCTGATTCCGATAGAATTAGAGCGTTTAAATATGTTCCCTGACAATCACACGCTACACGCAGAGGTATCTGATGGAAGACGGGCATTCTTGATGGGTAATGCTTTAGTTTGTGGCGTTGTACAAGAAGTTGGTAAGAGTTTGTATAAGTTTATCTATAACGAGGCTCCTGTGTCACATAATCCAATTCATGTAAAACGCGACAAACAGCCTAAGTTAGAATTGTCTTTATTTGATAATCTTACAGAGCCAATCCTCTGCAACGCGCCAAAGAAAACTGTTACACTGGATGCTTCTAAGCGTCTGCTTATTGGCTTAGTAAAAGAAGATAATACAGAATATTTCTTGGACAATGCGCCAACAAAGATATACTATACAGGCAAGACTCGTAATTTCCCATCAACTATTGCATTGAATAAATTATATTATTTCATGCCATATATCAAGGGCAAAGGCGTGCGTGATCTGTATTTAATTCGTATAGCTCGCATAGGTAATAAAGCAGAAATACACCCTAATTCAAAGGATAAGGAACCGCGCCTGGTATTTGAGTTAGAATTGATGAAACAATTCCCAGACTACATAAATGTTCAGCCAAATATCTTATACACTTATCGCGACACCACTTTGGGATATGTAATAAGTAAGTAGTCTTACAATGTCAGCATTGTTGCCATTACTGATGAATGGGCAAGTAAGTGTAGAATATAAAATAAATCAAAAAACATAAACTATGAAAAAAAATATTAGTATCATTCTTTCAATTTTAGCACTGGTGGCAGTCTTCATACTTTGCGCGTTATTTGTAGCAAAAGACTTATCTCTTTCTGAGTTAGACTTAGACACTTTTGTTGGCGTGATGGTTGCTATGATTGGCATCTTGGTTACTTTTGCTGTAGGTTGGCAGATTATCAATGCGTTGGAAATCAAAGGCAAATTGGCTGAAATTGAAAAACTGAAAGCCGATATCAATGACCAACGCGAACAGATGTACGAATTGGCAGAAAGTACCAAACATGATTCGATGCTTGTACGTGCGCAAGCCTTTTATCGAGATGGAGATTTTATCAACGCAACTATCTGCTCGATGGACTCTTTGTTGCATTGCCTTCCTCTGAAAGTTCCAAGTAATATCCATTTGGTACTCCATACAACAGCTAACTTGATGATGGGTATCAACAAGCCTGCAACAATAGAAGAAAAGAATGAAATCTTAAGGTTAGATGAGGCCATTCGTAGTGCAGATAATTATATTTTCATCAGCGAGAATTATGACCGTATTTGGCGCAAATTTATAGAAGAAAAAGGATATTATTTAAGGGATAGAAAAGACTCATGAAAGTTTTGAAGGGGATATTTATTATTTCTATAATTGTGCTATTGGTCATCGGATTTTTTGCACCTCCTCGGGGTAGTATAGATGCTAGTATTTTTGTGGGAGCAAGTTTACTGTGGGGATTCTACAAGTTATGGGAAGTTTATAAAAAAGTAGAGAGAGGTGAAGATGGAGAATGGTATATAAACGGTACTTACATCAAGATTAAAAAGAAAAAAAAGAAAACTAATCTAAAAAACAACGAGGAAAGAAATATCACCAAGGCGAAGTGAATATAGAGTTTTTGTTGGAGGACATTGGGGTATGAAATGTGATTTAGAGGAAAACCTAAAGAATACGATGCTTCTATGCAAGAGATTGAAGGTATCATCAATAGTCTAGGTGCGAGATTTATATACAAAGAAGTGATTAAATAAATGTCAAGAATACTCTATAAATATTTGGATATTACAGGCGCAAAGTGTATGATAGGAAACTCTAATCTCCAATTTACCAACGCCACTCGGTTGAATGACCCATTCGATTGCCATCCTAAACTTCTAGATTACTCCAATGTGCCTAAATTTGTTTTACGCAATGGAACTCCCAAAGAATGGTGGGAAGAAAAAGAGAATAACAAGGCATTAAATCTGCGAAATGAAACATGGTTGTGTAGTTTATCAAGAATTAATGACTCACTTCTGATGTGGAGTCATTATTGTTGGAATCATAGCGGAGTTTGTATCGGATTGGATTTAGATATGCTATTAGAAAAATCGCCAGGATTATTCGGAACAATTTATATTAAACCTTTGGTGTTTAATGTTCAGTACCAAGATATAATCCAACGACCAGATGCATACTATACAGATGAACCTCCTTGGTATTACCAATGGAGAACTAAAGCAAAGGAATGGGAGTATGAACAAGAAGTGCGATTATTAATGCCAAATCCATCAGGAATGTATGCTGCGTTTACGCCACAGCAAGCCAAGGAAAATAAATTAGATAAAACTTGGGATTGGAAAGAGATACACCAATATATGCCGTTAAAAGGCGACTGCTTTGAATCAATATATTTTGGAATAAATACCGACCCTAACGAAAAAGAGAAAATAATCAATTACGCCCGCAAACATCTCAACCCAAACATCAAACTCTACCAAATGAGCGTAGATGAAAATGCGTTCCGATTAAAAGCAGAAGAAATAAAATAATATGTCTATCTTTCTTAAAATATTTAATGTAGTCATAAATTCACATTTTATAAATCTTTTCGTTGATTAAAAACAAAATTAGACACCATAAAAACAATACTATGTCACAAACTAAAGACCAATACCAATTTGATTCACTTACAGTAGAGAAGTGTTTTGAGTCATTCTATGTTGTACCAGACTATCAGCGCGAATACGTATGGAAGGCGGAAAATCATGTAACAAAACTCCTTCAAGATATATACGATGCATTTACAAATGATAGTTCTAAAGAATATTTTTTAGGAACGACAGTCGTTATTGAAGATAAAGGTATATATGAACTTATTGATGGTCAACAGCGCACAACGACTTTATACCTAATACTATGTGCTTTTAAAGAAATTTACAAACTGCATGGACTTTCTACACAGGTGTTAGATAGAAAGATAGCAGACATTATGTTAGACGAACAAGGTAATGAAGTACACCAATATCGTTTAGTATTGCAGTATGAGAATACTACTGATTACCTTCAGAAAATAGTAAAAAACGAAATAGGTCCTGAAGAAAATCTCACAAATAGCAATTTCCGCCTTTTTGAAGCTTACGAAACTGCTAAAACATTTATTAACGATCAAACACATAACGACGTTAATGAACTAAAAAGTTTCTTTATGTACTTCTTTAAGAAACTGAAATTTATACAAATCCAGGCACCCTATATCAGCGAAGCACTCAAGATATTTGAAACCATCAATGCTAGAGGAGCAGGATTAAACTCTGTTGACTTGCTCAAGAATCTTATTTTTAGACAAGTAAAGAGAGAAGAGTTTGATAAACTAAAATCCAAGTGGAAAGAATTTATTGCTATACTCGAAGATGCAGATGAAAAACCTCTTCGATTTCTAAGATATTTCATTGTGTCTAACTATCCAAGTTTGCATAACAACCCAACAAAACAGGAAAACACAATGCGAGAAGACGATATCTATAACTGGATATCACAAAATGCTGATAAATGTAAATATAATGAAAATCCATTCACATTTGTAGAACTACTAACTGAAAACGCAAAATGTTATGTCAACTTCACAAAAGGAAGAGATGCACAAGGCAATAATAACCAACATTTGGTAAATATAATATATCTCGCAGGATCTGCATTTAGGCAACATATTATATTATTGTTGACTGCACGCAAGTTCCCTCAAGCCATGTTTAATTATCTGGTAAAAAATCTGGAAACATATCTCTTCTATTTCTTATTTACAAAAGAGCAAGCCAAAATTTATGAGAAACAATTCGGTCTCTGGAATACATATTTGAAAGATGTAACTAATATGGAGCAACTAACAGATTTCGTGCAAAATCGAATTAAACCTGAAATAGACAAGAAAGAAACCGAATTCAAAGCGCGGTTCTATAGTTTTAGTGAGTGCGATTTGCAACTATATAGGGTTCGCTATATACTTGCTAAATTATCTATGTATATTGATATGATGCATAATGGTAGCCAAATAACGCCTGATATTAGTAAGTATGCTAAGTATGAAATAGAACATATTTTACCAAAGACATCAACACCTCAAATACTTGCAACATTACCAGAAGATGTTCAATATAGTCAACTGAAATCCATGTTGGGTAATCTTACATTACTTGAACAACCCCTTAATGGTTCTATCCACAACAATCTTTTTGAAGAAAAGAAACCAGCATTTGCAAGCAGTAATTTGTATCTAACTCGCTCACTTGTCAAATTAGACAATGTCGGGGTAAATAATGCCGTCACTAGAACCAATCAATTATTACTCGAATTCGACCATTGGGATGATAAAACTATTGCAGAACGACAAGAAATGCTTTACAAAATAGCTTTAAAAATCTGGAAGATTTCCTAATATATGTGGATATGTAATTGTAGAAGTAACGAAATGAAAGTAAGCCCAACGGTGAAAGGCGATAAGGCGAAGAAATCAACACATTTTTTAATGTGGTAGTGTGATAGAGATAACAAGAGAAATAACCAAGACAAGGAAAAAATCGCAAAAAAATAAACTTTTCTTTCCATACTGACA
Source organism: Paludibacteraceae bacterium (assembly GCA_045612525.1). Lineage (GTDB taxonomy): Bacteria > Bacteroidota > Bacteroidia > Bacteroidales > Paludibacteraceae > Colicola. The sequence continues at coordinate 13,980 of JAZKZF010000044.1, read as the reverse complement.
ACTTTTAGCAGTTTAATATACTATCTTTGCAGCGGATTTAAAACATATAAACTATGGACAACAATACGAACATTCAATTGGCATCAAACGATGAGATTTTGATTTACCAATCCCAAGATGGTATAATTAAAATCGATGTTTTGTTTGAAAATGAAACTGTTTGGCTGAACCAGAATCAATTATGCACACTATTTGGCAAATCTAAAGCCACTATTAGTGAGCACATTAAGCATATCTTCGAAGAAAGAGAATTGGATGAAAAAGCAGTTGTTCGGAATTTCCGAACAACTGCATCAGATGGCAAAACATACCAAGTAGATTACTACAACCTTGATGTAATCATATCTGTCGGCTATCGTGTCAAATCACATCAAGGTACACAGTTCCGCATTTGGGCTACGCAACGACTACGCGATTATATCATCAAAGGCGTTGCTCTTAATGATGAACGCTTCAAGCGTGGCAACTCAATGAATTACTTTAAAGATTTGTTGGAACGCATTCGTGAGATTCGCCTCTCAGAGCGCGTGTTCTACCAACAAATCAAAGATATCTATGCTACTAGTATTGACTATAACCCTAACGATGAATTGACATTGCAGTTCTTCAAAGAGGTGCAAAACAAGTTGTTGTGGGCTGTTAGTGGTAAGACCGCTGCAGAACTCATTTATTATCGTGCGAATGCGGAATTACCAATGATGGGACTTACTTCTACAGAGGTTGCTGGCAAAGTACGAAAGTCTGATACACAAACGGGCAAAAACTATCTGACGGAAGATGAAATTAAGGTGTTGAAACTGATAGTTGAGCAATTCTTGGCATTTGCAGAAGCGCAAGCTGTTGCACATGTACCAATGTATATGAAAGATTGGATAGAGCATCTAAAAATGGTATTGACTATGAATAGAAAGTCCATTTTGGAAGATGCAGGACGAATTTCTCATCAAATGGCATTGCAAAAAGCAGATGAGGAATATTCCAAATATAAACACATGTTGCGTGTCGCTGAACATTTAGAAAGCATCAAAGAACTCAACGAAGACCTCAAACGCTTACAAGAGTAATTAGTGCATACGCCCGACACAGAATTAAGTAGCATGTAGGGAACAATTTATACCCCTATTCAACCGGTAACAATTTGTTACCAGTTCAAAATGGATCAACCAACGTATACGTTCAATAGAAGTGCGACGGGAGATGAGAAAACAATCCGACTGCGGAGGCAGTCGGATTGTTTATTGTAGCAATGAGAGTCTATGTGGATGCTCTATTGGCGAGCGGCGGCTTTCTTCAAGGCAATATGGTAGGCCTCACGGTAATACTTGAAGAAATGCTTCCAGTCTGCCTGCAAAGCCAGATCCAATGCGGCTTGGCGAGCGGCAGATACCTTCTTGGGAGTCAACGAGAGGTAATACTCAATCGTATTGACTATATGATTGATCACATCGTTGGTATTGCTATCGTTGCGATAAATAACCGCTACACCTTTGTCAATCGTGGTGCAACCTTGCTCCTCGCACCAAACGCCATAGCCACTCAGACTAGTAGTGATAGTAGGCACATGGAATGCCATACTCTCCAGCGGAGTGTAACCCCATGGCTCGTAGTAGCTTGGGAAGACGGTCAGGTCTAGACCTATCAACAAGTCGTAGTATGGCAAATTGAGTACGCCATCATTGCCATTGAGATAAGTAGGCACAAACACTACGTGCACATTGCCGACGCTGAAGTCCTCGCGGTCGAGGTAGGGGATCATCACAAAAGCAATGACTTTTTTAGGCGATGAGGCGATGAGGCGATTAGGCGATGAGGCAAGGGTTTTCATCGATTCGATGAAAACATCGATGCCCTTGTTTTTCCACTCGTAGCGGCCAGCTGTGCCGATGAGCATGTCGGTAGCGTTGGCATCAATGCCTTTCGCGCGTGCGAGCGATATTAAGGTGTTGCGTGCACGCTTGCGAGCAGCATCAAACTCCTTGCCTTGTGGTACGAAGCCCTGCTCGAAGCCATTAGGAGTGACGATATCCACAGGTTTGTCGAGGAGTTGTTTGCACTCGCGTGCTGTCAGGTCGCTGACCGTGGTGAAGCAGTCGCATAGATGAGCGGCCTTCTTTTCGGCGGAGTGCTTGCTGACCATATTGAGTTCCTGCGCCATTTGATCGCCTTGGAAAGCATCGAAGCAGTCGTAGAGCGGCTTGTAGTTGCCCGCAATCGATCGTCCGATACTGGTGGCATGCGTGGTGAAGAGTGTGCCGATAGCAGGACAATGCTCACGCAAGTAGAGTATGGTGAAGGCCGTTTGCCACTCGTTGCAATGCATGACGGTGGAAGGCATTTCGAGATGCTGATAGAGACTTTCCGCTACCTGACCTACTGCGTAGGCAAAGAGGCAACTCTCGTCGTAATCGCCATAGGCCGCATGGCTTTGGATACCAAATTTCTCCCACATATGGGAAAAGATCTGGTCTTTCTCTGCCCATAGTTCGTTCCACTTGAGCAGCACGGCAATAGGTTTGCCCGGCACTTGCCACCGCCCTACGCGTACGCCCTTTGGGCGCCAACCTTTGAGCAAGGTTTTGCTCTCCTTGAAGGTCAGATTGGAGTGGTCGCCGAAATCAGGACCGAAAAATACTACTTTGTCTTTGTGTTCCTTTTGCATTGAGGCAGCACGCGTGGAAAGAACGGCGTAGATACCGCCCACACGATTGCATACCTCCCAACTAGTTTCGAAAATATATTCGGGTTGCATATGATTTATTGAAGATCATTGTTGACCGTGATAAGGTCGATTTTATTGAGATGATTATATTGTACAGGAGAAGTGGTGAACTGATTATTCTTGCTCTTGATTAGCGGCATGGCGTAGAGGCCGTCAGTAGCTGCCCAGTAGATGCGGTTGCGCTCGGTATCGACGTGGATGGCACCTGTGGCATGGCTGTCGATCAAGGTGAGATCGGAGCCATCAAAGGATGCTACGAATAGTCCGTCGGCCGTGGTGATGTACCATTTCATTTGCATGGCATCTATTTGCAGATGCTGAATGTGCAATGCCTGAAACCCATCAATCTGCGAAGAGATGTTGCTAGCCGTGAAGGTGGTGGCATTGAAGGTGAGGATGGTGTCGCATGTTTGCTCAAGGAGCTGTAGGTCGGTATTGTTGCCCGTAGTGGGGTGTTCGAGTCGGTCGTTGATCATTCGTTGGCGCCAGGTCTGGTTGTCGGATGTGTGCATGACGATGGCAGGCGCTTTGGCGGGATAGATGTTCAGAGGCTGTGAGATGTTGTACTGCTTGCCATTTTGTGTAATGGTCAGCTGGACGTCGGTTTGTCCGGTGGTAGTGAAATAGAGCGTTAGGGATGCACTATTCGCATCGCCAGCGGTCACCACGCAATTGTCGGGCAAAGTCCACTCGTAGGTCAGATGGTATTTGAAAGGGTTGTAGATGTTGGCTTTGAGTGTGACATCGTGGAAGTACAATATGGAATCGCTAGACGCCACAAAAGTAGGTATGGTGTCATAGACGGTAATCAGTTTGCTGCAGGTATGCTGCTTGGCGCTATCTACCATCAGGGTGACCATGTATTCGCCGGGTTTCTTGTACACCTTGCTTGGGTTTTTGCTCAGACTAGTGGAGTTGTCACCAAATGTCCAAGCCCATGATTCGCCCGCCGTAGCGTTGTTGGAAAACGAGATGGTCTCGCCCGCCTTAGGTTCGGCAGGTGAATAGGTAAAGTCTACATCTATCTTCTTGCAACCTACGATCAACGTAAGCGCTAAACATATTGTGATGATCTTGTTCATACTATAGTTAGATTGCTCAAAAATTAAATCCTTTTGATCGCCACCAAGTCATTTGTCGTTTGGCGTAATGGCGGCTATTTTGTTGTATCAGTTCGATGGCCCTTTCGAGCGTGTATTCCCCTCGGAAATAAGGCAATAGTTCTTTGTATCCTACCGTGTTGATGCTATTGGGCAGCCTGTCTTGTTGGCCTTCTGCGCATGGTTGCAGGGATATGCCGAGTTGTTGAAAGGCGCATTGTGCTTCGTGTAGTAGTCCTGCATCGATCATCTGGTGCACGCGCAGGTTGATGCGCTGGTATAGTTCTTCTCGTGGTCGTGCAACAATATGGTACTCTACGTCAAATGTTCGCTCTGATGCCGTGGCCCCCTGTTGCCGGAAGTTGGAATAGGGTTGTTGACTCACGTAGCAGATCTCTAGGCAATGCATCAATCGTTGCGGGTTATGCTGGTCTACCTGCTCCCAATATAGTGGGTCGAGATGCTGCACTTCGGTTTGCAGCCATTCGAGTCCGTTGTGGTGATATGCTTGTCGCACTTGTTCGCGTACGGAATCTGGCACATCGGGCATGTGATCTAGTCCATTGCATACGGCATCAATATACATCATGCTTCCACCTACCATGACCACGCGGTCATGTGTCAGAAACAACTCGCGTAGCAGGACCTTGCAGTCGCGTGCGTATTGGCCTGCATTATAGGTTTCGGTCAAATCCTTGCATGCGATAAAATGGTGCTGTACGCGTGCCAATTCTTCAGCCGTGGGTGCAGCGGTGCCAATGGGTAGGGCGCGGTAGATTTGCCTCGAGTCGGCGCTCACTATGGGGCAATCATACTGCTCTGCCAAGCGCAAACTGAGTTCGGTCTTTCCCACTCCCGTAGGACCCAATATGACATGTAGCGTAGGCATCAGAACATAGAGCCGTCGTCGAAGCTCAAGTCTTGGAATCCGTCGGCGTCTAAGTCGTCGATATCAAACTGGCTATCACCAAAGAGGTCTTCGTCCAGTCCCCAGTCCTTGGCATCCTTGGCACGTGCAGCTTCAGCCATATCTTCGGTTTGCAACTGCTTGGGTGCTTCTCCTTTCTGTTCGGTACATTGCACGCCGTAGCAATACCCAGGCATGATCTCCGTGAGGCTGCCAAAGAAATAGCGCTCATACATTGGATCGAAGATATAAATGAGGCGTTGCCCACGCTCCTCCATGAGGTCGCTCAGACGTGTGGACTCCATGGTCATATTGTCATACTCAAAGTTGCTACCCATCTCTACGAGCGTCACTTCTTGCTCCTTCTCCCAACGGTCGTTGCACATAAAGAACGACGTCATTTGGTCATCAGGATAGCCTGCGCTCTTGAGGATGGCATGATGCAAGTCTAGAAATGTAGCTTCGCTATCGGCTTCGAACACGCGACGAAAATCATCGGCATCGTCGCAAGAAAAGGTGATTTTGTATATCATAATAGTAATAATGATTTTCAGCCTGCAAAAGTACTAAAAAAAAAGCATATACGCAAGAATAATCGCATAAAATGCTAAAATCACGAAAAAACTTGCAAAACTGATAAAAAAGTAGTACCTTTGCACGCTATAAAAAGTTAGGATATGGATAATCACTTTATTGTAATTGCAGAAGCGGGCGATTTTATAGGAGAGCAAAAACTCATCGCCAAGCACTTGATTGGCGAGATGCGTGATGGTCGTTGGCACATGCCCGATGGCACCGAGTGGGATATCATTGTGACCGGTGTGGGAGCTATCAATGTGATGCGCACATTGATGGAATTACCTCGTGATGCCAAGATCATCAATATTGGTTATGCGGGTAGTGCCAACTATGCGATTGGTTCGATTGTGAGCGTGGTAGAGTCACGCCTGAATCACCCTTGTGTGACATACCCAGAGCCTACGCTGAAACTACTGCCCGTGCCCGATGAATACTTGCAGCATCCGCAGGATTGCATCCAATCGGTATGCTACAGCAATACCGATTTTGTGCTGCAATCGGATTACCAAGACTGTGTGTTTGATATGGAGTTGGCGTATATCGCAGCTATGGGTTTTGCACATGTGTGTTCGCTGAAAGTGGTGAGCGATAATCTGAGTCTGCATGCGTATCGCGAAGTGGCTGCAGGGGTGGAGTAGAGGACGATGTTGCATCCACTAGTTGGAGGTAAAAACGTGTGTTTTTGGTTAAAAAAACAAAAAAAACGTCAAAATATTTGGTCATTCCAAAAAAAAGCAGTACCTTTGCATCCGATTTCGCAAGAAATATGTATCGCGGAGTAGAGCAGTGGTAGCTCGTCAGGCTCATAACCTGAAGGTCGGTGGTTCGATCCCGCCCTCCGCAACCATCAGAAGCCATCCTATTGGGTGGCTTTTTTGCATAAAATGGGATATGGGGTTGTGTATTCCAGAAAAATATATTACCTTTGCCGTGAAATGCGAAAGATAGGGGTAATCATAATGGTGATGATGGCAGTATGTGCCTTAGGAACGGAGGTTTCCGACTTCGTTATGCCTTCGCATGAGATGGATTTTGTGGATTCTGTGCGATTGCAGGTAAAGGATAATGATACATTTTACCTGGCGCATATGCACGATATTTGGGTTTACCCAAAAATGGTTTTCAAGAACAAAAAGCAAGAGCGCTTCTACTGGAAGACGGTGCGTGATGTCAAGAAGACGCTACCCTTTGCCAAGTTACTGACCAAGGAGATGGAATATGCGGATCAACAGTTGGCCAAGATTCCCGATAAGCAGATGCGCAGAAAATGGTGGAAGCAGCACGAGAAATATCTCTTCAAGAAATACGAACAAGAATTCCGCAAGATGACAGCGTCTCAGGGACAAATGCTGATGAAGTTGATGGATAGAGAAAGCGACAGGACTAGCTATGATATCATCAAGCACTATCGTGGAAAAGCATCGGCTAATTTTTGGCAATTTATCGCCAAATTATTTAAGAATGATCTCAAAGAAGAATACGACGCTCTAGACAAGGACAGAATCGTAGAACGAGTGATAAATCTTGTAGAGGCGGGGCAGTTGTAGCGAAATTCGCATCATTTTTATGCTTTTCTTGCAAAAAAATGCAAATTGTACAGCGTAAATTTTGTTAATTGTAAATATTTTTGTACCTTTGCACGCTATTTTGCGCACGTATACCATATGGTACGGGCATGCGTACGTATGAAGAGCGCCATAGAAAATTAAATAATAACAAAATAAAATTAACATTATGCAAAACAAAGGACTAATTATCACATTGGCAACCTGCCTTGCTTTGGTAAGTGCGTTCTACTTGTCATTCTCATTTGTGACAAGCAGTTACGAGAAGAAAGCAGCAGAGTATGCACAAGGTGATGCTGCAAAAGAGTACCAATATTTGGACTCTGTAGCAGGTGAGAAGGTGTGGTTCGGCTACACATTGAAGGAGTGCCGTGAGAAAGAGTTGAACTTGGGTCTTGACCTCAAGGGTGGTATGAACGTGACGATGGAAGTGTCTGTGTCAGACATCATCCGTGCGTTAAGCGGTCATAACACAACAGAAATCTTCAACAACGCGATTGCACTCGCAAACGAAAAACAAAAATCTTCTGGTGCAGACTACTTGACCTTATTCTTCGAGTCATTCTATGAACTCGATGCAAATGCACAATTGGCATCTGTATTCTCTACATTTGAGTTGAAAGATAAGGTGTCTTTGACTTCTACCAACGCAGAGGTGGAGAAAGTGGTTCGCGAGGAAGTAGAGGGTGCTATCAACAACTCATTCAACGTATTGCGTACACGTATTGACCGCTTTGGTGTAGTACAACCAAACATCCAAAAGTTGGCTCAAACAGGTCGTATCTTGATCGAGTTGCCAGGTATCAAGGAGCCAGAGCGCGTGCGCAAACTCTTGCAAGGTTCTGCTAACTTGGAGTTCTGGGAGACCTATGACCTCTCTGAGATCCTTCCACAATTGTCTCAAATAAATGCTGAGGTAGCCAAGGCCAACGCAAGCACAGAGGCTGCTCAGGAGAAGGTTGAAGAGGTTGAGGTTGCCGAGGAAGTGGCAGCAGACGATGTAGACGCCCTTGTAGAGGGATTGGCTGCGGCTGATAGCTTAGCACGATCGGAGGCTGACCAACAAGCAGCGTTGGAGGAGTATAAGAAGAACAACCCTCTCTTTGCTATGTTGCAACCATCTGTTAACCAAGCAGGTCAAGCATATCGTGGACCTGTGGTAGGTACTGCTCATTATACCGATACCGCTAAGGTGATGGCTATGCTGAATTCACAAGTGGCTAAGTCTATCCTCCCACGCGAATTGAAACTGTGCTGGACTGTAAAGGCTATTGATGCTGCTGAGGCATACTATCAATTGGTAGCATTGAAATCACAAACTAATGGTCGTCCTTCTTTGGAGGGAGACGTGATTACTGACGCTCGCGCTGACTTCGGTCAGACATCTGCATACGCTAACGTAAGTATGACTATGAATGCAGAGGGTGCACGCGATTGGCAACGTATCACACGCGACAATATTGGCAAATCCATCGCTATCGTACTCGATGGCTATGTATATAGCTTCCCAACCGTACAAAACGAGATCGCAGGTGGTAGTTCACAAATTACTGGTAACTTCACCGTAGAAGAGGCAAAAGACTTGGCTAACACCTTGAACTCTGGTAAGATGCCTGCTCCTGCTCGCATCATCCAAGAGGACGTAGTGGGTCCATCGCTCGGTAAAGAGGCTATCAATGCCGGTATGTGGAGCTTCGTATTGGGCTTTATCCTCATCATGCTCTACATGATTTGCTACTATGGCTTCACCGCAGGTATGATTGCTAATATTGCATTGCTCTGCAACGTATTCTTGTTGGCTGGTATCTTGTCATCATTCTCTGCTGTGTTGACATTGCCAGGTATCGCCGGTATCGTATTGACCATGGGTATGGCTGTGGATGCTAACGTGCTTATCTACGAGCGTATCCGTGAGGAGCGTCGTGCAGGTAAGGGCTTGCGCAAAGCTATCGAGGATGGTTTCAGTGGTGCTATCTCTGCGATTATTGACTCTAACGTTACCTCATTCTTGACAGGTGCTATCTTGGCTATCTTCGGTACTGGTCCTATCAAGGGCTTCGCCGTTACCTATATGATCGGTATCATTTCTTCTTTCTTGACCGCTGTGTTCGTTTGCCGTATGTTGCTCGAGGCTTATGCTAAGAGAGAGAATGCTAAGGAGTTGAACTTCACTACCAAGTTGATGCAAAACTTCTTGCAAAACACCAAGGTGAACTTCATCGGTGGTCGTAAGGTAACTTACATCATCTCTGGAATTATCGTTGTTTTGGGTGCTTTGGCACTTAACCCACACTTCTTCGGTAAATTGAACTTGGGTATCGACTTCTCTGGTGGTCGCAACTATGTAGTTCGTTTCGCTCAAGATGTGAACACCGAGGAGGTAAATGCAAGTTTGGATAACGTCTTTATGGCTGCTAAGGCTGAGTTGGGTGACGAAGAGAACTTCGCATTGAACGTAATCACCATTGGTGATGCTAATCAAGTACGTATCTCGACCAACTACCTTATCAACGACAATTCTGACAATGTGGAAGAAACCATAGAGGCATTACTCTATGAGGGTTGCAAACCATTCTTGGCAGAAGATGTAACATTAGAGCAATTCAAATCTACTGAGATTAATCCAGAAGTAGGTATTATGCAATCTCAAAAGGTAGGTCCTGCTGTGGCTGACGATATTACCCAATCTGCTATTTGGGCAGTCTTGGCAGCATTGCTCGGTATCTTCCTCTATGTGTTGCTCCGTTTCCGCAATGTGGCATTCTCAGTAGGTGCATTGGTTGGTTTGGCACACGACGCACTCTTTGTGCTTGGTGCATACGCGCTCCTCTGGAAGGTAATGCCATTCTCTATGGAGATTGACCAATCATTTATCGCTGCTATCTTGACTATCATCGGTTACTCTATCAACGATACTGTGGTTGTCTTCGATCGCGTGCGCGAATATAAAGGTCTCTATCCAAAACGCGAACTTCTGTCTAATATGAACAATGCGTTGAACGATACTTTGAGCCGTACATTCTCAACCTCTATGTCTACCTTCGTGGTATTGCTGGCAATCTTCTGCTTCGGTGGTGAGACCATCCGCGGTTTCGTATTCGCATTGATGTTGGGTGTGATCGTTGGTACTTATTCTACTCTCTGCGTAGCTACTCCTCTTGCATACGATATCCAAGAGGCTATTGCTCGTCGCAAAGAGAAGAAGGCTGCTAAATAAGTATTGCGCTATCAGATACAATAAAAATCGCCACTCGATTGAGTGGCGATTTTTGTATCGTGTATGTGGTTTAGAGGTGGATCGTAGGGGTAGTGAATCAGTCGAACAATGTGGGGGAATCCTTCTCGAAGCGCTTGAGGATATTTCGCATCAGCGTCTCACGAATCAATCGCGAACGATTGGTGACCGTATATTGGTCGCAATAGCGCTCTAGTGCACGCATTTCGCTGTCGTTGAGCATGATACTCACACGATGCTTGCGACGCTCAGGTTTGCTATGGAATTTCTTGACTGCTTTCATCGTTGTCGCATTTAGAATAATACGGATAATTTCAAGCCCGTAGAGATGAAGTTGCAACCCATATGGTTGACATATTCCTTGCCATCTACCACTTGCTTTACGTCGGTGCGTGCTTGCTGCCAATCGGCATAGAGCGCTAGCTGAAAACTAGATTGCTTGTTGATGAAGTAGTTCCAACCTAAATCTACTCCTACGCAAATGCCTCCTTGTGTGTGCTTGTTGGCGGCAAAACCATATCCGGCAGAAATACCAATGACTGGTGCATGCTGGTGCGCCAATAGTGGAACGGATACCATTGCTTGCAAAGGGATGAACGAATAGGTAGTATTGGATAGTGTGGTATCAGCGGGCATAATCTTTGCACGATAGCCAATACCACCGCCGACAAACAATCGTTTGCCACGGATCATGCGCGAACCAATCAGCCAGTCGGCTGCGATTTGACCTCCCCAACCTATATCGGGTACATATACCGCTCCGCTATGAACTTGAAAACGCATATTCACAGCGCGTAAATTGAGCTTCTCTGCTGCAACTTCAGCTTCTTGGGCCGCAACCTCCTCTGTCTTAATAGATGCTACTTCGCTGGTAGGATATTGATAGCGCATACCATTTTGAGTACGTACAATCACTACCTCTTCGTTTTGTAATAGGATTTCGCCCTTCACGGATTGTCCCGTGCGCAAAGTCACCACCTCCGCCCATGACATGGGCGAAAGTAGCAAAAGCAAAGCTAGCAATATTGTTTGAGTGGATTTCAAAATACCCGATTTGGGTACAAAGGTACAACAAAATTTGCGGATGTGCAAATTTTACGTAGAAAAAGTGATGGGGCAAGCTTAAGTTCAATGATATTCGTTGTGCTATACCAATGCAAAGTCAATCAATTTACGCTCGATATCCACTTTTGTTACGCGCACGCGTACCTTATCAGATAATGTGTAGGTATTACCACTACGTGCTGCAATCAAGCAATAGTTTTCCTCGTCAAACTGCATATAATCATGTGGTTCGATTGTACGAATAGGGACCAGCCCTTCTGTCATGGTGTCAGCCAGTTGTACAAATAGACCAAATTCAGTTACGCCACTAATGATCGCATCAAATTCTTCACCCAGGTGATTGCTAATCCATCTTGCATGCATCTCCTTGACCGAGTCACGTTCTGCCATTTGAGCAGCTAACTCGCGCTCTGAGCAATGCACACATGCTTCCTCCAATTCGTCTTTATCTGAACGACATTTTGCTTTCGATTGCAGCAAATAGCGTGCTACCAAACGGTGTACCATCATATCTGGATACCGGCGAATTGGAGAGGTGAAGTGGGTGTAGTAAGGAAAAGCCAACCCATAATGTCCTATGTTATCTGTAGCATAGACCGCCTTGGCCATCGAGCGAATGGTCAAGGTCTCTACCAATGTCTGGCACGGCATACCTTGACAATCGTCCAGCAAGGCGTTGATGTGTTTGTGCGTTGTCTTGCTATTGGATGATACTTTGAGATTCAACCCAAAACGCTTGATAAACGTACTCAGTTTGCCAATCTTCTCTGGGTCGGGGTTGTCATGCACACGGTATACCATTGGCTTGTGATCTTCGCTCTGGTTGACCTCAGAGTGTTCCGTAGTCGCTTTTTTGCTATCCCCCTTCGCTTTTCCTATAGCGGTAGCTACGATGCGGTTGACGAGTAGCATGAATTCTTCAATCAAGTGGTTGGTATCCAATGATTTGTGGAAAAATATGTCGACTGGCTCGTTATGCTCGTCTAGACGAAAATGCACCTCTTGCGTTTCGAAGTTGATGGCTCCTTGGCGGAATCGATTAGTGCGCATTTGCTTGGCTAATCCATTGAGCACTCGCAAAGCTTCATGCAACTCGTGGTATGCCTTCTCATTGCTGCTGATAGCGGTATTATCCAACATATCTTGCGCTTGGCGGTAGGTTAGGCGATAATTGGAGCGAATTACCGTGCGGCAAATCTTATGACGCAGGACCTTAGCATGCTGATCCATCTCCACAATTACTGACATGCAGAGTTTGTCTTCGTCAGGGCGCAAACTGCAGAGCTCGTTGCTCAAACGTTCTGGCAGCATGGGAATCACGCGATCGACCAAATACACGCTCGTACCTCGCTGATAGGCTTCGTCGTCGAGTGCCGTCTGTTCTGCCACGTAGTGCGTTACGTCGGCTATGTGAATGCCCACTTGATAATTGCCCGTATCCAACACTTGGAAGGATAGCGCATCGTCAAAGTCTTTGGCTTCGTCGGGGTCGATAGTGAAGGTAAGCACATTGCGCATATCTCGACGTCGCATTACCTCATTTTGCGGGATGGACTGAGTCGGCAATTGCTTTACTTCGTTGAGTACCTCCTCTGGGAAACAAGTAGGAAGAGTGTATTCCTCATCATATGACGCTGCAGTAGGGCGTTGTTGGGCAGCTTGTTGTTTGTTCCGATTTTTGCGTTCCATCGCTTTCTCGCGACGCAATCGTTTGGCTATAAGGTCTTTTGTTTTCATCTATAGTTGTGGATAACCAGCTCTTGTAAGAATAATTTGAATACTCTGTACAAAAACTATGCAAAAAGCTATTTGCACGTTATCGTAATTCTGTGTAACTGCCAAAATGACAAAGTAGATGGATGTTTTTCGATATAGATGCAACCGATTGCAGAGAAATTAAGTGATGAAATGCGTAAAAAAGAGTATAAGTATTGTGTATGTGAAAAAAAAGTTGTACCTTTGCGCCGCTTTTCGTGCGCACGTGCGTATGATTTATTATGAATACTAAGTACAAAAAAGAATAAACAATTATGGTAATTAAAGTAAGTAACACCAATCAACCAAATTGGACAGATTTGAACGTACATGCAAATCTGCCTAAAAACCTCAACAAACTCCAAGAGATCGCTAACAACCTCTGGTGGGTTTGGAACTCTGAGGCAAAGAACCTCTTCCGTAAAATCGACATCGATGCTTGGCACCAAGCGCAATCTAACCCTGTTGTATTGCTCAATACTATCAGCTATGATCGTATGTTGGAGCTCAGCAAGGACAAAGCGTTCATGAAGGAGCTCGACGCTGTATATGCTGAGTTCCGCGCATATATGGATGAGCCAAAAGACGCAAAGAAACCTAGCGTAGCTTACTACTCAATGGAGTATGGTTTGACCCAGGTATTGAAAATTTACTCTGGTGGTCTTGGCGTATTGGCAGGTGACTACCTCAAAGAGGCATCTGACTGCAATGTGGATATGACCGCTATCGGTTTCCTCTATCGTTATGGCTACTTCACACAAACACTTTCTCCAGAAGGACAACAAATCGCTAAATACGAGGCACAAAACTTCTCTAACCTTCCTATCTCTCAAGTGAAAGAGGCTGACGGAACCCCAATGATCATCGAGGTTCCTTACCCAGAGCGCACTGTGAAGGCATATTTGTGGAAGGTGGCTGTAGGTCGTATCAACCTCTACTTGCTCGATACCGACAACGAGATGAACTCTGAGTGGGATCGCCAAATCACTCACCAACTCTATGGTGGCGACTGGGAGAACCGTATCAAACAAGAGATCATGCTCGGTATGGGTGGT
>JAZKZF010000043.1:0-10255 GCA_045612525.1 Paludibacteraceae bacterium | reverse complement strand
AGATGATTTATGATTTGCCATCTCTTAAATGTAATGTAATTTAGTTGTTATACTTTTCGTTATTTGTAGTGCCACGGGGAATCGAACCCCGCTTTAGAGAATGAAAATCTCTTGTCCTAACCGATAGACGATGGCACCATTTTCTCCACTATGGGCGAAAATCGGCTGCAAAGGTACTACCTTTTTTTGAATTGTGCAAATATTTTGCAAGAAAAAGCATATTTTTTCAAAAAAAATTGCATATTTCCGCAGAAAGTAGTACCTTTGTAGCCGAAAAATAGAACAAATAGATGAAAAAACGCATTTTTTATATAATCTTGCCATTAGCTTTCATTTCTATCACAGCAAAGGCTCAGGATAACAAAAACTTATTGCCAGACTTACAAACGGCAAACGCTGATTTTTTTGATCCTACTCGAGAGGAGAAACCGCAAAAAGTATATCAATTTTCTACTCCATGGCACCTTGAAGTCGGGTATACACAACTTAATCATCGAACGCAAGATACATCAGCTATCTACATGCATGGTTTGAGAGTAGGAGCTACTGTTGATTTTACACTCCCATATAATTTCAGCATACAAACAGGAGCTTTATTGACATTCACATATGGACAAAACAACCAACATTGGCCATCCATAGACGAAGAATCTGCGCAAATTAACATCTTAAAACACAATATCTTGCAATTGCAATTAACCATTCCCGCACGCGCATATTACAACATTACACTGTGGAAACAACTACGTATGTTCTTTTTCGCAGGACCACAACTCCAAATCGGCCTAACAAATTATGATTTGATCAACAACAAAACATCCAATCCAACAACACAATGGCTCGAACAACAAGGTATTACTACGACTTATAACGAACGTTATCTATCTCACGAACTACATAGAGCCAACATCCAATTTGGACTAGGAGGTGGCCTGGAATGGGATAGATACCGCCTGCAAGCTGGCTATGACTTTGGATTAAATAACATCCTCCGTACACCTATTCTGCCTAAACAAAAAATGCACGAATGGAGTTGGTTCGTGACTTTTGCCTACCAACTATAACAGCATTACAGCGTGGATAAAATTATTGGTTCATTGTCATCCACATGACCATATGGAGCATTCCACAATACAGGATAATCATAACCTGCAAACGCTTGATTGATAGAATCGCGCACCGTACATCCCATTAAAGCATCATCACCGCAATCTGTAAATTGGCCTACAATCACACCACTCAAACGCGCCATCAATCCGCTCAAACGCAAGTTGTTTAGCATCCGATCTATATGATAATGGCGCTCGCTGACATCCTCTATTAACAACACGGGCAATTCATCCATCTTATCTATAATCGCATTCAGCGAATATGGAGTACCCTGCAAACCATATAGCACACTCAAATTACCACCTATCACTCGCCTACCACGCAACTGCTCCTTGATCGTTTCATATCCATTCAGTCTATTACTATTGAAATTCTGAAACGATTTCCCTTTTTCTAAAGCCTCACGCATCATCCCCAACACAGGACTTTCCTCATCCAATGTTGCCAATGCCTTACACATCGAAGCATGCAACGAAGGAACACCATGCAAACTCATAACTGCATGTAGAGCTGTTATATCCGAAAATCCCACCACCAAAGGCCAAGTCGATTTCGGACGTGTCGGCAACACGATCTTATCTACTATTTGCTGCAAACCATACCCTCCGCGCGAACATAAAATCACATCCACGGATGCATCCGCAAATGCAGCATTCAAATCCTCCAAACGCTCCTCCGCTGTGCCAGCAAAACGACCACACACACCATAGGCATGCTTCCCTACCGACACTTGCATACCCCAACTTTCCAATCGAGCACAAGCTCGCTCTATATAATTCTTTTCTATCGCACCTGAAGGTGATATTATACGTATATGCTTCATACTAATTTCATTATGTAGATATGCTTCATGGTATTGCTTCCTTCGCACACCTTACACTTACACTTCGTATCTATTCGTTATGATAATACTTGGTATCTATTCGTTATGCTAACACGTGGCACCTGTATTTTGTGTCAACACATTGTACCTAAACATTGACCAACACGTTGTACCAATACGCCATTCCTATACGTTGTACCAATACGCTATTCCTATATGTTGTACCAATGCGTTGTACCTATACTTAGTGTCAATACGGTTAATCTACGCAAATATCCAATGTATCAACACTTAGTGCTGCAAAGTTACTATTTTTTTCGCATTCATGCAACAATTTACAATATTTTATACATCATCTCTTAGTGATTAGTTAGTTATTAGTTAGTTATTAGTTAGTTATTAGTTAGTTATTAAGCAATGTCTAAGTGATACTTAAGCAAAAAAAACAATTATTTTATGGTTTATACATTGTCAAATCATAAATTTTTCTTACCTTTGCACTTGATATGCGAAAAATTCTACTACTCATATTATCCATCATAAGCATTATTACCTTATCTGGACAAACACACCATACTGCGGACAAACAGTTTCAAGCAGGTGACTATGCCCTAGCGCAAGAAGCATATCGCGCACTTCTCAAATCATATCCTACCAACGCACTTTATTTATATCGTTACGCGCGATGCGCACAAGAACTTGGAGACGACACTACCGCCATTCAATATTTCAAAAAGGCAGGCGACAGATACATGCTCAAATATTTCTACATGGGAGAGAGTTATATGCGACTTTGGTATATGGACGAAGCGATCGAAGCATATTCCACTTACATCAACAACCTAAAAGAACCTAACGAAAGAGAGGCGCATATACAACAACAAATTGCACTTGCAGAAAAAACACAACGCTATCTTCGAAGAGTAGAACAACTACAAGTTATTGATTCCGTAGAAGTCGCACTAGATAGCATGCTGCATATGTGCACTCTATCTGCAGAGGCCGGACAGCTGACTATGGACGCTACACGCAATATCATTTATACCAACCAACGAGGTGATCGACAACTCCATAGCACATTTGTAGATTCCACTTACTTACTGGTAACAACCCATCGCCTACTCGACCAATGGACCACACCCGACACCCTGCCTGAGACAATCAATTTTACACGTGAGCAACGCGCTCCATATTTGCTCAATGATGGAATAACACTCTACTTTGCTGCGAATGATACCAACGGATTAGGTGGATTAGATATCTATATTTCTCGCTATAATATGGCTACCGAAACTTATACTACCCCCGAAAACTTAGGCATGCCATACAATTCATCTGCCAATGAATATTTCTTTGTTTTAGACGAAGTGCATCATATTGGATACCTAGCTACCGATCGTTTTGCAGATACTGGACGAGTGCACGTGTATTCATTCCTCATCCCTGAGCAAAAACAATATTGGCGAAATATTTCTAATGACTCACTTATAGCATATGCTCGCCTTGAACATTTTGAAAAAGCAAATTTAATTGCACAAGAGGATAGTTCTAACGTGAATATTATGGAGAAGAACACCGATGAAATCGGAGATTTTTGCTTCATCATAAATGATTCAACCATCTATTATTCATTAGATGATTTCCAAAATCAATCTGCTCGAGATAAGTACAACGAATGGACTAAGTTGGACAAACAATACCACGCAGAACAACAGACCTTAACTCAACTCCGCAAACAATATGCCTCTGCTGACGAACCAACAAAAAAAGAATTGACCCCAGTTATTCTACAATTAGAAAACAACCAAAGTCAATTACGTATTCAAAGCGAACAACTACTACGATCTATTCGCCATATTGAAATTACAGCATTTCAAGAATAAAGTTTCCCTACAATCCAATTTACCAACCTTTTAGGTAACAATCTATTCAATAGGCAAAATATCTTATAGGTTATTCCTCCAATATAAATAGGCTTGGGGTATTTGACTGTAGCTATCCGATAAAAAGTACGCGCTATAAACGTTGTGGGCATTCCACTGCGTTCGTCTTTCTCCATGGTCTCTACTGCGGAATGCAATCCTTTGTAAATGTTTGCTCCTTCTATATTTTTCTCACGCGCATCCGTGAAACCTGTAGCCACATCGCCTGGCATCAACACACTTACACGTATTCCAAAACTACGCACTTCATTAGCCAAGGCTAAAGCCATAGCATTGATTGCGGATTTACTAGCACTATAAAAACTTTGATATGGAATACTTAAATCCGCTGCCACAGAAGATGTGAAGATAATGCGACCGTATCCTTGTTGACGCATGATAGGCAAAACCGATTGTGCCAAACGAAATGCACCAAAAAAGTTTACATCAAACTGCTTTTTCGCATCCTCTACAGAAGTAAATTCTATAGGACCTGATATTCCAAATCCAGCATTACTTATCACCACATCAAGATGATCAGTCAAGTGCATCACCCGATCTACTGCATGCTGCACAGAAATATCATCAGTTACATCACAATCAATATGAGTAATCTCTGCAGTAGTTTTGCCACTACGGCTTAATTCAAAAACACGCCAACCCTTCTGTGCGAAGAGTTGGACGGTAGTCAAACCAATGCCCGAAGAGCCACCAGTAAGCAATAAGGTTTTCATTAATATTTTGGTGTCTGTTTTAACACTCGTGCTATAATATCTACTGCCTCATCTATCACAGGTTCTGTATGAGTTGCCATGAGAGTTGTACGCAACAAACATTCTCCCTCCACACAAGCAGGTGCAATCACAGGATTCACATACACGCCCGCATCAAACAAAGCCTTTCCATACCACAACGTATTAAGAGTATGGTAAGTAAAAATAGGAACAATTGGCGTAGGGGCTTCTATGATTTTCACACCAGCATCAATAAGCTTAGTACGGAAATATTGAGCGATATTCATCAAGCGAGTAGGACGTTCCGGATCTTTCTCCAATTGTTGCAAGGCAGCCAAAGCAGTGGCAGCACCGCAAGGCGTGATGGATGCCGAGAAGATAAAAGGACGCGATGAGTGCGCCACATACTCGTACACCTTTTTGCTTGACAACATACAACCACCTATACTTGCTAATGATTTGGAGAATGTGAGCATAGTCAAATCCACCTTGTCTTGCAAACCAAAATGTGCAGCTGTACCACGTCCGCCAGGACCCAATACACCAAAACCGTGGGCATCATCTACCATCACACGTGCACCATATTTCTCGGCTAGTGCTACTATTTCTGGCAATTTACAAATATCGCCACGCATCGAGAATACACCATCTGTGACAATGAGCTTGCCTGCTGAATCTGGAATTTGTTGAAGTTTCTTTTCCAAATCCTCCATATCCGAGTGTTTATAACGCAACACTTGAGCAGGAGACAAACGACATGCATCATAAATACTTGCGTGATTCTCACGGTCATTCAAAATATAATCATTGCGACCGCAGATAGTAGAAATAATTGCAAGATTAGTCTAAAAACCAGTGCTACAAGTCATGGCCGCCTCATAGCCTGTGAAACGAGCTAATGCTTCTTCTAATTCGATGTGTAGGTCAAGAGTTCCATTCAAAAAACGGCTACCAGAAACACCTGTACCATATTTATCTAATGCTTTGTGTCCCGCCTCAATAACAGCAGGATCTTCAGTAAAACCGAGGTAATTATTGCTTCCCAGCATGATGCGACGCTTACCCTCCATTTCCACTACTGGAGCCTGACGTGACTCCAGTGTATGGAAATAAGGATAGATATTGCGGCGTTTTACCTCTTCCAAAAGGTCATGGTGGCACTTTTGAAATAAATCGGCCATAAACAATTACAATACGCTAATCTCTTTCAAGATAGCCGTAGTCTTTGCTACAGCCTCTTCGCTAGCAGCGAACAAAGCTTTTTCTGCCTCATTCAATTCGATTTCAACAATCTTCTCAATACCATTCTTACCAATGATACATGGCACACCAATGGTAATATCATTGTAGCCATACTCACCCTCAAGGTAAGCTGAGCAAGGAATCATCTTCTTTTGGTCGTTGATTACGCTATCAGCTACTGCTGCAGCTGCTGCACCTGGAGCCATCCATGCGCTAGTACCGAGCAAGCCAGTCAAGGTTGCACCACCTACCATAGTAGCTTTTGCCACCTCTTCAAGTTCCTCTGCGCTCAACATACTGCTAACTGGCATACCCTTGTAAGTAGCATAGCGAGTCATAGGAATCATAGTAGTATCACCATGACCACCAATTACAAAGCCCTCTACCTCGTTAGCGTTGCAGCCTAACTTTTGGCTCAAGAAATATTTGAAACGGCTGCTATCCAAAGCACCACCCATACCAATCACGCGATTGCGTGGCAAACCAAGTGGCTTATAGGTGAGATAAGCCATTGTATCCATAGGGTTAGAAACAACCACGAGGATAGCATTTGGAGAATAGGTAAGGATTTGGTTAGCAACGCTCTTCACAATACCAGCGTTTACACCAATCAACTCTTCACGAGTCATACCTGGCTTACGTGGAAGACCAGAAGTGATAACTACTACGTCTGAACCAGCGGTCGCACTGTAATCATTGGTTACACCTTTTACTACGGTGTCAAAACCCAACAATTGAGCGGTTTGCATGATGTCCATAGCTTTGCCTTCGGCAACGCCCTCTTTAATGTCGATCAATACGACTTCGCTGGTCACTTTCTTTACTGCCAACACATTTGCGCATGTAGCACCTACGTTACCTGCGCCTACTACAGTTACTTTTGACATAATTTTGATAAATTAGTATTATTTTTATAATTACACAATTTTGCAAATAACGCACAAAGGTAATATTTTTTTTACAAATGTGCAAATTTTAGTCGTATTTTGTATAGTTAAAGTGGCAAATATAGAATATATTTGTTTTTTTCAAAAAAAAGCAGTACCTTTGCAAGTTGAATAATAACTTGCCGAAGTTTGCGACAAAAACCAAAGAATAAACTATAAAAAATATACAACTATGTCAAAAGCATTACTTATGATTCTCGACGGCTGGGGAATCGGAAACAAATCACAAGCCGACGCTATCTCTTGCACTCCAACCCCACACTGGGACGCATTGTTGGAAAAGTACCCACACAGCCAACTCCAAGCCAGTGGCGAAAATGTGGGTTTGCCTGATGGACAAATGGGTAACTCCGAAGTAGGTCATCTCAACATCGGCGCAGGTCGCGTGGTATATCAAGACCTCGTGAAGATCAACCGCGCTTGCAAAGATGGTAGCATTCTCGAAAACCTAGAAATCAAATCTGCCTTTGGTTATGCCAAGGAGACAGGTAAGAAGCTTCACCTCATGGGTCTTACCTCTAATGGTGGTGTACACTCTTCTTTCGATCACCTCTTCTACCTCTGCGATATTGCCAAAACCTACGGATTAGACGGCAAAACCTTTATCCATTGCTTTATGGATGGTCGTGACACCGACCCTAAGTCTGGTCTCGGTTTCATTGACCAACTCCAACAACACTTGGCTACCAGCTGCGGCGAGATTGCATCTATCCAAGGTCGCTTCTACGCCATGGACCGCGACAAACGTTGGGAGCGCGTGAAAGTCGCTTACGACTGTATCGTTAAGGGCGATGGTAAAGCATCGGAAGATATGCTCAAGGCCGTAGAAGAGAGTTATGCAGAGGGCGTAACCGATGAGTTCATCAAGCCAATCGTACATGTTCGCGACGGCAAGCCAGTGGCTACCATCGAGGAAGGCGATGTAGTGATCTTCTTCAACTACCGCAACGACCGTGCGAAAGAGCTCACCATCGTGCTCACTCAACAAGATATGCCTGAGAATGGTATGACCACCATTCCTAATCTCCAATACTACTGCATGACCCCATACGATTCTTCTTTCCAAGGCTTGCACATCCTCTTCCCAAAAGAGAACGTGCAAAACACCATGGGTGAGATCGTAAGCAACGCAGGCCTCAAGCAACTCCGTATCGCTGAAACCGAGAAGTTCGCGCACGTGACCTTCTTCTTCAACGGTGGACGCGAGGCAGAGTACGCAGGCGAGGAGCGCATCTTAATCCCTTCACCAAAGGTAGCTACCTACGATCTCCAACCTGAGATGTCTGCTCCTGAGGTGACTGAGGCACTCTGCGAGGCACTTGACACACAAAAGTACGACTATATTACCCTCAACTTCGCCAACGGAGACATGGTGGGTCACACAGGTGTGTATACAGCTATCGAGAAAGCTGTTACTACCATCGACAATTGTGTAAACCAAGTGGTAGAGACCGCTCTCAAGAACGACTACGAGATCATCATCATTGCGGACCACGGCAACTGCGACAACGCTATCAACGCCGACGGTTCACCTAACACTGCGGACTCACTCAACCCAGTGCCATTCGTATATGTGAGCAAGGAGCACACCGATGCACAATTGGAAGATGGTATCCTCGCAGACGTAGCACCATCCCTCTGCCACATCCTCGGCATCGAGCAACCAGCAGAAATGACAGGACATAACCTCATTAAGAACTAAGAATTATGGCACTTCAGTGTGGTATTGTAGGACTTCCTAATGTCGGCAAATCGACCCTTTTCAACTGCCTTAGCAATGCCAAGGCACAATCGGCGAACTTCCCCTTTTGTACGATTGAGCCTAACGTAGGCGTGATCACCGTACCCGACGAGCGTCTTATCAAGCTCGGCGAACTCTGCAAACCGGAGCGCGGTGTCATCCCAACTACTGTTGAAATCGTAGATATTGCAGGATTGGTGAAGGGCGCAAGCAAAGGCGAAGGCCTCGGAAATAAGTTCCTCGCAAATATCCGCGAGACAGACGCCATCATCCATGTACTCCGTTGCTTCGACGACGATAATGTGGTACACGTGGACGGCTCTGTGGACCCCATCCGCGACAAAGATATCATCGATGCAGAGCTCCAACTCAAGGACCTTGAGACCGTAGAATCTCGCATCCAAAAAATCGAAAAACAAGTACGCGTCGGTGGCGACAAACAAGCGAAAGTGGCTTTGGATGTTCTTCTGAAATACCGCGATGCGCTCTCTCAAGGCAAGTCAGCTCGTACCGTGGAACTCATCAACAAGGACGAAGAACTCGTTGCTAAAGAGACGATGCTCCTCACCAGCAAACCAGTCCTCTACGTCTGCAATGTGGACGAGAACTCCGCTGTCAACGGTAATAAATACGTAGAGCAAGTACGCGAGGCTGTCAAGGACGAGAACGCACAAGTGCTTATCGTAGCTGCTAAGATTGAGAGCGAGATTGCCGAACTTGAGACCTACGAAGAGCGTCAGATGTTCCTCGATGAAATCGGACTTTCAGAGTCAGGTGTAAGCCGCCTTATCAAGGCAGCATATGCGTTGCTTGAGCTTCGCACCTTCCTCACCGCGGGTAGCGACGAGGTGCGTGCATGGACCTTCAAGGCAGGTAGCAAAGCGCCTCAATGTGCAGGTGTGATTCACTCCGATTTCGAGCGTGGTTTTATCCGTGCAGAGGTGATCAAATACGAAGATTATATCGCACTTGGTGGCGAGTCCGCTTGCCGTCAAGCAGGTAAACTCGGTATCGAAGGCAAAGAATACATCGTGCAAGATGGCGACATCATGCACTTCCTTTTCAACGTGTAATATATGTTTGAATTTTTAAATGCGTGGTTAAGTAACGGCGGCTTTTGGGTGGCAATCCCATTGATTATCTTAGGTTGTGCCGCACTCATCAAGGGTGCCGACTGGCTCGTGGATGGTGCTTCTGCCTTGGCAAAGAAATACGGCGTAAGCGACATCGTTATCGGTCTTACCGTTGTGGCATTCGGCACTAGTATGCCCGAGTTTGTGGTGAACATGGTAGCCGTAGGGCAAGGTAGCACCGAGATTGCTATCACTAATGTTCTTGGCAGCAATATCATCAACATCTTCGTAATATTGGGTTTTACTGCACTTATTTACCCCATTTCATCTCAAAAATCCACTCGCCGTTTTGACATACCATTCAGTCTTCTGGCAGCTATTCTTGTATTGCTTTTTGCAATATATAATAGCCCATCATGGTTGCAAATCGAGCATATATTCAATATGAATATTGCTGACCCAACCCTCAGCGACTTAGGCTCTATCCAAATGGGACAAGGCAATGGTGGTTTCATTTCTGGTGTAGGTGGTAGTATTCTGCTTATCTTCTTCTTGATTTTCCTTTGGCATAACTTCAAAGGTATTGGTAATGCCCCTCAAACAGAGAGTAACGAAGACTACAAACCCATGTCTGCTCATCGTGCGCTTGCACTCATTATCGGC
>JAZKZF010000042.1:0-5220 GCA_045612525.1 Paludibacteraceae bacterium | reverse complement strand
GTTTGGAAGGATTGGTAGTAGGTGAAGTGATTACCTGCGTGGACCATCCAAACCCTGACCACCTGCATATCACGACTACCTGCGTGGCCCCCGATGCAGAGCCATTGCAAATCGTTTGCGGCGCACCCAACGTGGCTGCTGGACAGAAAGTCATCGTGGCTACCGTAGGCACCGTGCTCTACGACGGCGATGAGAAGTTCACCATCAAAAAAGGCAAGATCCGTGGCGAGGAGTCACTAGGTATGATATGTGCTGAAGACGAGATTGGCGTAGGTAGCAGCCACGACGGCATCATGGTGTTGCCAGCCGATACGCCAGTAGGTATGCCTGCTAAGGAGTATTTCGGAGTAGAAGATGACACATTGATTGAGGTAGATATCACTCCTAACCGTGCTGATGGCGCTAGTCACTATGGTGTAGCCCGCGACTTGTATGCGTATTATGAGGCGAGAAGGCGAGAAGGCGAGAAGGCGATAAGATTAGAAAAACCCTCTGTAGAGGGATTTACTGTACAAAGCAATGCCTTGCCAATTGAGGTAGTGGTAGAGAATACTGAAGCATGTCCTCGCTATACGGGTGTGAGTATCAAGGGTGTTACCATCAAAGAGTCTCCAGACTGGCTCAAGAAAGCATTGAGCACCATCGGTATCCGTCCTATCAACAACGTGGTGGATGTGACCAACTTTGTACTCCATGAGATGGGTCAAGCACTCCACTCTTTCGATGCCGATAAGATCAAGGGCAACAAGGTGGTTGTGAAGAATGCTACCGAAGGTCAGAAATTTGTAACCCTCGACGGCATAGAGCGCACCCTGTCTGCAGCCGACTTGATGATTTGCAATGCTGAGGAGCCAATGTGTATCGCAGGCGTATTTGGCGGACAAGACTCTGGTATCTCAGAGACTACCACCAACGTCTTCCTCGAGAGTGCCTACTTCGACCCTGTAAGCATCCGCAAGACTGCTCGCCGTCATCAATTATCTACCGACGCTAGTTTCCGCTATGAGCGTGGTTGCGACCCAAATAATACCCTCTACGTATTGAAGCGTTGCGCACTCCTCATCCAAGAAGTAGCAGGCGGAGAAATCGCTATGGAGATTACCGACCAAGGCAAGACCACCTTTAAGCCATTCCCCATAAAGTTCAATATCGACCGTGCACATGCCTTGATTGGTAAGGAGCTCGGCGAAGAGTTGATCGAGCGTATCCTTCGTGCTATGGAAGTGGAGATTGTGAGCAAAGAGGGCAAGGTATGGCAATTGGGCGTACCTCGCTATCGCGTGGATGTACAACGCGAGTGCGATGTAGTGGAGGATATCTTGCGTATCTACGGCTACAACAATGTGGAGTTCCCAGAGAAATTGAATACCTCATTGAGTTATAATCCAAAGCCCAATCCAGTGGCTTTGCAGATTCGAATCTCTGAGCAATTGACAGCACAGGGATTCAACGAGATACTGAACAATTCGCTGACTAAGGTGTCGTACTACGAGCCATTAGAGGGATTGTCGCTAGCTACCTGCGTGAAGATCATAAATCCGTTGAGTCAAGACTTGGGCGTGATGCGTCAGACATTGCTCTTTGGCGGTCTGGAGAGCATCCAACGCAATGCCAACCGCAAGAATGCCGACTTGAAATTCTATGAGTTTGGCAACTGCTACCACTACAACGCACAAAAGATCGCCGACCGTCAAGCCAAAGACCCACATTGGGTATATGACCCACTCTATGCCTACAGCGAAGAGCCACACTTGGCATTATGGTTGACTGGTAACAAGACCGCACAATCATGGGTGCAAAAAGAGGAGAAAGTATCCTTCTACACCCTGACGGCATATGTAAACAACGTGCTCCGTCGTTTGGGCGTGAATATCAGCAACTGCACGATGGAGGCCTTGGAGAGCGAACTTTGCTCCGATGGTATGGTGATCAAAGCACCTAACGGCAAGCAGATTGGTACGCTGGGCGTGGTGAATGGCAAACTGCTCAAGGCGTTTGACATCGACAACCCTGTATATTATGCTGACCTCGATTGGAACATGCTGCTCAAACTCAACAAACAATACAAGCCTGTAATCAATGACCTACCAAAATTCCCAGAGGTGAAACGCGACTTTGCCCTCTTGGTGGACAAGTCGGTTAAGTTCGCAGACCTTGCTAAAGCTGCTTTGGCTGCCGAGAAGAAATTGCTGAAGGCCGTAAACCTCTTCGACGTATACGAAGGAAAGAACCTGGAAGCAGGTAAGAAGAGTTATGCCTTGTCATTCATCTTGCAAGACGCAGATAATACGTTGAAAGACAAGCAAATCGAGGCCATCATGGCCAAACTGCAAAAGATATTTGAAGATAAGTTTGGCGCCAAATTGCGTTGATGACGTACGAGGAATACATACACGAACAGGCAACTGCATTCGCCGAGGAACATTCGGAGGATTGCTGTTTCCTAGACAATCAAGCCGAAGGTGTGTTTGTACGTGGTCATTAGTGACAAACAAAAAATTAAAAAAATATAATAAAATACTTGCATAATTAAAAAAAATATACTAACTTTGCGGAAAATTTAGTTTTAAGGTATTAATCTATTATAAAACAAATTTATTATTTTTTTACAAAATTTGAATATTATGAAGAAAAGTTTCTTATTGGTTGCTATCTTAGCAATTGTAGGCGCTGCTACTGCTGTAGCTCAACCACGCGCAATTGGTGCTAACATTGGTTACGGTATTGACGTATCTTACCAACACGCTCTCGGTGAGGCTAACATGATTGACTTGTCTGTAAACATTCCTATGTTCGCTGGTATCGGTGCTACCGCTACTTACGATTGGATCAACCCATTCGGTACAGCAATTCCTTGGAACGAGAAAGGTACATGGAACTGGTCACTTGGTGTAGGTGCTGGTGTAGGTATCTATGGCTTCAATGCTCCAGTTGTGTATGCAGGTGCAGTAGGTCACGTAGGCGTTGAGTACAACTTCTGGTTCCCATTGCAACTTTCTGTAGATTATCGTCCTAACATTGGTATCGTAGCAGGCAACAAAACTGTTGCTTTCAACACAGCAGGTTTCTACGGTGTTAGCCTTGGTGTTCGCTACTTGTTCTAATAGAATTTAGAAATAGTGAATATATAAATAAGGTGTCCTTTCGGGCACCTTATTTTTTTGTCCTTTCGCCTAGAGGAGATAATTGGTTATCGGTATAATTAATCCCTCATCATGGTATAGCAAGGGTATACCAAGGGTATACGATTGAAAGCATAATAAAAGGTGTATATAAAAATAGCGCATGCCATTTGGCATACGCTATTTAGTATGATTTAAGATGAATACTTTATCCTCCGCAACGGCTATATCCGCACTCGCGGCAATGCATACAACCCTCTTCGAAGATCAAGGCGTTGCCGCAGTTAGGACAACTTTGTCCTTGTACCACAGTACCATCTTGGATATACTTCTTGAGCGCACGCTCCACACCCACTTTCCATGAGTTGATGGACTCAGAATCCATTTGCAGGGTGCTAATCATCTTGATAACCTGGTCAATAGGCATACCATAACGCAAGACACCCGAGATGAGTTTAGCATAGTTCCAGAACTCTTTGTCGAACTTGTAACTCAAACCCTCCATGGTAGTCTTGAAGCCACGAGAGTTGACAAATTGGAAGTCATAACGCTTGGTACCGTCCTCTTGTACGACGCGAATAATCTTACCTTTGGTCACAGACTTAGGCAATAGAATACCCTCTTCATCGTCAGCAAGACCAGTAAAGATCTCGTATGGAACACCATCTTTCAAACCAACGAAGGCAATCCATTTATCCTTGTTGTTTTGGAAGCGAACCACATCGCACTCCAACTCCGCAGGACGCACGCGTACCTTATTATCAAAGCAAACGCAGTTCTTCTCGTCCTTCTTCTCCTCTTTCTTCTTCTCTTTGATACCCTCAAGCACACCAGTACGTGAACCATCGCGATATACCGTACAACCCTTACAACCACAACGCCAAGCCTCTTCGTAGAGTTTACCTACGAGCTCTTCGCTCACATCGTTAGGCAAGTTAATAGTTACTGAGATAGAGTGATCTACCCACTTTTGGATAGCACCTTGCATTTGCACCTTCTCCATCCAATCCACATCGTTGGCGGTCGCCTTGTAGTATGGCGATTTTTGTACCAACTCATCAATCTCGGCTGGCGTATAGCGATGAGCAGGATCGTACTCATAACCATTGGCTTGCATCCAAGTGATAAACTTATGGTGGAATACCACATACTCCTCAAAGCTATCTCCCACCTCATCCACGAGATCTACGTGTACGTTCTTATCGTTAGGGTTCACCTTGCGGCGACGACGATATACTGGTTGGAAGACTGGTTCAATACCAGAGGTAGTTTGGGTCATGATACTTGTTGTACCCGTAGGTGCGATGGTCAAGCAGGCAATGTTACGACGGCCGTGCTCTACCATGAGTGCATATAACTCTGGATCGGCCTCCTTGATGCGTTGGATATATGGGTTATTCTCCTCACGCTTAGCATCATACACCTTGAATGCACCACGCTCCTTAGCCATCATTACGCTACTGCGGTATGCTGCCAAAGCCAAGGTTTTGTGTACCTCTACCGAGAAGGCAGTCGCCTCTGGTGTACCATAGCGCAATCCCATAGCAGCAAGCATATCACCCTCTGCGGTAGTACCTACACCAGTACGACGACCTTGGGTGGTCTTTGCCAAAATTTTCTCCCACAATTCGCGCTCGGTACGCTTGATGGTTTCCGCCTCAGGATCGGAATTTACTTTAGCTAAGATCTTCTCAATCTTCTCCACCTCGAGATCGATAATGTCGTCCATCATGCGCTGAGCTACAGCCACGTGCTTCTTGAAAAGTTCAAAATCAAACGCTGCCTCGGCTGTAAATGGATTCTTCACGTAGCTATACAGGTTGATAGCCAAGAGACGGCAACTGTCGTATGGACACAATGGAATCTCACCGCAAGGGTTGGTACTAACGGTCTTGTAACCGAGGTCTGCATAGCAATCAGGCACACTCTCTTTGGTGATGGTATCCCAAAACAATACGCCAGGTTCAGCTGACTTCCACGCATTATGAATCACTTTCTTCCATAGTTTGGCAGCATCTACCTCCTTGGTATATACAGGCGCGTCTGAGTCAATAGGATATTGTTGGGTGTACATCTTCCCCTCAATAGCCGCTTGCAT
>JAZKZF010000041.1:0-40765 GCA_045612525.1 Paludibacteraceae bacterium | reverse complement strand
GCCGAGGGACTTCAATTGGCGATTATAGACTCTACCTACTCGCAGAAAACACCTCTTGGTACGCTGCTTGAGCAAAATCCAAAGGCAGGTTCGAAAGTGAAACAAGGCAGAACCGTCTATGCGATTCAGAATGCGCGTTTTCGTCGTCCTGTCATCATGCCTGAGTTGCGCGATTTGAGTTTGAGACAGGCCGAGTCCACCCTCAAAGCATTGGGACTAGAACTAGGCGAAATCATCTATGAACCATCGACATACAAAGATCTTGTTTTGGATATACGCACCGAAGATACTCCAATCCCAGCAGGCACTCAAGTGCCAGAAGGTACCGTGGTGAACCTACACGTGGGCAAAGGTCCTGGTATTCAACAAGTGACCGTACCGTCGATCGTCGGCAAGTCGCTCACAGAAGCACGTTCGTGGCTGATGGGACACTCGCTGAGCGTGGGACGAGTGGAATATGATGTAGAACCTACCGAAGAGACGCAAGAACAATATATCGTATATTCGCAGGAGCCAACCAGTGGCACAGTTGTTGTGGAAGGTACAACGGTCAATTTCAAACTCTCTACTGATATAGAAAAGACCGTAACAGCGGATAATATTGAGGACGAGGAGGAGTTTTTTTGAGCAAGCCACGGAGGGGCTATTGGCAATAGGCAATAGGCAATAGGTTATAGGTGAAAGGTTATGAACGAAGACAATATACAAAACATAGAACAAGACGAAGTTTGGGAGCGTTGGCGATGCGAGGTGGACAAAGGTCAAGCGCTACTGCGTGTGGATAAGTTTCTTACGCAGCATATGGCAGGTACCTCACGCAACCGCATCCAAAACGCTGCCGATGCCGGGCATATATGGGTGAACGGCAAGCCCGTGAGCAGCAACTACAAGGTTAAACCCTATGACGTGATCCAAGTGCTATTGGACCACGAACCTCACGACTATACGATTCATCCTGAAAATATCCCACTAGACGTCGTATATGAAGATGACGACTTGGTGGTGATCAACAAACCCGCAGGTATGGTAGTACACCCTGGGCACGGCAACTATGAACACACTTTGCTCAATGCCCTAGCGTACTATTTTCAAGGGAAACTGGACATCAACAATCCCAATATCGGTCTAGTGCACCGCATTGACAAGGACACCAGCGGACTGCTGCTTATTGCTAAGACCCCCGAAGCGAAAACAAATCTGGGTATGCAGTTCTTTGAGCATACGACCCGTCGTACCTACAATGCTCTCGTATGGGGAACGTTTAGCGAGGACGCAGGTACCGTAGAGGGCGCATTGGCACGCGATAATCGCGACCGCACCATCTATCGCATATGGGATATCGCCGAAAACCCTAACGCCAAAGAAGCGATCACTCATTGGCGCGTATTGGAACGCTATCCCTATGTAACACTCGTAGAGTGTCGCCTAGAAACAGGACGCACCCACCAAATACGCGTGCATATGAAAAGTATAGGACACCCACTCTTTGCAGACGAGAAATACGGCGGCATGGAGATACTCAAAGGAGTGCCTACACAGAAATACAAACAGTATATCCAAAACTGTTTTGCACTCTGTCCACGACAAGTGCTACATGCCAAGACATTGGGATTTAAGCATCCTCGAACCGGAGAAGAGATGAACTTCGATAGCCAATGGCCCGAAGATATACAAAACCTAATAAACAAATGGCAAAACTATGAACCGAATACTTTGGGCAGATGATGAGATTCATTTGCTAAAACCCTACATCATTTATTTGCAAGAAAAAGGCTACGAAGTTACCCCTGTCAATAGTGGGCAAGACGCCATCGAAGCTTGCCAAGAGCAGCGATTTGATATTGTTTTCCTCGATGAAAATATGCCTGGTCTATCAGGATTAGAGACCCTGCAAGAGATTAAAGACTTGCACCCCACCCTGCCCGTAGTGATGATCACCAAATCCGAGGAGGAGCACATCATGGAGCAAGCCATCGGACAAAAAATCGCCGATTACCTCATCAAACCCGTCAACCCGAGTCAGATACTACTCTGCCTCAAAAAGCATATCCACCAGCGCGAGATTGTAGAGGAACATACCAACACCACCTACCGACAAGAGTTCTCCGACATCACCTATATGATCGACACCGCCACTACCATCGAGGAGTGGATGGCAGTAGAGCGCACCCTTACACGTTGGGAGTTAGAGTTGGAGAATGTGGACTCTGCCATGCACGAGATGTTGCATATGCAGCGCGAACAAGCCAACACGAAGTTTGCCAAGTTCATCGCTAAGAACTATGAGTCGTGGTTTGCACAAGGAGCCAAGCGCCCACTCATGTCGCCCGACCTGATGAAGCAAACCATCTTCCCTATGCTCGATGCTGGCGAGAAAGTATTCTTCGTGGTCATCGACAATTTCCGCTACGACCAATGGAAGATTATCCAACCCCTTCTCTCGGAGTGGTTTACCATCAAAGAGGAACAGATGTACACCTCCATCCTACCTACTGCCACACAGTATGCCCGCAATGCCATTTTCGCGGGACTGATGCCGCAGCAAATTCAGGAGATGTACCCCAACCTGTGGATTGACGAAGACGAAGAAGAGAGCAAAAACAACAACGAGGAAGCCCTAATTCAAACTCAACTCGACCGATTCCGCAAACGCTATGGCTACACCTATTACAAGGTCAACGAAAGCGACTTTTGCGAGAAGATTACCCGTCAGTTTAAGGGGCTCAAAACACCGCTTAACGTGGTGATAATCAACTTTATCGACATGCTATCCCACTCACGCACCGATAGTAAGATGATGCGTGAATTGGCCAACGACGAGGCCGCCTACCGCAGCCTCACCCTCAGTTGGTTCAAGCACTCGCCTACGGCGGAAATGTTCCGCCGAATTGCTGCACTCGGCTATAAGGTAGTGCTCACCACCGACCACGGCACCACACGCGTGGACAATGCCGTACAGATCATTGGAGATAAAAACACCAACACCAACCTTCGCTACAAAGTAGGCAAAGCCCTCAATTGCAGTGCCAAAAACTGCTTCGAAATAGCGCGTCCTAAACACGTTGGATTGCCTTGCCCGAACGTCAGTAGCAGCTATATGTTCTGCACAAGCAACGACTTCTTCGCATACCCTAACAACTTCAATTACTACGCACAATTCTACCGCAACACCTTCCAACACGGAGGTATTTCGATGGAGGAGATGCTTATCCCACTCATCACCCTCGAACCAAAGTAGTTCAGGGTTTAATATTCATAAAAAACATGTTTCGAATTATCCGCCGCATATTTTGGACTATTGTCGCACTCATCATCTTCTGGTGTACGTGGTCGCTCTTTTCCCATCGTATGCCATGGCAACACCATACTAAATGGGCCCACGAACTCAAGGTATTGACCTACAACACCCATGCCATGATGATTGGCGAGAGTCTTGACGCCAAACTAGCAATGCTACAATATATCAACCGCATGGATGCTGATATCGTCTGCCTACAAGAGGTTTTAGTATATAAGAGTGGTCAACGACTTACCCTGCCGATGCTGCGCGAGGCAATGCGCCAATATCCCTACACGTACTATGACTTCAAACACTACAACAGTCGACGTCAGTTTGGCAATGTGGTCTTCTCACGTTATCCGCTCATCAACAAGCAAACCGTACGCTACGAGTCCAACTCCAACATCAGTAGCCAGTGCGACGTAGTGGTCAACAGCGACACCATTCGTCTGATTGTCAACCATCTAGAGAGTTTCAAGCTGGAGGATTCCGACTTCCGAATCGACTCGCTCACCGCAGGACATTTCAAAGAAAGCTCACTCAATCGCAAGCTTACTCAGACTAGCCAACTGCGCCGCAAACAAGTGCAAAAAGTACGCCGCACCATTCGCCAATCGCCCTATCCGGTAATTGCAGCGGGGGACTTCAATGCTTTGCCGCTATCATTGGTCTATTGGACGATGAATCTCGGCATGCGCGACTGCTTTGCCGAAAGTAGTTTTGGGCGATATGGTGCCACTTACCAACGTCATGGTATTGGTATACGCATCGATTACATCTTCTGCTCCAGATGCCTTCATCCGCTCACTTGCCGCGTAGGCGAAAAGCGCTACTCCGACCACTATCCCCTGATGACAACCATTGGATGGGAATAGTCTTTTCTGCTTTTTGTTAAGAATGCTACGCTGTACAAGCAGCTTCAATATAGCAAATAGTCAACTTTTTTATATAAAATGACATTTTTTTCTCAAAAAATTTGCCCATTTGCTTTTTTTGTAGTACCTTTGCACGCTTTTTCGCACGAAATTATTAACCAGCCCACGAGATGGGGCACAAAATGATAAAGAAACAATGAAACGTACATTCCAACCAAGTCAACGTCGTCGTCGTAACAAACACGGTTTCCGTGCTCGTATGGCTACTGCAAATGGTCGTCGTGTTTTGGCAGCTCGTCGCGCACACGGTCGCAAGAAATTGACTGTAGCTGACGAAGGTCGTCACAAACGCTAATCAACGATTAGACAACCTTAGGGCTTTTTCCTAAGGCATCAGCATAGGGAAAAGAGTACACACTCCTTTCCCTTATTGCGTATAATGAGTTTAGGATTTAGAGTTTAAAGATTAGAAACTCAATTATGGAAACAACAAGACAACAAAAGATTGAACGCTTGATCCAAAAAGATTTAAGCGATATTTTATTGAAATACGCGCGCACAATACGCGGTACACTCATCTCCGTAAGCGAAGTCAGAGTATCATCCGACTTGAGCATTGCTCACGTCTATCTGAGTGTGTTCCCGCAAGACAAAGTAGCAAGCACCATCGCCCAGGTGCAAGAAGACACTGCGAAAATCCGCGGCGAAATGGGACATATGCAACGCCATCAATTGCGTATCATTCCTCAACTGCACTTCCACCTTGATGAAACCATCGACAAGATGGCTCGCATTGACGAACTGCTGAAGCAATAAGGTGAAGACAGAACTTAAAATAGCATGGCGGTATATATTTGCTAAAAAGCAATTTAACGCCATCCATATCATCACAACCATATCATCTGTGGCAGTAGGTGTGGTGACGGCTGCCATGATCTGTGTGCTGAGCGTGATGAACGGTTTTGGGGTGATGGTAGAGCAATTATTTTCAGAATTCGACCCCGACTTGCGTATCACTGCCAAAGCAGGCAAGACTTTCAGCATCAACGATGAGCAGAAAGATCTTCTACTTAATCTGCCTTGCGTAGATATGCTAAGCGAAAGCATTCAGGAAACTGCTTTGGTGTATTTTGAGGATAAGCAGATGCCCGTACAGTTATTGGGCGTAGACTCTGCATTTGCTCTTCTAACGGGTATTGAGAACATCATTACAGACGGACATTACGAGGTGTACGATGGTGCCTTTGACCGAGCCGTGCTGGGGCAAGGATTGGCGTGGAAATTAGGTATTGGTGCGCGATTTATCAACGCACTGAAAGTATATGCCCCCAAGCGGGAAGGAAAAGTAAATATGCTGCGTCCAGATGCGAATTTCAACCAAGAGACATGCTTCATTGCAGGCACTTTCGCAGTGAATCAGCAGAAGTATGACGACAACTTGATGCTTGTAGATATCGAGCTAACACGCCGTCTTCTAGACTATGAGAAGCAAGAAGTAAGTGCATTACAAGTGGCTATCACTGACGGATATGGCATCAAACATGCTAAACGAGAGATAACTGCGGTGTTAGGCGATGGGTATGTGTTGCAAGATCGCTACGAACAGCAAGAAGACTTCTTCCGCATCCTGCGAGTGGAGAAACTGCTAACTGCATTACTACTGATATTCATACTGCTGATTGCCACATTCAATGGCATTGGTTCGCTATCAATGCTCATCATTGATAAGCAACAAGACATTCGTACTCTATCGCACCTGGGCGCAAACGACGGAATGATTCGCAGGGTGTTTATGCTCGAAGGATGGC
The DNA here is from genome assembly GCA_045612525.1 of Paludibacteraceae bacterium. Lineage (GTDB taxonomy): Bacteria > Bacteroidota > Bacteroidia > Bacteroidales > Paludibacteraceae > Colicola. The sequence goes on along the minus strand of JAZKZF010000041.1, from coordinate 34,802 downwards.
TGGTGAACACCATTGGTGCCATCGGTGGTCTGGTTATAGGACTAGGCGTATGCCTACTTCAAGAGCACTTAGGACTGTTAAAGTTGGGTAATGGTACTGAGTATGTGATTGATGCATATCCTATAGCGGTACAGGGGTGGGATATCGCAATGGTATTGCTAGTAGTATTGGCCTTGGGCGCAATATCGTCATGGATACCTGCAAGAAAGATAAATATTTAGCATGGAAAGATGAAAGCATATCTATACATAATCATATTGGTACTGGTATTAGCATGTACGCCACACAACGTCCCTACTCATCCTATCACGCAGCAGGTGGACAGCATATATACCATTGCTGATTTTAGAACATATGAAGACTATTACAATAGCGGACACCAAGTGTACGCCATTGACCTGCTCTCCGATGGATTGGATTACGACTCCGCTTGGCATATCTCGGGTACAGGATGCAACCTATATCTATCCGACGTGTTTGTTGCAAAGGATAGCACAAAGCGTTTGCCAGCAGGACGATATGAGATGGATAGTATTGCGAAGGAGATGACCTTCTTGCGAGGCCTTAGTTTTGATGGTAATGTGACGGGCACATACGTGCTCGTGATAGCAGAGGATCAGATACAACATATCCTATTGATGACAGGAGGCAACATGACCATCGAATACGAGGCGGAGGATGTGGTTTTGGACTTTAACCTCTACACCGAAGATTCTACACATTATCACGCCACTTACAAGGGGCCTGCAATCTATAGATAACATACAGATGTTAGAGCAAGAGTACCGCACATATCTAAAATTGGAAAAAGGACTGAGTATTAATTCAGTAGATGCTTATCTAAGGGATTATCAGCGACTTCAGGATTATGCGGATAAACATGGAATTGATGTAGTGCATGCCAGTTTTGACGATTTGCAGGCATTTGTATTTGACACCTTCAAAGAGATTGCTTCTGTGCGCACGCAAGCCCGTTTAGTGGCAGGAATACATGCGTTTTATCGCTTTCTACTCTATCATCACTATATTGAGCAAGACCCTTCGGAACTCATTGAAACCCCAAAAAAAGAGATGCATCTGCCAGACGTGCTATCGGTAGATGAGATAGATCGAATGATTGCGCAAATTGACATGTCGAAAAGCGAGAGCCATCGCAATCGTGCTATCATTGAGATGCTATATGGCAGTGGACTGCGCGTGAGCGAGCTGGTGAATCTGCGATTAAGCGACATGTACCTCCAAGAGGGATACATGCGCATCACGGGCAAAGGCAGTAAACAACGATTAGTGCCAGTATCACCCGTGGCGGTAGAGTGGTTCAAATATTGGATGCAAGACCGCAGCGCACTAGATATCAAACCCGAAGCCATTGATATTGCATTTGTAAATCGCTATGGTAGGCAACTGACGCGTGCAATGATCTTCACTATTATCAAGAGCTTAGCACGCAAGGCAGAGATACAAAAGACCATCTCACCACACACGCTACGCCACTCGTTTGCTACACACCTATTACAGAACGGAGCCGACCTGAGAATCATTCAGCAACTGCTTGGGCATGAAAGCATAAGTACGACAGAAATTTATACGCATGTAGATATTCATGATTTGCGAGAAGCTGTATTAAAATTCCATCCTGAGAACAGATGAAACGATTGATCTTCATATTTTTCGGATTATGTGCTATAGTCTATGGACTATCGGCACAGGAAACCATTGTTGTAGGTGAAGTATATGACGCCAACACGGGCGAACCGCTACCGAATGTACACGTCTATCTGCAAGGAACACAGTTAGGCACAATGACCAACACAGAAGGATTATTCTTGCTGCGTGAGCAAATGGATAAGACACGTACTATGGTGGTAAGTGCAGTAGGTTATCATACCGAACGATTTAAGATTGAACCATATACCCAATCGGGGATTGATATTGCGCTGCGGGAGAAGGTGGGCAGTTTGCAGGAAGTGTTTATCATTCCTGGCAACAACCCTGCCTTAGCGTTGATGGATAAGGTGCGGGCAAAGCGTGCTGCCAACAAGCGAGCTGCAGTCCCTTGCGAAGCAGGCAATACGGCGCTATATGTATCAGACATTCAGTCAAAACATTTAAAGCGTACGCTGTGGAACAGCTTGCAAAGCGGTATGATACAGCAAGAAGATAGTAGCTACCTGATACCCCTATATTGGCGACAACAACTGGCGGATAGTGTGCGAGAAGAAGCCACACTGCTTACATTGACCGATTACCAATTGCTGTTGGGGCAGATTCCAACTTCATTTGACTTCTACGACAATAGTTTACCTTTTCTCAGTACATCAATGCTGAGTCCGTTAGCCGCATCTGGAAACACCTATTACCAATACTACCTCGTGGATAGCATGCAGGTGGCTGATGAGAAGCACTACTTGTTACATTTCAAAACGAAGAATCCCTTCTATGCCACCTTTAATGGCGAGATGACCATCGACTCTGCTAGTTGCGCATTACGTAGTATCAAAGTACACATGCCCTCACAAACGAGCATCAACTATCTCAAGGAATTCACAATCCGTCAAACCTTTGCGCCGAACAATCAATTGCAAACAGAGCAAATGAGTCTACTGATGGATTTTGCTATCAAAACACCATCACTGAGTGATACAGTACATATATTTCCAACGCTACTACTCACACGCAGTAACTATTTCCCCACCGACACCACACCTGCAATCACCCCACTTGATACAACTAGGGCAATGGAGGATATTATCCTACCAGCACTGGACAGTCTGAACAATACACCTCTCTTCAAGACAGCGAAATTGGTGGCATATGTGTTGAATACGGGCTGCATTCCCACAAGCAAATACGTAGAGATAGGTAAGGTGCATCATGTGTTCAAACTCAACAAAAGCGAAGGGCTTCGCATCGGTATCCCACTGCGAACCACAAGAGATTTATGGGAAAATGTATGTCTAGAAGCTATGGTTGCTTACGGATTTGGTGATCGTGCATGGAAGGGGTTTGGACAAATCAATATAGCCATGCCCAGTGAACGTAGACATGTGATGTACTTAAGATATAGCGATGAGTATGTGTATGCCGACGTAGACGACTTCTACGAACTTACACGTGAGAATATCATCTTCAATCCGCAAATCAATCTAGTGACACGCCTCATGCAGGCACTACCGTTTAACCCTGATGGTTATTATAATACGCTGACCCGTAAGCAAGAAGCACGGGTGCAGTTTGCGGATGACTGGAATAAGTATTTGGAGACACAAGCGTACATCAAGATAGGCAAAACAGGTTACGGAGAACCTACGCGTAACTACCATAGTCAGCCATCCGTGTTCTATGCTACTTTGGGCGCTACAGCACGCGTTAGTTTCAACGAACGTAAACTGGACACCTATTTCCAACGCCGACATATCTACAATCATTTACCAGTAATATACGTGGGTGCTGAGCTAGGTAGTTATCATCTAGACCATATACCATCCTATCATATGTATGGCAACTTACAGTTGATGTTGCGCCACAATGTGGACCTAGGCATGGCTGGCGAATTGAATTATTTGCTACAAGCGGGATTAGTGCTGGGCAAGGTTCCATATCCGTTGCTATACCATTTTGCTGGAAACCAAACACATGTATTCGATACCTATCGCTTCTCACTGATGAACAACTATCAATACGCAGCAGATAAGTATATTGCCTTACATGCACATTGGAATGGTAAAGGTATATTATTCAATTTGATTCCAGGTGTGCGCTATGCACGCCTCCGAGAGTTACTTGAATTAAAGGTAGCATATGGCAGTCTAAAAGAAACACATCAAGAAATATTGGCTTTTCCTAGCACGCAAACGGGATATAGCACGATGAGTGCGCTGAATATCCCATATGTAGAGATGGGTGTAGGAATTGGCAATATATTACGAATTGGAGAAGTGTATGGAATCTTCCGTCTGACACATCTCAACGACCCTACCACGCCATGGTGGGCAGTACGTTTCCGATTGCAATTAGGCATGTAGTTCAAAAAAATTCTGCTACCCTTATACAAGGATAGCAGAATAACAAGCACAACAACCGGCTTAATCTTCTCCGTTTCGGTAGTTCTTAGGCGTAATGCCTGTATGTGTTTTGAAGAATCGGTTGAAGAAGGCCACATTTTCAAATCCCAAGTTGCCTGCTACCTCTTTTACAGGAGCTATGGATAATTTGAGTTGGGCTTTGGCATCGGTAACAATGGCCTCCACAATCAAGTCGCCTGCAGTGCGTGAACTCACTTGCTTGATGGTAGAACAGAGGTGCGGCACCGTGATATGCATAGCCGAAGCATATTCTGCCACGTGATGCCACTCACGATAGTGCTTCATCACCAATTCGCTGTATTCGTGATATATCTCTGTTTTGCGATCCATTGGTTGAGTCTTAGTTTCGCTATTGGCCACAAAATAATCGTGGAATACCAGATGAATCAAGTTGTAAATATGCACCATACGCTCGGCATCGATCATGCTAGGGGTGCAGTTCACCGCCTCCTCCAATACAGACGAGAAATGCAGGATGACTTGCTTTTGTTCCTCTGTCACATGCACTATTTGACAGGCATCCATTCCCGCCAAACGTGGTCGGCGAATGCTATAAGCATTTTTCTCTAAAAACGATGATGAAAGCACAATATACATCACACGTGCATCCTCGCTAAACTCGTGCACGAGAAAGAAACTATTGGGCGCGAGATACAGCACATCGTTCTCCTTGAAATTGTACTGAGTAATATTCACCGTAGCACGGGCTGTACCTTTTGCCATAAATGCATATACCCCGCACTTTATCTTACATGGGAATCGCATATATTCGTTGAGCACTTTACCGCTTGCTTCGCCAAAGATGTAATCAATTGGGCAGTCAATCAAAGGGATTTCGTTTTGCATAGTTGTAATGATTTTCAGGCACAAAGGTACGTATTTTTTTTGGACAAACCAAATAAAAGTTGATTTTTCGGACAAAAATAGCGCTTTTTATTAAGAATGGTATATTATTTTTTGTTTATATGTAGCATTGTTAGTCGAAAGCCGATATTTGCATGAGTGCATCGTAGAACGCCTCCGCCGTAAGGTCGGATCGTAGGATAGTCTTCGTTTTGTAGGTATAAACAGTGTTGATACTACAATCCAATATCTCTGCAATGGTATCATTATGTGTGATGCCTAGTCGAATCAGCGCAAAGATGCGCATGGGTGTGTTCATGAGTTCGTTTTTCTTCAACTGAAATCGTTCCTCTGGGCGCAGTAGGTTGTTGAATGCTTCCCCAAAATTAGGATACAACTCTAGCAAAGTCTGATCCAATTGATGATTCATATTTACTCTCCTTAGATGTGCATCCACGTTCTTGGGTATGGTCATTAGGTCGGAGTAGCGTCTCTGACCAGCATATTCTTTCACGCGTTGCTGATATTGCTCTACGCTTGCCAAATACCGTGAGTTACCTGCGAGCAATGTGCTCAGCATGGATTCTTTCAGTTTGTTAGCTACTATCAGATTTTGATTCATGGTCTGTATGGTGGTTCGTGCAGCGTTGATGATTTTATTGCGACGCATGGTCACTATCATCGCTATGCAGAACATGACGAGTAAGATGATCGCTACTGCCAGCAAGATGATCGCTATTCGTCGCTGTTGTTGATAATTGACATTTTGTTGTTGTTCTATGATGGGCAATATTTGCGAGATGCTCACTTGTCTGTGGCGAGCATGATACCGTTTTGCATCGTTCATTGCGATACGAATATATCGCTCCGACATGTCCACCTCACCTTGCTCAAATAATAGTTCTGCTACCATACGTAGTGCTACGGTTTCATTGGTACAACTTTGTATATCGTATATCGCGGCACGAATATAATGATGAAGCGCTCTATCTGAATCGCCTATCTGATAGTATAGAAAGGCCAGCGAACTCTCATAGATGGCATAGTCATGATCCGAGCAACGAGTATCTTTGAGGACCTCTTGCATTCGTGCAATACTTTGTACATAATTAGCAGAACGTAAATCTATGGCTGCCATAGGATACCAATATTGGGCGGAATCCGCAGGAGAATAACGATTGATAATGTGTTCAATATATTGCTTTGCTTGTGCATTGTATGCATTGCACTTTTCTCCTCCTGCATAATCAGCCATATCCCATAATAGACGTGCGTAGGTCATATAATATAGGTTGGGCAAGTTAGTATATACACTTTCCATCGGGGCTAAAATATCATAAGCTTCTTTAAACAATCCCCCAGAGAGATATACAAATGCATTGGCAATACATGCGTCCACCATAGAGTGCTCATCTCCTTTTTCACGTGCTTCTTCTTGCATTAGATGCACATAAATCAGTGCAGTATCATAATTATATGATTTATATTCCTCATAGATATTTTTATAGATATGATATGGATCATCGGATAAGTATAAAGCACGCATCAAACTATCAATACGAGCCCGTTTAACACCCTCGTATTCAGCACGTGAATCAAGCGCTTTATTCAACAGCAAAATATCCGAAGAAATCGAGTAATTACTTGGGAATAGCGACAATATACTACTCGCAAAAATCAGCGTAAATAGCCATCTTATTTTCATGGTATAATCGTTTTGAGCGCAAAGGTACAAAATAGTTTTCAGATAACAAAATATTACTAAAATTTATTCAAAATTTTCTAGATATTATTATGATTTTTTCTATATATCATAAAAAAGCTGTACCTTTGTGGTATTAAAAATTAAATTTTTATCATGAAACGTATCTTACTACTTGGCTTTATCGCACTCAGCATGGCTTCATGCCAGCATTGTGCCAATCTTCAATCTCCTGATGGAACGATTGGTCTAGAATTTCGTTTAGACGAACAAGGAACTCCAACCTACCATGTAACCAAAGATAGACAACTCATTTTGGATTGGTCTAAGCTTGGCATCGCAAGCCAAGAGTACGATCTTACCCAGGGATTTTCTATTACAAACACCGCAACCAACGCTGTCAATAAATCTTGGGAAACAGTTTGGGGAGAGGAACGAACTATCCATGATCAGCACAATGAACTAATCGTAGGTCTAAAGCATCAATCTGGTCTAAAGATGAAGATTGCTTTCCGTTTGTATAATGATGGATTGGCTTTCAGATATATTTTCCCAAAACAATCTTCTAAATCGCTTACCATCACCGATGAAGCTACTGAATACCGATTTGTATCGGACCATCCTGCATGGTCCATACCTTGGCTCACAGAATATTATGAAGGTCTCTGGGAGAAAGCTCCACTTTCGCAAAAAGACACCATGTGCTCGCCTATTACTTTGGAACTAACCAATGGAGGCTATGCTTTTGTACACGAGGCAGCACTATATGATTATCCTGCTCAAAATTTATATATGCAAGATGGTGCTCTCAAACTCTATCTCACCCCTTGGCTCAATCCACAAACTCAAGTTACTCCCATCAAAGCGTATGAATCCATACCCTTCGCTACACCTTGGCGTATGTTGATCCTTGCGGATGATTTACAAGAACTCACTGCTTCACGCATCATGCTTAATCTCAACGAACCATGTAAAATCGAAGATACGTCATGGATTAAGCCTATGAAGTTTATTGGCATCTGGTGGGGTATGCATATCAAGACCATGACTTGGGAGATGGGACCGCAGCACGGTGCCACTACCGAGAACATGGAGAAGTACTTGCGTTTTGCGAAGGAGCATGGTATAGAGGGCGTATTGGCAGAAGGATGGAACAAAGGTTGGGAAGACTGGCGTCATTTCTCCTTCACGGAGTCCTATCCCGATTGGAACATGGATTATTTGAGCCGTTTGGCAGATAGTCTAGGCGTGGAGATCGTGGGTCACAACGAGACAGGCGGTAATGCGGCAGATTATGAGAAGGTATTGGAAGAAGCATATCAATATCATGCAGCGCACGGCATCAATGCCATAAAGACGGGCTATGTAGCGCCTATCATTCGCACTTTGGATGGCCTGCAGTGGAACAAAGGTCAGTCTGGTGTGCGACACTACCGCAAAGTGATAGAAACGGCAGCGAAATACCAAATTAGCATTGATAACCACGAGCCTGTGATGCCTACAGGCTTGCAGCGCACCTATCCTAACCTCATGACGCAGGAGGGCGTCCGTGGTCAGGAGTGGAATGCATGGAGCCGCGACGGAGGCAGTCCTTGCGAGCACGTGACGGTCTTGCCATACACCCGTATCTTAGCAGGACCAGTGGACTACACACCAGGTGTGTTCCACTTTGAGAATCCAGTAATCCCAACCACACGCGTACACTCGACACTGATGAACCAATTGGGATTGTTTGTGTGTTTCTATTCACCACTGCAGATGGTGTGTGATTTGCCTGAGCACTATATGGAGCATCCAGAGGCGTTTCGCTTTGTGGAAGCAGTACCATGCGATTGGGAACGCTCGCTGCTTATGGACGGCAAGATAGGTGATTACTGTATCTATGCTCGTCAGGAGCGCGGTGGTGATACATGGTATATCGGCGGTATCACCGACGAAGAAGCACGCAGCACCCAACTCGTGCTAGATATGCTGGATGATGGGGCAGAATACACCATGACCATCTGGTGCGATGCAGAGGATGCGGATTGGATCGTGCGCCCATACGCGTATGATATAAAGGAGTATCGTGTGAAGAAAGGCGATAAAATGACAGTGAAGATGGCCGCAGGCGGTGGATTTGCCGCACAAGTGAAGAAAACAAATTAACCCAAAATATAATATGTTATGAAAAAGTTTCTCATGATCATGGTCCTCGCGTGTGGCGCATTGGTGCACACATTGGCGCAGGACGTGCGTGGTACAGTGACTGACACCAAGGGTGAGACCATCATTGGTGCGTCAGTTGTAGTAAAAGGTACCAGCAATGGTACAGTGACCGATTTTGACGGAAACTATCAGCTAAGCAACATTGGTGCAGACGCTGTATTAGAGTTTTCGTATGTAGGCTATGAGAGCCAATCGATTGCCGTGGAAGGTCGATCCGTAATTGATGTCGTAATGGCAGAGATGAGCGTCGGCATGGAAGAAGTGGTGGTGATTGGCTATGGTAGCTTGAGTAAGAAAGAGGTATCCAGTTCAATCGTGCAAGTGGACAGTAAGGATTTCGTGAAAGGTCCGATGAACAACCCTATGGAGATGCTCGTTGGTAAAGTGGCTGGTCTAACGGTGAACACCACCAGTGCAGCTGACCCTAACTCCAACTCATCGTTGCAGATTCGTGGTGCTGGTTCACTGAGCGGAAGCAACGAACCGCTGTATGTCATTGACGGTATAGCAGGTGGTGACATCCGCAATATCAGTTCGCAAGACATTGAGAGTATCACCGTGCTGAAAGATGCTGCTAGTGCGGCGATCTACGGTACGCGTGGCGCGAATGGTGTGATACTAGTGACCACCAAGAAGAGCCGTGCCGAACAAGGACATTTCCAAGTGACCTACGATTCGTATTTCGGTGCCAACGTAGCTAAACCTCACATGCAAGTGCTGACTGCAGATGAGTTCCGTCGTTCACGCCGTGGTACGGACTATGGTGCATCAACCGACTGGTACAGCGAGATTACTCGTCCAGCAGCATACGACATCAATCAATATGTGAATGTGGCTACAGCCAGCAAGGGCGGCAGTTATACTGCTTCGCTCAACTATAAGGAAGCAAATGGCTTGGACATCGTGAGCAAACGCCGCGAGTATGGTGGACGCTTTGCTATGGAGCAAAAGATGCTCAAGGACTACTTGACGCTGTCTGCAAGTTTGGCAGGTCGCCGTGTGGATGAGACATGGGGCGACAATGGTCAAGTGGATAATGCTTTGGGTATGAACCCAACGATGCCTGTATATAATGAGGACGGTAGCTACTATCAACCTACAGGTGTAACTGGCGCAGTGAATCCTGTTACTCGTCTCAAAGAGACTACCAGCAATGGTCAGCGTATGTATTTGATGGCCAATGCGGGATTGAAACTCAAGCTCTATAGCGATGAAAACCACAATTTAAATACTTCGGTGACCTATTCGTTGGACTACAATGATTTGAAATCCAATACCTATGCTTCTTCTTTATCAAATGAGAGTTATTGGGGCGGTTATAAAGGTCGTGCCAATGTGAACTATCAAAAGAACCAAGTACACCACTTGGATTGGCTCATCAATTATGATTTCCAAATGGACGACCATACCCTTCGCTTCGTGGCTGGTACCTCTTGGGAGCAACGCACATGGGAGCAAGTGGGCGCAGAGAACCGCAACTTCACTTTTGACAAGACCTTGTGGCACTCATTAGGTTCTGGTAGTTGGCTCAATGAAGGTCTGGCTAGTATGTGGACAGGCAAATCGCAAGCATCACTCTTCGGTTTCTTTGGCCGTGTGAACTACAATTGGAAGGATATGCTCTTTGTTAGCGCAAGTATCCGTCGCGAGGCAAGTACCAAGTTTGGTATGGATAGCCGTTGGGGTAACTTCCCATCTGCAAGTATCGCTTGGGAGATGATGTCAGCATCGTTTATGGAGCCTGCATCCAGTGTCTTGAAGAGTCTCAAACCACGTTTCTCTTATGGTGTGACAGGTCGTGAGCCAGCAGACTCCTATCAGTCACTATCCACCTATTCTACTCGTCATCAATACTTCATAGATGGCGAATGGGTAGTGGGTTATGCGCCATCATCTAACGCCAACCCTATCCTGAGTTGGGAGAAGTCAGAGTCCTATAACATTGGTGTGGACTTCGACCTATGGAATCGCCTGCGTGGTAGCGTCGAGTACTATATCCGCCGTTCACCAGACCTATTGTATCAATATACAGCCCCTCAACCACCATATGTACATCCTACCATTTTAGTGAATGTGGGTACAACGACGAACCGCGGTGTAGAGGTTAGTTTGAATGGCGATATCTTGAATGGTAAAGAGGTGAAATGGAACATGGGTGTGAACTACGCATACGGTCGCACTTATTTGACCAAACTGTCCAATGAGATTTATCAAGCCGCATATTTGGACTTGTACCAAAAACCTGGCGTGGGTACTTCGGAGTACTTCTTCCGCGTTGAGGAAGGTGGCGAGATTGGTCAGTTCTATGGCTATGAGTATGCAGGCACCGATGAGAATGGCAATATGTTGATTTATGACAACGATGGCAATAAACAACCAGTGGGTTCAGCAGACCTAACATGGAAACGCAATATCGGCAACGGTGCACCTAAGCACACACTGAGTTGGAGCAACAATTTGTCGTGGAAGGGATTTGACTTGTCTATTCTCTTTACAGGTGCATTTGACTATGATATTTTCAATATGCGTAAATACGGTATGGGCTTGCAAGGTTGCGGTACAGACAACGTGCTCCGCACCGCCTATACCAAGGATAAAGACGTGAAGACAGGTGGTGGCGTTATCTCCAGCTATTTCTTGGAGGACGGTTCGTATTTCAAGTTGGATAATATTACCTTAGGCTACAACTGGCAATGGCAAAACAAGGTCGTTGACGGTCTGCGTCTTTATGTAACGGCTAAGAACGTGGCTACCTTTACTGGCTATTCGGGCAATGACCCAAGTATCGTAGCGGTGAATGGTATCACCCCAGGTGTGGATACCTCTTCAGCTTATCCAACCGCTACCCAATTATGTTTAGGTGTAACATTAAAACTGCATTAATGCTATGAAAAAGATCACATATATAATCCTGTTCTTTGTATTCGCATTGGTAGGATGCGACATGAATGAGCAAGTGTTTGACCGTATTGATGCTACGGTATATTACCAAAACGAGGCATCGGTGAAAGGTGCTGTGGCTGCCATCTACGGCAATGCTGCTATGAGTTATCTGGAGTACTTCTGGTACTTAAATGAGTTTTCTGCCGACCAAGTTGTTTGGCGTGTATGGAACGGCGGCTTGTGGGGCTATGACGAGGGCGAGAAGACAGTGCTCTCTACCCACACATGGACAGCTGAATCTAAGATTATCCGCTCTACCTGGGAGACAGCTTGGTCCACCATCGGCCTTTGCAATACCCTATTGGGCGATTTCGAGCGTCTAGAGGCTGCCTCTCTGGGCATGACAGAGGAGAAACTCAAAGCTTATATAGCCGAGGTACGCACCTTGCGTGCATGGGCATACTACAACTGCTTCGAGCTATGGGGTGGTGCTATCCCATTATACACCGTGCAGGGTGGTGAGATACCTGGTTCGGCTGACAAAGACTTCCAAAAAGGTTGCGAGAAGGTGTATGACTTCATTTGCAGCGAGCTGGATGCCTGCTACGGAGATCTTCCTAAGGAGGATGGCAGTCATGCTACCCGCAACCGCATGAACCAAGCTGTCAACCGTATGATCAAGATGCGAATGTTACTCAACGGCGAGGTGTTTACTGGTAAAGCACGCTTTGATGAGTGTTCTGTATTGGCGCAAGACCTATTAGATGGCGACTATGGCACCTACCAACTGGCTAATGACTATCGCGATATCTATCATATCGAAAACAACACCTGCCCTGAAGTGGTAATGGCATTCTCTATGGAGAACGGTCAATTGAACGCTGGCTGGATGCGCGATATGCCATTCTTGGCTTACACCTATTCAGAGTACTTCAATTTTGCTTCTACTCAGTCGGCATGGAACTGCTGCTGCTTGGCTCCATCCTACGACAACTCAGGCACTGTGAATCCTACTCACGGTTATTCAGAGGGTGCAGTATGCTTCTTGGATGCTCCTTATAACGACCGTCTTGGTGCAGTATATGAGCGATTCAGCGACAAGGATATTCGCAAAGGCAATTACACATGGGACAATGGCAACTACCATGGTATTTTCTTGCGCGGATTGCAACGTGCCGCTTGGGGAACAGGCGATGTGCTGAAGGCAGATGCTGATCGCGATGGTATGGAACTGTATTATGCTGACCAAGTGGGACAATTCCCTGGTGCTACTACTATCGGTCGGGACTTGGAAACCGTGATGTCGCCTCGTTGGGGACAAACTAACTCGGGTGTGCGTCTGGTGCGTTATCCTATCTATCCAGAGACCGAAGGCAAGGACTTCCAAGACATCGACGATGTAGAGTTCCGTTGGGCAGAGGTATATTATACCTTGGCAGAATGCAAACTGCGTGCAGGCGAGGCGGCAGCTGCAGAGCAATTGGTGCTGCAAGTGCGCAAACGCTACTTCAAGAATGAGGCTGACGCTAAGGACTATGGTCGTATCAACACCATTGATGAGATTTGGATGCTTGATCAATGGGGACAAGAGTTCCTCAGCGAGGGTCGTCGCCGCCGTACTGACTTGCGCCGCTTCGACAAATTCACCCAAGGACAATGGTGGTTCTTCGGCCGCACTTCGGATGACGGCTTCAGCTACCCAGCTAAGCGTGACCGCAAATATGAGTGGTTCCCATTGCCAGCAAGCGCATTGAGCGTAAACCCAGAATTACAACAAAATCCTAACTACTAATATACGATTATGAAAAGGTATATAATTTCTATGATGGCATGCATGGCACTAATGTTTGCAAGCTGCCAACAGGAACAAATAGTATTTGACCACGAGCAACAACAGTTTGCTACCTTGGAAAATGCTATTCTCGTTGAACTGATTGCTCCTATCGGCACTTCTGTGGATGAGGAGATCTATATTATCGGTGCCTTTAACGGCATGGACGAGAAAACCGTTATCGGCAATGTGGCTTGGCAGTTGGAGAAAGCGGAAAACTCCGATAAGAAATGGGGTATTTACCTCTTCCCTGGCGACTTTTTAGATGATAAGACCCTGGCAGATGGTTTTCGTTTTGTGAGCAAGAAGTCGGGTTTGGAATACACCATCAAAGGCGAGCCAGCTACACATACATTGAATGCCAATGTAGGTCAGATGTACAATGTGTGGGCAGATCGTTGGGCATCCTATTTTGCGAACGAAGGTGAGCAAGTACAGCATGATGGTGCCGTGGTGTATGTACTGGACGAAAGTGGCTTTGGTCAGCTGACCCTGTATATGTATGGCGATGTAAATGACCTGAATGGCGGTTGGCCAGGTATGGCGGTGACAGGCACGGAGAAGGTCAACGGCATGGAGCTCAAGTACTTTGATATGGGTGCCGACAACGAGGGACTGAGCGAGACCCTTATATTCTCCGACAATGGTAGCAACCAGTTGGCAGATTATGGTCCAGTGGTGTTCTCCAATAGCGAACCTATCTACTTGCACATCACCGCAGAAGGTACTATCGAAGAGCTCAAGATGGACAATACTATCGAGCACGATGGCGCAGTAGTATATGTGTTGGATGGTATGGAGTGGGGACTGAACACCACCCTTTATATGTGGGGCGATGTGAATGACCTGAATGGCGGTTGGCCTGGTATGGCGGTGACTGGCACGGAGAAGATTGGCGAGTACACCTATATGTATTTCGATATGGGTGCAGCGAACGAGGGATTGAACGAGAACTTGATCTTCAGCAATAATGGTTCAAACCAATTGGCGGACTATGCATATACTATAGGTGAGAACATCTACCTCTACCTAACGAGCGAAGGTGCGCAACTGATTGCTGATCCTGCTAATCCAGGCGATGTGGTATGGTTTGACCCACAAGCTAAACCTAAAGAGGAGGCCTCTATTGATATCTGGATTTACAATGCAACAGATACGCTCACTCCATTGTACCTCTATGCTTGGGGCAGCAAGGAGGTGTTTGGCGCTTGGCCAGGTGCTGTAGTTGCAGAAATGGAGCAAGTGGCTATGCTCAACTTGTCATTGTCACATACGCAAATTACTGGTTTTGTGGGCGATGAGTACCACTTAATCTTCAATAACAATGCTGGTGCACAATTGACGGACTATGACATAAAAGCAGAAGCTGTGACGAACGAGTATTATATTAAGGTGAGTGATACAGGAGTAACTCCGCTAAGTATCGCCGCACAAATACAAGGAAGATGAAAAAGAGCAATTTGATAATATATCTATTGTTGGTGTTTGTAGCAGGCGTGTTTGCCTGCTGCAAGCCCAACAATGGCACACAAAGTGAGGAGCCAGATAAGCCTGAAACGCCTGTTGTGGAGGCAAACAGGATGGTTATTTATGAGTGCAACGAACGCCTTTTTGCCGAGCAAGACGCATTCGCAGCAATCGAGGCATATATTCCAACTCTGAAGGAGATGGGGGTGAATGTGTTGTGGCTGATGCCTATTCATCCGCGTGGCGAAGGCGATAAGTCGATAGGTTCGCCCTACTGCGTGCGCGATTTCAAGGCAATCGATCCTGCTTTTGGTACGATGGCGGACTTGCAATCGTTGGTTAGCATAGCGCATCAGAATGGCATGAAGGTTATTTTGGATTGGATTGGCAATCACACTGCATGGGATAATGCATGGGTGACGGCTCACCCCGATTGGTACACAGGTCCACAGACTGGCGACGAGCAGCAATGGGCGGATGTGACTTTTCTGAACTATAGTCAACCCGCAGTATGTGAAGCCATGCAAGCGGCTATGCTCTACTGGGTGGATGAGGCGGATGTGGACGGCTATCGTTGCGACTATGCTCATGGTGTGCCTATTGACTTCTGGACAAATGTGAATGCGGAGATTTTCAAGCGTAAGAGCGATGCCATCATGTTGGCGGAAACGAGCGATGTACGCCTATGCAATGCGGGTTTTAACTTGCTGTATAGTTGGAACTATATGTATGCCGTAGAGGCAGTATATAGAGGTACAGGCACTTTTGCTTCCTTGCTGTCAGCTAGCAAGTCGGAGTATGAATCCACACCTAAAGGTTGCGAGCGCATGCGCTATGTGACTACCCACGATGAGACATCGCAAGTGGCTCCTGCTACGGTGTTCCGCAACGCACAAGGCGAGTTGTCGGCGTTCTGCTTGACCATTTTCATGGGCGGTGTACCGATGATCTATTCGTCGCAAGAGTTGGGGTATATGAATACCATCAATTTCTTCCACTATAATCTGCTAGATTTTTCTTCGAAGAATACGACGCGCGATGCGTTGTGCGAGTTGATGGATATATATCATGCTACAGCGGCCATGCGCAGCGGCGACCAATCTACAGGCACGCTCAATAGTGATGTGCCTTATATCGAATACGAGGCAGGTGCCAAGACCTTGCTTGTGATTTGCAACACCTCTAATAGCGAGCAACAGGTGAAATTGCCTATGAAGTACCAAGGCAAAGAGGGTATCGATTTGCTCAGTAAGCAAGCCTGCAGTATGGGCAGTGTGACGAAATTATCTGAATACGAGTATCGTATATATCAACTAACTAATTAACTTATTTATTAACTAAAAATTTAACGATTATGAAAAAGTTTACTTTTTTGATGGCAATGCTACTTGCCATGGTGATGAACCTCAATGCACAAGGTACACGTACTATTTATTTGGATGCCAACATTTGGGCTAGTGACAATCCTGTTTTTGCAGCATGGGTATGGAACACTGGTGATGCGGATGCTCAAGGTTACCACTTCACATTGGTGGAGGGCACTATCTACAAGGCGGAAATCCGCGATGATGCTACTCAGGCTATTTTTGTGCGCAAAGATCCTAATGCAGAGGGATCTACCACTGGCGTTTGGGAAGGTGAATGGAACCGCGCGCAAACAGCTATCCCTGCGGATAAGAACATGTTTCGTGTGACCAGTTGGGAAGAACCATGTGGCGTTTGGATGACATATGGAGAATCGGTAGAATATGCTACACATAAGTTATATGTCAATAACCAAACAGGTTGGGATGTATTTGATATCTACGCATATGGCAACTTGGAGGCATTTGGCGGATGGCCAGGCGCAACTACAGCACCTACCGAAGTGAAGGATGGCGTGACATATAGTGTGTATGAATTTCAAGTAGAGAAAGCGGCTCCTAACTTGAATCTGATTATCCACAACAATGTGGGTGAAGGCACAGAGGGTGATAAGCGTTTGTTTTTCACCATCGACGAAGCGCGCGATTATTACCTTACCGTTAGCGAGGAGTCTGTTGTAGAAGGTCCTTCATCTGATGTAGGGACAAGTACTGAGCCGATACAAAGTAATGATATGGCAGTAAAAAAGATAGTGAATGGTCAGTTGATCGTTCAGAAAGGTAATTGCCAATATACTATACTCGGAGTTGAATTGAAATAAATCATGTCTATCTTACCAAAATCTCCTGCTTTTGATTGAGCAGGAGATTTTGTTAGCAAAGAATGGCATCGGTCGCTAAAAGTGAGAAGGTCATACGTATGTAGAATTTTCGCTAGTTTCTTACAGTGACGTGGAAGCAAGCTTGTTTGTATTCGTACTTGACGTAGATACGGCCTGCACGTTGTTCGTTGAGCAGTACTTGCCCCAAGACTAATTTGAGGTTATCCTGATGCATATACTCGCGCGTGCGCGTTACCTTATTAAATCTGAAATACGCCAAGTCGAACGTTGTGCCATAGTTGTGGCAAGAATTATTCGTTGCGTTGATATTACCACTTTTTTGCAGCTGCCTAATATCATCTTTTGTTCGAAGCACACTGGTAACATAAAACTGATAATGAGGAAGACCATTGCGCTGCAAGATATCAGCAAACTCAGCACCTATCCGATCCAATTCCGCTGCAGCAACAGGCACCAGATAAGGGATAGAGTGTGTAAGCGAGTCTACAACATAGTTGCGATTTGACCTAATCTCTCGCAAACTATTACGCATTTTGACCGCTTCTTGGCGATTTTGTGGCGGCGTCTTCAAACCAATCGCTTGGGCTGCTTGCAGTTGCTTTGCCTGAGTGTCGCGAAACTTATCTTTGTAACTAAAAGTGCGACCTGGATAAGATACCATGGTATCCTCAATGAGTTCAGCGCGAGCGGAGTTATGACGTTTAGAAGAATGATCACCGCAAGCGGAGAAACCAAAAATTAGTCCTGCAAACAGCAGGACTAATTTTATGTTCAATCGTTGTTCAATATAGGTCAACATTGTTTAATATTGCTTACAAACTCCATTCAAAGCCGTCTTTGGTATCTTTGATAGTGAAACCAAGTTCGGTCAGGGCATTGCGAATCTTGTCGCTAGTAGTCCAATCCTTGTTGCGTTTGGCTTCAAGACGCATATTGAGCAACATATCCACTGCCCCCTTGTAGGCATCCATGCCAGTTCCCGCATCTAGCGCACCATCCAACTGCAAACCGAGGATATCCATAGCATAGGTCTTCCATACCTCGCGGAGTTCCTGCAAGTCAGTTTCCGAGATACTACCTTTGCCATCAAAAACAGTATTGATAGCACGTGCTGAATCGAAGAGATGTGAGATTACAATCGGAGAGTTGAGATCATCATCCATCGCCTCTTGACAACGCTCCCGCAGATTGCCTATCTCCACCGTAGAAGTAGCAGATGCCTGCAACTTCATCAATCGTTGGTAGGCCTCGGTCAAACGAGCAAGACCTTTCTCAGCTGCCACCAATGCTTCGCTGGAGAAATCTACCGTAGAACGATAGTGCGCCATGAGGATAAAGAAGCGAATGGTCATAGGCGAGAATGGTTGGCTCAGCAATGGATGATTGCCTGCAAAGAATTGCTCGAGAGTGATGAAGTTGTTATAGCTCTTACCCATCTTCTTTCCTGCGATAGTGATCATATTGTTGTGCATCCAATAGTGCACACTATCGTGTCCGAGAGCAGCGCAACTCTGTGCGATCTCTGCTTCGTGGTGAGGAAACATGAGGTCCATACCACCGCCATGGATATCAAACTGCTCCCCGAGGTACTTGGTGCCCATAGCAGAGCACTCCATGTGCCAACCTGGGAAGCCTTCGCTCCATGGGCTTGGCCAGTGCATGATATGCTCAGGCGATGCTTTTTTCCAAAGGGCGAAGTCATAACTATGCCTTTTCTCTTGTTGGCCATCAAGTTCGCGAGTCTCGGTAACGATATCCTCTAGATTGCGTCCAGAGAGTTTGCCATAAGGATAATCCTTCGCATATTTTTCCACATCCATATACACACTACCATTGCTCACATAAGCATAACCCTTGTCCATGATCTTTTGTACAAACGCAATTTGCTCGATGATATGTCCACTGGCATGTGGCTCAATAGATGGTGGCAATACATTCAGCAGTTCCATATCGCGGTGATAGCGATTGGTGAAGTATTGCACCACCTCCATTGGTTCGAGCTGCTCAAGACGTGCCTTCTTTGCAATCTTGTCCTCACCTTCATCTGCATCGTGCTCCAAGTGTCCCACATCGGTGATATTACGTACGTAACGCACCTTGTATCCGAGATGTTGCAAGTAGCGATACAGAAGATCGAAAGTGATTGCGGGGCGTGCATGCCCCAAGTGTGCATCGCCATATACAGTAGGGCCGCATACATACATACCTACGTGACCTTCGTGCAATGGACGAAAAATTTCTTTTTGACGACTAAGTGTATTATAGATTTGAAGCATTAGAGCAAAGTTTTAGGATCAAGGTTATTTTTCTCGATATCTTTGAAGTATTTATACGTTCCTACTTTTAGTTCAGCGCAAGCTGCCTCATCAGCTACAATAATGCCATGTTGGTGCATTTGAAGCGCAGAGATGGTCCACATATGAGAAATTGGTTCCTCAATTGCATGTTGTAGAGCACGTGCTTTGTTGTGACCATTTACCATGATAAGAACTTCTTTTGCATCCATGATAGTACCCACGCCTACGGTTAGTGCTGTCTTAGGCACTTTATTTACATCATTGTCGAAGAAACGAGAGTTAGCAATAATCGTATCAGTAGTCAACTCCTTCATGCGGGTGCGAGAAGTGAGTGAGCTACCTGGTTCGTTGAATGCAATATGCCCATCAGGACCTATACCACCAAGGAAGAGCATAATACCACCGTAGTTTTTGATTTTTTCCTCGTAGCGCGCGCACTCAGCAGCCAAATCATCGGCATTACCATTGAGGATATTTACATTCTCAGGACGAATATCTATATGTGAAAAGAAGTTCTTCCACATAAAACTATGATAGCTCTCTGGGTGTTCCTCTGGGATAGCAACATACTCATCCATATTGAACGTAACTACATTACGAAAACTGACTTTGCCTTCTTGATACAACTTTATCAAATTGCGATACATACCGAGAGGAGAAGAACCAGTTGGCAAGCCCAACACAAAAGGATTTCCCTCTTTTGGAGCAAACTCATTGATACGTCTTGCTACATAATTTGCTGCCCACTCTGAGAGTAGGTCATAGTTTGGCTGAACAATTAATCTCATGGTTTTGTTGTTTTTTTTATACTGGTTAATTATTAATCTACTTTCTGCAATACGACTGCACTACGCGCAGGCAAATAAAGTTGCAACCAACCTTTTCCCTTGCCAAGATACCCCTCATCAGGCGAGGTAAAATGTTCTACAGAGTCATTTGACAAGCCAAAGCCAGCAAACTCCTCCGCATCGGTATTCAATAGTACCTTATATTTACCTTCTGTCACAGGGATACCATATCCCTCAAACGACTTAATGCCATTCCAATTGAATACAAAAACCAGGTCACCACGTTGGAAAGCCATGACTTGGTCTCCCTCGTTATCCCACAGTTTTTCGTCCCAAGGGAGGTGTGTGCCGTATTTCCTGTCTTTGACAGGAGTCAGGTGTTCACGCAGCAGGTGTACCATTTTCTCATCAAAGAGGTTGAGGCAAGTGTAGAAATAGTTTTGATGGTCAACCAAGCTCCATTGACGTCGTGCGTACTTATGGCTCCAACCATTGCCTTGTCGTGGGAAGTCTATCCATTCGGGATGTCCGAACTCGTTACCCATGAAGGTGAGGTAGCCGCCATTGATAGTCGATGCCGTGATGAGGCGAATCATCTTGTGCAATGCGATACCACGGTCAACCATATAGGTAGAATGTCCTTTCTCAAAATGCCAATACATATCCGCATCGCAGAGGCGGAAAATGATGGTCTTGTCGCCTACGAGTGCTTGGTCATGGCTCTCGGCGTACGAGATAGTCTTCTCATCTTGGCGGCGGTTGGTCATCTCATAGAAGATATGCCCCGCTTTCCAATCCTCGTCACGCACTTCTTTGATATATTTAATCCAAAAATCAGGAATACCCATTGCCAATCGGTAATCAAAGCCCATACCACCATCCTTGATAGGGCAAGCCAAACCCGGCATACCCGACATCTCTTCGGCAATGGTAATAGCATTTTTCTTCACCTCATGAATCAGCTTGTTCGCCAAAGTCAAATAGCATATCGCATCACCATCCTGATTAAGATTGTAGTAACAAGAGTAATCCACAAAATCCTCGCCTAAGCCATGACTCTTGTATATCATTGAGGTCACGCCATCAAAGCGGAAACCGTCAAAGTCATACTCATCCATCCAGAACTTGCAGTTCGAGAGTAAAAAATGCAGCACCTCATTTTTGCCATAGTTAAAGCACAGACTATCCCATGCTGGATGCTCGCGACGAGCGCCGTCATGGAAGTATTGATATGGTGTACCATCAAAGTTGCCTAATCCCTCCAACTCATTCTTCACAGCATGTGAGTGAACAATATCCATAATCACGTCCATGCCGTACGCATGCGCGTCCGAAATCAAACGTTTCAGCTCCTCTGGTGTACCGCAACGTGAAGAAACAGCGAAGAAATTGGATACATGATAGCCGAAACTACCATAATAAGGGTGCTCTTGTATTGCCATAATCTGCAGGCAGTTGTAGCCCAGTTTAGCGATGCGAGGCAACACATCTAGGCGGAATTCCTCATACGAATTCACTTTCTCCTCCTCGCTTGACATACCGATATGGCACTCGTAGATAAAGAGCGGATCACCTGCTTTACGGCGCTTTGCACCTTTCACCTTTAACTTTTCATATTTCACCTCTACAGGCTCCCACACCTGAGCCGCAAACAGTTTGGTCACAGGATCTTGCACCACGCGGCGGGCATAACTTGGAATTCGTTCTCCACAACCACCTTGCCACTCCACTAATAGTTTGTATAATTGCTCATGCTTAAGCATGTCATCCGCAAGCGTCACTTCCCACACGCCATTCTCTCTAGGTTGCAAACGATATGCCTCATCTTTTTGCCAATTATTGCAATCACCTACTAGGTAAATAGCTGTCGCATTTGGCGCCCACTCTCGGAGAACCCATTGTTTGTTCACCTTATGGAGACCATAGAACATATACCCATTGGCCCAATCGCTGAGTTTTGCGCCGTTAGTAAGTTCTTTCTCACGGTTGACCGCATAGAGATAACGTCCATTGATTGCCTCTGCAAATGGCTGAAGATATGGATCTGATTGTATGAGTTTTAAAGTCTTCATCGCACTGTTTTTATCGATTGAGTACTATTTTGTTTGTTTAGTTTGCAAAGGTACGACTTTTTTTCGACATATACAAACAAAATCGCGGAAAGTTATTTTTCTCCGCGATTTTAGTGTATTGAAAAGTCTATATTCAAGTTATCGTTTCTGTTATATTTTCAGATTAACTCCAGCGAAGAAGGTACGTGGAGTGGCGGGACCATAGATGAATCCTGCATCGCGATCCATGCCCTTGTCGAGGTCGGATTGGAATTGGTCAAGGATGTTCTTCACACCCGCATTAATCTCCAATGTGTAGTGTTTGTAGAGCGGAATATCGTAGCAAAGTTTGATGTCCCATTCGAAGAAAGTAGGTGTGGTAACTTCTTCGTCCTCTGGCACATAACCAGCAAAGTGTTGCACCAGCATATTGCCTGTTACCTTGCCGTTGGTGACAATGTGGAAATGCTCTACTGGTTCGATGTTACAGAGGAAATAGCCATAGTGGTCTGGGGTACGGAACATACGGCGTTGAGGTGCAATGTTCGGATTCTCGCTCCATTGCAATGGTTCGATATAGCGGCTATGGTTGTAGGTGTAACCCGCTTGGAAAGTGAGTAAGTGACCAAAGCCCACCTTGGCTTCGATATTCATACCCGCCACGCGTGCGCCGCTCGCGTTGGTACGCGTTAATAATAGGTTGCCTTGTGCATCGTGTCCGTTCTCCACGAGGGTAAAGACATCGTTGAGTTGGGTGAAAAAGCCCTCAAGAGTAAGGTTGAGATCCCACTTGCCGAAGCGCTTGTACATGTCAATGCTTCCGCTAATGGAGTGGCTGTATTCGGGTTTGAGGTTTTCGTCCAATGAGATAAGCGATACCTCGCCACCTACTGCACCTACGTGCAAGTCTTCTTCGTAGATTTGTGGTGCACGATAGCCGCTAGCATAACTCACACGCAAGATGATAGGGTCAATAGGTGTGTAGCGGATATTGGCACGAGGCGAGAAGACGGGTTTGTCCAAGAGAGAATGCTGCTCCAAACGACCACCTACGAGGATAGACCATTGCTTGTTTTTCCACTCGTTTTGGACATATCCTCCTCCGAGATGTACGCGTTGGAGGGTATTGCGGTCGTAGCCAAGGATCTGGTCGCGGAGTTGGTTGTAGGAGTATTCCGCACCCGCGCTAAGGTCGGCATTCATAATGCCACATGGATAAGAGAAGCGGTATTGTGCACCAGTCACAGACACGATATCGGTAGATTTGCCATAGGCGTTGGGATTGTAGTTGGTGCCGAAATAGCTATCGCGAGCGATATGCTGGAAGCTGGTATAAACGCTTACAAAGTGCTTATTGTCAGCCGTGTACATATCCCATTTGGCGGTAGCCGCATCGATATTATGCTTGAGTTGCTCGGTGAGTGGCGACTCGTGTGGTTGGAGGCTATCAATGCCATAACCGCCACGGCGAAACTCGGTAGTGTGGTGGTATTCCGCTGTGATCTTGGAGTAGTCGGATGTCTTGAAATAAGAGCGGAAGCCAACTGTCGTAGAGTTGAGATGTGGGATGTCGGAATAGCCATCATTATCTCGGTCGTATTGCTGGCGGTTGCGTTGTACGCCAAAGAGGAAGAGTCCCGCTTTTTGGTTTTCAGACACGACACTGGCGTTCATATTGGTGTTGATATCGTAGGTGCCTGTCTGAGTGAAAGCACTTGAGTTGCTGATATTTAACGAGTTACGGCTAGGTTCTTTGGTAATGATATTCACTACACCTGCGATGGCATTAGCACCATAGAGTGCGCTACCTCCGCCACGAATCACTTCGATACGATCCACCATGCCCGCAGGCAGTTGCTCCAAACCATAAACTGAAGCGAGCGAAGAGAAGATAGGGCGGGAGTCCATGAGGATTTGGGTGTATTGTCCTTCCAAGCCGTTGATGCGAATCTGTGGTACACCGCAGTTGGAGCAAGTCTCTTCCACGCGCAAGCCCGTTTGGAAATTGAGCACATCTGCCATGGAATTGGAGGTGGTGGACTCAATGATAAGCGGCGGAATGACATTGACAATGGTCGCCACTTCGCGTTGTTTGGTTTCGTATTTATTAGCAGTAACCACCACATTATCAATCATAAAGGAAGTCTCAGCTATCGCCACATTCATCTCGATGAGGGTATCTCGGCGAAGAGTAACAGTACGTTTTTCCGTCTCGTATCCCATCATTGAGAAGACGATGGTGAGTTCGCCTTCTGGAAGGTTCTTGAGATAGAAGTGACCAGATTCATCGGTCAGACAACCAAGGGCAGTACCTTCGACTTGCACATTCACGAAAGAAAGATGCTCCTGGGTGTGCGCATCTAGAACGTGTCCTGCGATATGAGCGTCGGACTTCTTTTCGTGATGATGATGGTGGTGATGATTGTGATGATCTTGCGCTAAAATAGGCATCTGGCTCACCAAGAGGCAAGCAACGACAGAAAAGAAAATGAGTGTTTTTTTGTTCATATAGTTGGTTTATTTATAATTTGCAATTGCTTATACATTGCTTAATAACTAAGTAATAACTAAGTAATAACTAACTAATCACTAAGTATAGATGTGTAAAATGTAGTATAATGCGTACATTTAGGAAAGTATATTTAGGCGTACCTTTTAAAAAACGATGCAAAGGTAGTGGTTTTGTGTGGATTAGACAAATATTTGATACAGTTTCCCCATTATTTGGGATAGTTATATGACCAAAGCACAACCTTTCTAATAAATTTTAATCCCTAAAAATAGGCATAAAATAGACTAGCATTTGCATATATAAATAAATTTAATTACCTTTGCAACGAATTTGCTACAAGAATGTTAGGTTACTTGAATTATAATAGTTTATGTACAAGTCAACGGATAAAATATGTGATTTGATGTCGCGCGAGGAAGATGCGATACATGTTATTAGTCGATTTGGCTTGACGATGGGTGTTGGTGAGCAGACTATAGCTGAAGCATGCGAAGCAAATGGTGTGCATACGCCCACTTTTCTAGCGGTGATCAACTACAAGGTGTTTAAGCAACGTGCTTTGCCTGCAGAAATTGATGTAGCTACGTTGCAACGCTATTTGCGCAATGCGCATACCTATTTTTTGGATTTTCGTTTGCCTTATTTGCGTCGTTCGCTGATAGAGGCATTGATACCAGCAGGTGCTGCCAATAAGATTCCGATGTTGATTTTGCAATGCTATGATGAGTTTGTGGAAGAAATACGTACACATATTGAGCATGAAAACGCTGGTATGTATGAGGAACATGCGCATGATGACCAACGTATTACAGATAAACTGAGTGAGATTAAAAACCTGATAATCAAGTATTATCCATCTGATCACACGATGCAAAAGGGGGCAGTAACCTATACGCTGATAAGTGTGATGAGCGATTTGTGGCATACGGAACAAGATTTTTCGGATCATTGTGCGATAGAGGATGAGATATTGCGTCCTGCCTTGAGCAGTTTGTCAGGAAATCATCCATTGCAAACACCGAAACAAGAGATTGAGGCGCTGAGTGAACGTGAACGCGATGTATTGATTCAGGTTGTTAAAGGATTGAGTAATAAAGAGATAGCGGATGTACTGTGTATTTCCACGCATACGGTTATCACTCATCGCAAGAATATCACACGTAAGTTGAATATACACTCAACAGCCGGATTGACTATTTATGCAATAGTCAATAAATTGGTCAATATTGATATCATAAAATAATTATCAAGCAACTAATAATATGAACAAATCTTTAGTATTTATTTTTTCGCTTATGGCACTAACAGCATGCACAAAGCAACAAACTACGGGTATTTACCTAGAGAACTTGGATACGACCGCCGTAGCACAAAATGATTTCTACCAATACGCTTGTGGCGGATGGATGAAGAACAATCCATTGCCAAATGAGTATAGCCGTTTTGGTTCGTTTGATAAATTGGGACTCAGCAACCTGGAGCAAGTAAACGGACTGATTGCAGATATCGCCGCAAAGCAACATAAGATGGGTAGTATTCCACAAAAGATTGGCGACATATATAACTTGTCTATGGATACTGCACGCCGCAACGAGGAGGGTATCGCACCTGTATTGCCCGTATTGCAAGAGATTGATAATGTGACCGATAAGGCACAATGGTCAGAGGTATTGGGCAAGGCTATGGACTACGGATTGTGGGCTATGTATGTGGATGCCGACGCGATGAACTCCAGCATGAATATTCTGAACGAATACCAAGCTGGTTTTGCGCTCAGTCAGAAAGATTACTATGTGGACGAGGACGAGCACACCAAGCATATCCGTGCGGAGTATCTGAAGCATGTGGAGAAGATGTTTGAGCTGTATGGTCAAGCCAATGCAGCCGAGAAAGCAGCTACCGTATTGCGATTGGAGACCCGTTTGGCAAAGGCAGCATTTAGCAATGTAGAGTTGCGCGATCCTATTGCTAATTATAATAAGATGTCGGTTGAGGAGTTGCAAAAATTGGTTCCTGAGGTGGATTGGCAAGTGTATTTTGCTGGATTGAACATTGCTCCAGACAGTTTGTCAGTAGGTCAAATCCGTCACCTGCAAGAGGCAGGTAAAATGCTTGCTGAGGAGTCATTGGAAGACATGAAGACCTTGTTTACATGGCAAGTGATTGATGGCAGTTCGGACTTCTTGACCGAGGAGATTTTTATGCAGAACTTTGAGTTCTACGGTCGCATCTTGAGCGGAAGACAAGAACCTACTCCACTGTGGAAACGCGCAGTAGCGATGGTGAATGGCACCTTGGGCGAGGCTGTGGGCGTGATGTATGTGGAGAAGTACTTCCCTGAGGAGAATAAGGCGCGTATGTTGGATTTGGTAAAGAATTTGCAAGTGGCACTTGGCGAGCGTATTCAAGCCTTGGAGTGGATGTCCGACGAGACCAAAGAGAAGGCAATGGAGAAATTGAACACCTTCACCGTGAAGATTGGTTATCCAGATAAATGGCGCGATTATACCGCATTGGAGATTGATCCAAAGCTGACCTATTACGCTAATATTCAACGCGCTGCGAAGTTTGAGCAAGATTATTCGTTGTCATTCTTGGGTAAGCCAGTGGATAAGGATAAATGGTTTATGACCCCACAAACGGTGAACGCATATTACAACCCAGCTACCAACGAGATTTGCTTCCCTGCAGGTATCTTGCAATACCCATTCTTTGATATGAACGCGGATGATGCGTTTAACTACGGAGCTATTGGCGTGGTGATTGGTCATGAGATGACCCACGGTTTTGATGACCAAGGTAGTCAGTTTGACAAAGATGGCAACCTCATCAACTGGTGGACAGAGGAAGATCGTGCACGCTTTGAGGAGCGCACGAAGGTGATGGAGGAGTACTTTAATGCCATCGAGGTGGCCCCAGGCGTGTATGCTAATGGTAAGTTTACTTTGGGAGAGAATATCGCAGACCATGGTGGTTTGCAAGTAGCATATCAGGCGTTTTGCAATAACGAAAAACTGAAAGGTGAAAACGGCAAACTAGGCATAGTGGATGGATTGACGCCAGAGCAACGCTTCTTCTTAGCGTATGCGAATGTATGGGCAGGCAATATCCGTCCAGAGGAGGTGTTGCAACGCACAAAGTCAGACCCTCACTCATTAGGCATGTGGCGTGTGAATGGTGCGTTGCCACATATCGGCGCATGGTACGAAGCATGGAATGTGACCGAAGAGTCTCCAATGTATCTTGAACCACAAAAACGAGTTTCAATATGGTAAAACACATTGTATTTTTTCGTCTGTTAGACGAGGCAGAGGGTAAGACAAAATTGGAGAATGCCCAGATTATTCGTGATGGATTGCTTGCATTGCGCGAGAAGATTGATGTATTGGTGGATGAGACGGTAGGTATCAATATCCCTAACGCAAAGAACACCGACCACGATATTTGTTTGACTTGCACATTCAATACATGGGAAGATTTGGATGCGTATGCTACCCATCCAGAGCATGTGAAAGTAGCGCAGTATATTGGCAAATGTAAGTCAGCAAGAAGCGCTGTTGATTATGAGGAGTAAAACTAAAAAGCAGTAACACAATGATCAAAGTAGCCATACTTGGATACGGAAACATCGGCAAAGCAGCCGAGCAATCTATACTGAACGCTCCCGATATGGAGTTGGCTGGTATTTATCACCACAGTGATTGTTTGGATGACATACAAGCAGATGTAGTGCTTGTATGCACCCCCACGCGCGAGATTCTTCATTATGCAAACCTATTGTTAGCTAAGGGGATATCTACTGTTGATTCGTTTGATATTCATAGCGAAATCTACTCACATATGCAAGCGCTCAAGCCCATTGCCATGCAGCATGGAGCGGTAAGCATTGTTTCGGCTGGTTGGGATCCTGGTACCGA
Source organism: Paludibacteraceae bacterium (assembly GCA_045612525.1). Taxonomy (GTDB): domain Bacteria; phylum Bacteroidota; class Bacteroidia; order Bacteroidales; family Paludibacteraceae; genus Colicola. Next base: position 6,012 of record JAZKZF010000041.1, on the reverse strand, counting down.
CTCCCTCATACGCACGATTATGCTTGCTATGACACCAGCAGGACAAACATATACAAATTTTGGGCCTGGTCGCTCAATGGGACATACTGTAGCAGCCAAAGCTATCCAAGGCGTGAGAGATGCAGTTTCTATTACCATTCCTATTGGAGAAGGCAAGCACCAACGTGATGTATATATCCAACTTGAAGAGGGAGAAGATTTGCAAACTGTGCAACAACGCATTGTCAACGATGACTATTTTGCGCATGACCCAATCAATGTGATTCAGGTGGATTCTGTTCTGCCATATGATACCCACAATCATGGTGTGCTGATTCAGCGACAAGGTATCGCTAGTAACATATCCAATCAACAGTTATCTTTCGCTATGACAATCAACAATCCCGCACTCACAGCACAAATCATGGTATCATGTGCACGAGCCGCCATTCGAATGAAAGCATCGAAACAATATGGAGCTTTTACTACAATCCATATTCCGCCTATCTACTTCTTGCCGTTGGATGAAGAACAAGCGATTAGAACATTAGTATAACATCAAAAAAAAGAGTCATTTGACTCTTTTTTTTATGCCCATTATAATGGCTTATGGTAGTGATAATCTTTATAGTCTTTCGAATCATCATCACGCTTGATACGTGGGTGGTCATTAGGAAAACGATTATCCCACTTGTCTCTTATTGTATCAAACAAGCGTCTAAACCAACGTTTGATTTCGTACCAATCTATTCCTGGTGCTTCACAACCTGGATAACCTTTAAAACGCCACCATAGCAATAATAGCCACCCAAACAACATACCACCTAAATGCGCAAAATGGGCTACATTATCTCCCGCAGTAGGCGCTAATCCAGCAAACAATTCTACCATTGCGTATATGAGTACAAGCAAGCGCGCACGTATTGGAATCGGTATGAAGAGGATAAACATCCGTACATCTGGAAATAACCAACCAAAAGCCAATAATATGCCAAACACTGCACCACTGGCACCAATCGTAACCACACGATTTGCCAAAGCAGCAGACATCGTTGGAGTAACGGTATTCAAAAGTGGTTGCAATTGCAATGCCCACACAGATTCTTGCACTATCGCAGCACCAAGTCCGGTGATCAAATAATAAATCAAGAAACGTTTGCCTCCCCAACGATCTTCCAATGCAGGTCCGAACATCAAGACTGCAAACATATTGAAAAAGAGGTGAGAGAAATTAGCGTGCATAAACATATAAGTCAATGGCTGCCAAAGATAAAAGTCAGAAGCCATAACATAATGCAATCCTAACCAATGCGTCAAATCAATGCCATGACGCCCCAAAGCTAAATCAGCTAACCAACAAATTAAATTAATAAGGAGTAGATTTTTTGTAATCGGAGGTAAATTTCTAAACATATGTCGCTATAAATTTTCTGCAAAAGTACTAAAAACACACGATATAACCTACAAAAACCATGCAAAAGGATTCAAAAAGGTTAAAATGGCAGAAAAATCACATAAAAAACAATTTTTTTAATATAAAATATTTGATATTTCCAAAAAATGTTGTAACTTTGCCCGAGATTTTTCGGAAAATACCGGAAAAATATATTAAACGTTTAATTATTTAATCGAAAATCATTATGAACAAAACTGATCTCGTAGCTGCTGTTGCAGCTCAAGCAGGCTTGACAAAAGCACAAGCTCAAAAGGCAGTAGAGGCTACTGTTGATGCTATTGCAGGTGCATTGAAGGGTGGTGACAAAGTACAACTCGTTGGTTTCGGAACATTCTCTGTAGTAGAGAAAGCTGCTCGTGAAGGCGTTAACCCAGCAACAGGTGCTAAGATTCAAATCCCAGCTAAGAAAGTTGCAAAATTCAAAGCTGGTGCTGGCTTGGCTCTCTAATTTGCTAGAGGCATATAACGAGTTGCTCTTATCGGGCAACTCGTTTTGTGTCAAAAAAACAACCATTGATAATTAAACGTTACAATTATATTGAACCAAATTAATCCATTATAAATTATGCTAAACATTATACTTTGTGGTGCACCTGGTAGTGGAAAAGGCACACAATCAGATCTCATTGCTAAGAAATACGGACTTCAACACCTCTCTACAGGCGACGTACTTCGCGCAGAAATCAAGTCTGGTAGCGAACTAGGAAAAGAGATAGATGCACTTATTTCTAAAGGTAATCTCGTACCAGATCACAAGATGAATCACCTGATAGAACATTATTTGGACACATTACCAGCAGATTGCAAGGGTATTATCTTTGATGGTTTCCCACGTACTGTAGTACAAGCAGAGGCATTGGAATTGCTACTTGAACGTCGCAACATGAAAGCCGTGATGATTGACCTCTACGTAGACGAAGATGAGATTATTAAGCGATTATTGAACAGAGGTAAGACAAGTGGGCGTGCGGATGACAATTATGTAACCATCAAAAAGCGCATCCAAATCTTCCACGAAGAGACACAACCTGTTTGTTCGTACTATCTCCATCGCCATAACTATTTTGCGATTAATGGCAATTACTCGATGGAAGATACATTTAGCCAAATTGATAATATTCTGAAACTTATTCAAAAATAACATGGCTTCATCCTCGTTTATTGATTATGTAAAAATCTACTGCCGCTCTGGCAAGGGTGGCGCAGGTAGTATGCATTTCCACCGAGCAAAATATGTGCCTAAGGGAGGACCAGACGGTGGTGATGGTGGACGAGGTGGACATATTATCCTTCGCGGCAATCGCAACTTGTGGACACTGCTACACCTCAAATATCAAAAACATATCTTTGCTACTGATGGTGGGAGTGGTGGTGCATCGCGCTCTTTTGGAAAAGACGGTGAGGACAAAATCATCGAAGTACCTTGCGGCACTGTCGTTTACAATGGCGATACGGGTGAGTTTATGTGCGAGGTAAAAGAACACCACGAGGAGATCATCCTCTTCCGTGGCGGTAAGGGCGGATTGGGTAATTGGCACTTCCGAACTGCAACCAACCAAGCACCACGTTATGCACAACCAGGAGAGCCATGCATGGAAGCCAACGTCATTCTGCAACTCAAAGTATTGGCAGATGTGGGTTTGGTAGGTTTCCCAAATGCGGGTAAATCCACCTTGCTTTCTGTTGTTAGTGCAGCTAAACCTGAGATTGCAGATTATCCATTTACCACATTGACACCGCAATTAGGCATCGTTTCATACCGCGACAATCAGTCATTCTGCATGGCTGATATACCAGGTATCATCGAAGGTGCAGCCGAAGGACGTGGACTAGGATTGCGTTTCTTGCGCCATATTGAGCGCAACGCGGTGCTGCTATTCATGGTGCCTGTTATCACCGAGGATATCCAACGCGAATATGAGATTTTGCTTGCCGAGTTGGAGAAATACAATCCGCAACTGCTGACCAAAGCACGTATCTTGGCCATCTCTAAATGCGATATTGCAGATCCAGAGATTGACTTGGAAAAATTGACCAAACAGTTGGCAGCAGCGTTGGAGATTCCTGTGATTACGTTCTCCTCTGCGAGTGGTATGGGCATCACCGAGCTCAAGGATATGCTTTGGGAAGAGCTCAACAAAGAGCAAAATCAAGTCATTGAAATCTCACACGCACCTATTGAAGTCAAAGTCATCGAGCGCGATGACGACGACGATATGGACGATGATGACGAGCCACAAACCATCTACCTCAACGAAGTGGAAGAGGAGTGGGACCTCAACAAATATCGTGGCATAGGTTGGGATACCCAAGACAATTTCGAAGAATAACTTCTAAACTTCTAAAATCCTGAACTCCCATCCCACATACGACCGCTTTATTGCTTGGCGTGAGCAGCATATCCCGCAAAAGAACCTCGTATTGATCTTGAGTTTCTTTGTGGGAGCGTTGGCATCGTGTGCGGCGCAACTGCTCAAGATGATGATTCACGGTATCCACCATCTGGTGGAACATCACTTGATTGAGCAAGACCACTGGTGGTATCTCATTACCCCTATGATTGGTATCACGCTGGCAGGATTGTTTGTCAAATACGTAGTCAAAGACGATATCTCACACGGTATCACCAAGATTCTATATGCCATCTCGCAACGCAAATCGATTATCAAGATTCACAATACTTGGAGTTCGTTGGTAGGTTCAGCACTGACGATTGGTTTTGGTGGTTCGGTCGGAGCGGAGGCCCCTATCGTACTAACAGGTGCTGCTATTGGTAGCAACCTCGCCAAGCTCTTCCGCCTTGATCAAAAGACCATGATGCTCATGATTGGTTGTGGTGCTGCAGGTGCAGTGGGTGGCATTTTCCAAGCTCCTATCGCTGGTCTAGTCTTTACCCTAGAGGTGCTGATGATGGATCTGACCATGACCCGCATGGCGCCATTGTTGATATCCTCCGTCACAGCAACTGCGATCTCCTTTATGGTCAATGGACAAGAAGCCATGTTCCCATTGGTGAATAGCGAACCATTCTTCGTGGAGCGTCTGCCTTGGTATGTTATATTAGGTGTGATGTGCGGATTGGTATCACTCTATTTCACACGTGGCATGAACCGTTTGGAGCAACTATTCAAACGCCATGTGCAAAATACATGGGTAAAATTCCTCGTAGGTGGTGCTACATTAGGTTTGCTACTTTTCCTCTTCCCTCCCCTCTATGGCGAGGGATACGATGTGATCAAGCAGCTCATCAATGGTGACTCGGTATCAGCAATTGCTAATAGTCCTTTCGAAGTGCTTGGCACGGGTAGCTGGGTATTAGTGGGCTATTTTGCAGCCATCCTGCTCTTCAAAATCTTTGCATCAGTTGCCACCAATGGTGGTGGCGGTGTTGGTGGAATTTTTGCACCTTCGTTGTTCATGGGTGCTATCACTGGCTTTATTTGTGCCCGATTGATGAATATGGTTGGCATTGGTGTCCCTGAGGCGAACTTCGCCTTAGCAGGCATGTCAGGACTGATGGCTGGCGTCATGCACGCTCCGTTGACGGGTATCTTCCTCATTGCCGAACTCACAGGTGGCTACCACCTTTTTATGCCATTAATGGCGGTAGCTGTCGTATCGTTTTTGACCATCAAAATTTTTGAGCCTCATAGCCTTTATGCCATGCGTTTGGCACAAAAAGGCGAACTGCTGACCCACAACAAAGACCGCTCTGTACTCACACTAATGAAGATGGAGAATGTCCTGGAAACCGACCTCAAAACACTCAATCCAGAGATGACTTTGGGCGAACTGGTCAAGGTCATTGCACAAAGCAACCGCAACATCTTCCCTGTAGTAGATAATAATGGTAAACTATTGGGTATCTTGCTCTTAGATGAGGTACGCAATATCATGTTCCAACCTCGTTTGTATAATCGCTTCACCGTGAAGCAACTTATGAACTCACCTCAAGCTATCCTCACTGACACCATGCCTATGGGTAAGGTTATGGAAATATTTGAGGATACAGGTGCATGGAACTTGCCAGTAGTAGATGAGCAGAAATGCTACCTTGGTTTTGTATCTAAGTCCAAGATCTTCAATTCCTACCGCCACGTATTAGTGCACTTCTCTGAGGAGTAAATTCGTTCCTTTCAGATAAATATTTCAGTGCAAAAGAACAAATAGGAATTATTGTATATTGATTTTCTTTAGCCAATTCTACTGCATTTTTCATAAGTAATGTACCTATTCCCCTACCACTCTCGTAGGCGTAAGTATGCAAAATAGTGATATTATTATCCGATAGTGTAAACTCTATCTTACCCAGCAACTTACCATCTTCTATGGCAAGAATCTCTGTGTCTGTAATAGTCATTTGAATCATAGCAATATTCATTTAAGTCGTTCTATCTACCATACTACAAAAAGTGCGCCACAAGCAAAAGAAAATAACAAACAAAGAACCCCGAAGATTACTCTTCGAGGTTCTGAAAATGGCGGCTACCTACTCTCCCACAAACGCAGTACCATCGGCGTTGCTGAGCTTAACGACCCTGTTCGGAATGGGAAGGGGTGGGACCTCAGCGCTATAA
>JAZKZF010000040.1:0-15940 GCA_045612525.1 Paludibacteraceae bacterium | reverse complement strand
GAACATCTATGAGGCAGCATTGGATTTGGGAGCCACACCATTCCAAGCTCTGCGCAAAGTGATGATGCCGGAGTTGTGGCCAGGTATGATTAGTGGATTTATCCTGAGTCTCACATTGAGTATTGATGATTTTGGCGTAACCTACTTTACCAAAGGTAGTAGCGGATTGGAGACGCTATCCACTTTCATCTATGCAGACGCCCGCAAAGGCGGTTTAACCCCAGAGTTACGTCCTCTGTTCTCTTTGATTTTCTTGACCATCTTGGTCCTACTAATAATAATGAATGTACGAACCCATAAACAACAAAACAAAACGAAATGAAACGCTTCTTTTTTGCTGTAGCCGCTTTGGTGCTACCTTGTGTATTGGTATCTAACGCCTTTGCCGCAGATCGCGAGCATACGCTCAAGGTTTATAACTGGGCAGACTATATTGACATGAATGTGCTTAATGGTTTCCCTGCGTGGTACTATGAGCAGACAGGCGAACAAGTGGAGGTATTGTACCAGACATTTGATATTAACGAGTCAATGCTCACCGAGATTGAGGTGGGTCACGAGGACTACGACGTCATCTGCCCATCAGAGTATATCATTGAGCGTATGCTACGCAATGAGTTGCTACAACCAATCAATAAGGATTTTGGTAATACCCCAGACTATACGAAATTGGTATCACCTTTCGCAGTAGATAAGTTCCAACAGATGGCACCAGATAGTAGCGTGTGTGTAGCAGATTATACTGTGGGCTATATGTGGGGAACCACAGGTATTCTCTATAATACAGCATTGGTAAATAAAGGAGATATCTTGTCATTGGGAGGATTACAAAACCCCATGTTTACTGGCAAAGTATTTATGAAAGATGCTTTCCGCGATATCTATTCTGTTGTTGTGCTATATGCTTATCGTGATGAGATTGCTCGTGGTGAGGTGAGCCGTGATGAGTTGGTGGCAAATGTGACCGACGAGCGTATCCAACGCGTAGAGGAGTTTCTCACTAGTATGAAGAGTAATATTGCAGGTTGGGAAGTGGACTTCGGTAAGGAAGAGATGACCAAAGGCAAAGCGTGGCTCAACCTCAGCTGGTCAGGCGATGCACAATGGGCGATTGATGAGGCTGCAGAAGTGGGCGTAAACCTTGAATATTTCGTGCCACAAGAAGGTAGCAATGTGTGGTTCGACGGTTGGTGTATCCCTGTGTATGCGAAGAACACCAAAGCAGCGAGCTACTTCATCAACTATATGTGTATGCCGGAGAATGCCATCTTGAATATGGAGGAGATAGGTTATGTGAGTGTGGTGGCTTCGCCAGAGATATTGGATTGGGCAAACGATGAGGAGATAGAGGAGACATCTGATTTGAGATATTTCTTCGGCGAGGGCGCAGAGGCGGTACATGCTAATCACGTATTCTATCCAGATCAAACAGTAATAGAACGTTGTGCCTTGATGCATGACTGCGGCGACAAGACCGAAGAAATGTTGGCGATGTGGTCACGCGTAAAGGGTGACAATCTCAGCATGGGTTTGGTAATTTTCATCCTCGCCGTGCTAGCTCTAATCGTGGTGGTATTTGTTATTCAAGCCATCAACCGTAGACGCCAACGCGAGTTGCAACGCAAAAAACGTAACCGTAGAAGAAGATAATCATTTACAATAACTAATGAAACGAATTGTTTGTATCATAGCCAGCATAGTAGGAAGCCTATCATTCACGATGGGCCAAGACTATGAGGAGGCTTTCTGCGACGTTCAGCAGCAGTTTGAACAACGCCTACCTACTACCCAATCCAACCTCAAGGACTATCTTGATGACTATCCATATACCACCTATGCTGATGAGGTGCTAACCATGCAAGGTGTGCTTTATACCGAAAAAGAAAAGTATAAAAACGCCATCAAGACCTTTAATAAGGTAAAGGTAAGAAATCTCTCACGCAAATCGGAGTCCATGTACTATTTCTACTTGGGCTATGCCTACTTGCAGCAAAAAGACTATGAGAAGGCACTACCATGCATGTTGCGTGTTAAGAACAAGCAATCCGCCTATTCGTTACAAGCAACCTATTATACTGGTTACACCTATTATAGTCAAAAGAATTATCCACAAGCATTGGCTGAGTTTCTCTCCATTGAGCAATTGGGTGGTTACAAGCAAATTGCACCTTATTATATCGTGCAAATCTACTATGCACAGCAAGAATATGACAAGGTGTACCAACGCGCTGAGGAATTGCTAAAAAATTACCCCGACAACCAATATAATGACGAACTGCATCGCATGTTAGGCGAGATGTATTACCAAGACTCTGCTTATGACGATGCCGTGCGCCATTTAGAAGCATATCGCACATTGCGACAAGAAGCAAAGAAAGAGATTGTACGTAACGACATGTATCTCCTTGGTCTCTCCCACTATATGACCCAAGAATGGCAAAAAGCTGTTGATAACCTCAAACTTATTAAACTACAGGAGGACTCTATCTCGGAAAACACATGCTTGCACCTTGGTCATGCATATCTGCGATTGGATGATTTAGAGAAAGCCAAATTAGCATATGCTACTGCTATTCGCTACAATATCAATCCTAAACTTCGCGAAGAAGCTATGTATAACTATGTACAAGCCACCTATATCCAAAACTCCGCTTTGGGTGAGAGTGTGACGGCATTCCAAGACTTCATTCGCGAGTACCCCAACTCGCAATACATCGACAAGGTATATGCTCTGATGGCCGATTTATACCTCACCAGCAAAAACTATCAAGCGGCATTGGATGCACTGCAGACCATCTCTATGCCTAGCGAACAGATGTTGCACACCATGCAAAACCTACGCTACCAAATGGCTGTAGACGCATTTGTACAAGGCAAGATGGTTGACGTACTCAAATGGTCCAACCTCGTGATTGAGAACGCCACTCAACCATCTACCTACAAGACCGAGGCTTATTACCTCGCTGCGCAAGCGCATTACCGCCTGCACCAATATCCACAAGCCATCGCACAACTGCAATCCTATCTACAGCAGCCTAATATTGCGGAATCTACCAATAAGATAACGGCTCTATACTTGCATGCCTATGCCTTGTTCAACCAGAAAGACTTTGCCGCAGCAGCACCAATCTTCCGCCAATACATAGCAGCAATGGCAAGTGATACCACAAATACCACATATGCCGATGCATTGAATCGCATTGGCGATTGCCTATTCCAAGCACGTGATTTCCAACAAGCAAGCAACGTATATCACCAAGTGGCTGAACTGAAGAGCAACGGCGCAGATTATGCCATCCTACAACAGGGATACGCACAAGGTCTATTACATCACTATTCAGAGAAAGCAGATGTGTTAACTTCGCTCATTGTGCAATATCCTCGTTCAGATTATGCAGATGATGCCCTATACGAGATTGCACGTGCGCAATTGCAACAAAACAAAAATGAGGATGCTATTCATACCTACCAACAATTGCTAGAGAAATATCCTAATAGCAATCAAGCTCCAAAATCTTCACTTGAGTTAGGCATGACTTATCGCACCACTAAGCAATATGATCAAGCCATTCATTCCTTCAAATCCACCATCGAACAATATCCTGGAACAGAGGAGGCGTATGCAGCCCTTGAAGGACTAGAGCAAGTATACGTAGAGACCAACAAGATTGACGAGTATATCGCCTATACCAAGACACTCAATCGCATGAAGATGCAATCTTCTACTAGCGAAGACTCGCTTGTATATGTGACTGCTGAATTGCAATATATGCTCGGTAATTATACGCAAGCAGCAGCCGGTTTTACCACTTACTTGGCACGTTTCTGTCCTGGCGGACGTCATTGTACCAATGCCACATACTATGCTGCAAACAGCTACTACCAACTTAAGCAATATGACCAAGCTATCGATCAATACAGCACTTTGGCTGATATACAAGGCAACCCATATATGGAAGAAGCGTGTATGCGCGTAGCAGAACTAAGTTACGACAAGCAAGAGTACCGCACGGCACTCTACTATTTTCAACGCATGCAAGAGGTGGCATCATCATCTAATCACCGCCTCACTGCCATGATAGGTATCTTGCGTTGCAACCACCATATCGGCGACCAAGCAGCCACTATCCAAGCTGCCACACAGTTGCTGGAGCAAGACAATCTGGCTACTGACGTACGTAACGAAGCGCTCTATTGCCGTGCCAAAGGGCATTTGCACGACAAGCAATACGGATTGGCAGTTGTGGACCTCACACCACTTGCTAAAGAGGTACGCACAGCATGGGGGGCTGAAGCAAAATACCAATTGGCGGATTGCTACTTCCACCTGGGTGCTATTGACATGGCTGAACACGAGATCATGTCCTTTACTCAGCTCCAAACATCACACCAATATTGGCTAGCCAAAAGCTTAATCTTGCTCTCGGATATCAACGTGGAGCGCAATGAAATCTTCCAAGCTAAACAATATCTCTTGGCATTGCAATCCAACTACAAACTGCAAGATGATATCCCTGCAATAATCAAATCTAAATTGCAAGCGATTGCGCAATTAGAGCAGCAAACCGAACAACCAACTACTGAAATAGAGGAGGAAACATTATGATACGATTATATCCGATAGTACTTGCTTGTGTGCTACTGATGGTCACTCCTTGCGCCATTCATGCACAAGATACGGTATTCAACCGTGTGGTCACTGTGGAGCGGGATTATCAGCCTGAGATTGAGCAAACACAGGCCATCACTACCACACCCACATTCATCCAGTACACTCCACAACTCAATCCTGTGGTGTATTCCACCTACTCCAACCCACTTTCTATTGGCTATAATCTCCATGCACTACCTGCATCTGCTACTAAGTTCTCCACCCCCGCTCCGCTCAACGGTGTTATAGAGGGTGCACTTGGTTACCGCAACACGCATATGCTGTTTGCCTACCAAATCAAGCACAAGAAGATGATGTCGCTTGACCTCTATGCCAACCACGATGCCTATTGGGGAAAAGATGCATTGTCTCAATCCGCATTAGGTATGTTGGCTACACGCCATTTCTCGGGAGCAGACTTATATTTCGGAATCGAAGGACAAAACGAAGCATTTGCTTATCAACTCGATAGTATGGCATATAAGGCATATTTCCCTTGGCGTACGTTTTGGAATGCACAAGCTAAAATAGGTGTACAATCCACCAAGAAAGATGGTATTCTCTACCACATACAAACAGGTTACAATGCATTCTTTGTAACCAATTATACCATCGAGCATCAGGTACGTTCTTATCTTGATTTTGCATGGAAGGCCGACTACCACAAGGCAGGCATTCGTACATCGGTACTCAACGCTTTCTATACCATCACAGATACTACCTTGGCCTCTTCTATCGCCCCTCGCCATGCCATTCACTTGGAGCCATTTTATGAGTTTAAGAGCAAAAACATCCGCCTACATGCGGGTGTTAACTTAGATATCAACATTGGTAATGGTCAGTTGCTCAGTGGAGCAGAAAACATCGGTTTTGCGCCATCACCAAATGTGGAATTTGAGTGGCATATGATGGACAATGTATTCCATCTATACACAAATGCTCATGGCTATTTTGGCAATGGTTCGCTGCAAGAGTTCACGGGCTACAATCGCTACCTGAACTTGCATCAAGGCTTGGGGCTCCAACATCCACGCAACTACACTCCCGTGGATGCACAACTCGGTTTTAAGATTCGCCCTATTGCCACCATGCTCATTGATATCTATGGCGGATATGCCTATCAAATAAATGCATGCAATATGGAGGCGGTATTAAACGATACGCATGTTGTGACCGACTATCACCTATGGTTATCCAATTATCAACGCTGGAAAGTGGGTGCTAGTTTGCACTACCATTACCGCGACATCCTCGAACTTAACATAGCGGGGAACTACTATTTCTGGAATGCTGAACAGCCTGTATATGATCGCCCTAATTGGGATATCAAAGCGCGATTGGACGTGCATATTGACTCCAAATGGAGCATTTACTCGGACAATTATTTTGCAGGTAGTCGTTTAGCACGCACAACCCAAGGCGACCAAACACTCGCTCCCATTATCTCGCTCAATATTGGTGGTCAATATGCAGTCAATCGTTGGTTGGTTGCCTACTTGCAACTCAACGACTATCTCCATCGTAGAAGCGAATATTTTTTAGGTTATCACTCGCAAGGTATCCACTTCCTAGCAGGTGTGAAATTTAAATTCTAACACACATGAAACGACTCTTACTCTGCCTCCTCGTAACATGTCTATGGGGTTATACTGCCATATCTGCCACGACCGTCCCACATATCATGGCGTATGATTTGTGTGTAGCACAGAGTGGTAACAATTATACTTTCACCTTCTATGCCAATACCCAACCGGTTACGGGCAAACTGCTATTCCATACCATCACTGGCGACTCACTCGGCGAATATACGATTTCACAAGCACTCCAATCAGGCTACAATAGCATCACCATACCCGCCTCTGCACTACCTTCGTCTCACAGTACTATAGCATGGAGTATGCAACTATCTGCTGAGAGTAATCCACAATTTGGCATTATTCACGAGGGTGAAGTGTGTACTCGTGCCTATGCCAGTATCAACAACAATCCTGAGTCGGACTACTTTGGACATATCTACCTTGCCAATCGCAAGGGAGTAGGACTATGCCAAATCCATGCTTTTGATTATGCATACCAACCCACATTCGCTACAGGCAATGAGTACCTCACATTCAACTCGACAGGTCGTCCAGCTATTGACAGCGAAGGCTATATCTACTGGCCTGATTGGGGAGACCTCAAGAGTGGTATCACCATCATGGATCCTGTTGATTTTAGTGAAAAACAATTCTTCGGTGGTTTACAAAACGATGACACTGGCGCATGGTACAATGCCATTACCCAAACCGACCTAGGTTCGTCATGCTCTAGCGTTGCTATCTATGGGTCAGGCAAAGACACCAAACTCTACGCCATGAACGAAGATGTGGGCGAGTACCAACAACTCCCCAAAAAAGGTTTTGTCGTTTATCAAATTGGCAACGAAGATGGCACTATCTCCCGCCAATGGAAGAATGCTCCCACACAAATTGTTGAAGTAGAGGATAACAATACCAATGGCAATTTCGCCATCATAGCTTGTAGTCACGGCGCTTGGCTCTGCCAACACACACTTACCAATCAAGTGGGCACCTATGCCCTAATGTTCTACGACCATCAAGGCATGCGCCAATATGCTTCTACCGATGCTACGCTCATCAATGGTTCAAATGGTGCTGGTATTGCACTCAATCACGAAGAGAACCTATTGGCGATGGTTAACGCTGATGGCAACATCTTACTCTTTGATATTGTATGGGAAGGCGATTGTCCAACCCTCTCTTTGTGTACCACCTACCAAACACCATTCAATGCCATTGGTAGCATGCACTTTGACTATGCAGGTAATCTCATTACCACCTCAGGCAATAATTTCGGCGGTAGTAAAGACGACTTGCGTCTTGTCATCTACTCCACCCCTACGGATAGTAACACCATCGTTGTTCCTGCCCGCACATCACAGTTCATACAACGCAGTGGCACGAATACATTCCATACTCAAAATCCTCTCCAAGATATTTCCACTCCTACCAAGTTTCTCCGCAACGGACATATCTATATCCTACATAACGGCAGGACCTATAATGTGTTAGGCTTATAAATTCTGAGGAATCTATTGTGAGTTAACATCTCTGGACTTTCTTTGTGGCTTTCAAGTTATCAGCGCGCTACGTTATCACTTCGCGACCACAGTAGCACATCTATAACTTATCTATGTCAGTACTGTTGCAGAAATCTACAATACGTTGGAAAATGTTTTTAAACACAAGCCGTTATTTTTGGCAAAAGATACTTCAGCACTCGTAGGTATATGAACAATGAAGTAATTCACAAATAACTCTTCCTGTTGTTTTGTTAATTTTTCCATTTCTATTCTTCACTTATGTCAATTGTATTTGCAGTATTGCAGAGAAAAATCGTTGTTTTTTTATCCAAATACTTGCGCTTTAGTCCTTGCGGCTCAAAAAAAGTAAGTTTTTTTGTTTTTTTTTGCTCAAAATGAGCCGCAAAATCAAAAAAAAGTAGTATCTTTGCGCCGCAAATTAAAAATCACCTGAGGAATATGAATAAAGAGATATTACAATATCTGCATTTCCATCCTAATTCTTCGCGTAAGGATATCATTGATGGATTGGTTTTTACGGGCAGTGATGCTACGATGAAACGTTATCTTGCAGCAGAAGTCCGCAATGGAAATATCACCGTGACTGGCCAGAACAAAGCTACTCGCTATAGTTTGTCATCGCAAGCACATTTGTTGATGCCTATAAATCTAGATACCTACTTTGCGAATGACATTGATGAGCGTCAAGTGCAAACAAGTTTTAATTTTGATCTTGTCACTCGTCTATTGCCAGAAGTAGAATTATTTACACCTACAGAACAGGAACATCTGCAATCATTGCATAATACATTCCGTCGCCATTTGACGGAGATGACAGATGGCGACTATCGCAAAGAGATGGAACGATTGGGCATAGATCTCAGTTGGAAGTCCTCACAGATAGAAGGTAACACCTATTCTCTCTTAGAAACCGAACGCCTTTTGCGTGAGAGCAAAACGGCAGATGGCAAAACCAAAGAGGAGGCAGTAATGTTGCTAAATCACAAAGACGCCTTGCGTTTTGTGCTGGATAATCCTGATTATCTCCAGACACTGACTATTGGTCATATAGAAGATATACACTCATTGCTAACCAAAGAGTTGTCCGTGGAAAAGGGATTGCGTTATCGTCGAGTGGGCATTACGGGAACCAACTATCGTCCGTTGGATAATGAGTTTCAAATTCGTGAAGCCATGCAAGCTACGTGTGATTTGATAAATAGTAAAAGTAATGTATTTGAAAAGGCATTATTAACATTGCTATTGCTAAGTTATATTCAACCTTTTACGGACGGTAACAAGCGTACAGCTCGTATCACGAGCAACGCATTGCTGATTGCTCATAGTTATTGCCCTTTGTCATTCCGCACAGTAGATTCAATAGATTACAAGAAAGCGATGTTGATCTTCTACGAGCAAAATAATCTGCATGCCTTCAAGCAAATTTTCATCTCACAATTTGAATTTGCTGTAAGCGAATATTTTTGATTTTCTCTACAATACGTCAAAGAATATACTTAAACGCAAGCCGTTATTTTTGGCAAAAGATGCTCCAGCGCACTTTGGGCTATCGTCTCTTCTATATTCTTGGGCGCATGCACAAAGATGGCTCGTTGGCGCAGATGAAGCGCTTCATAATATACGCGGTTGCAGACATACAATCCTGCGGAATTAGACACTTGTACGGGCTGTACATTATCTGCACAAAATCTCTCCAACTCCCTGATTGGCAATGGTGTTTGTAGTGCGAGTGGTTGATTAGCGTAAATGGTTTCTTCGTTTGGGATATAGCTATCATTATCTGCTTTACTGCTGTCCATCATATTGATAGCAAAGCGCTCCAGACGGATATTTTCGCCCGTAGAACATTGCCCAAGCATAATGACTAAATCAGGAGAATAGGTTGCTATTGCCTCTCGCAATACGATAGGTGCGCGCTTGAAACTCACTGGCAAACACACTTTCTCTACCGCCCAATCCGCAAAGGAATCAGGCAATAGAGAAAGGACGGATTGCGTGATATTGATCTCCGCCCCACCAAAAGGCTCAAAGGCGGTTAGTAATAGCGTCATTGTTCTTAATAGCCGTTATAACCAATGTCTTTTGTTTTAAGAGCAGGTACATCTGGGTTATCGCAATGATTGATATGCTGGTTTATGATTTGTGCAAAGTCTTGTGCAATCTGTATAGCACGCATATCCCAACAAGTCACGCTCCATGCTATGCGCAGTGCAACGGCATTGACCTTGTTGTTAAGATGTCTTGCAAAATAGTTCTTTGCAGCATTAGTATGATAACGTTGACAATCGGATTGCAAGTCATACTTTGTTTCAAGCAACTTTTGGAATTCTTTATACAAAGCATCAAAAGTAGAGATATCATTGAGAGTGATGTTAGGATCATCGTATGTTTCATCTCCTTTCTTAGCTCCATATGTAAAATGGAATTGCGTAGGATAAGTAGGTTCTTGCGAACCGCTTGCAGGCATAAGTGAGAATATCCACGATTCAGCAGTATTAGCAAGACGATTCATGTCGTCCATAAATGTTTGATTATGAAGATAATTCTTCTCGGGACTATAGGTGTAGAAAGATTGATATGGGCGTGTTACTCCTAACTCTTTGGAAATATAGTTAAAACCACCAATCAAAGCTACATAATATGCCCACCAACCCATAATAGGATCAACCGTATTGCTAGGCGCAAAGATAGTGATTTTGCTTCCACGATCAATGCATTGTCCATATACAGTATTAAGTAGAAAATGTTCTACGGCTAATTTATCTTGTGGATGCTCATCAGCAGGTTGGGTTACTGATAAGTTAATTAGACGATAGTTATCTGCGTTGCCAACAGCATCCAAAATCTCATCTTCTTTGAGTCCGAGTCTTGCTTGTATTTCTGTTACAGAAACATATTTAGGTGCGATTTGGAATCCTGTAGGACGGTCTAATTTGCGTTCAAATGCTAAGTGCAGACGCTCTTTCCAACCCTCTATCTTCTCCTTCTTCTCATCTTTCTCCATTACTTCTGTGAAGGCGGATCCGATAAGACCGGCAGGTACGGCGAAAATAGCAATACCTAGCACACCGATGATACATGCGATGATGCGTCCTGTGAAGGTGATTGGTGGTGTATCGGCAAAACCACCTGGGTCACCGATATATTGTGCAAAAGCCCATATCACGGATGTCCACCCGTTGTCATATACCTCAGGTTGCGCCTCGTGCTCTACAAAGAAGAGTACAAACGACAAGATAAGCGTCACAATAGCCAAGAACTGGAGCGATACCTTCATCTCGTTTGTCTTCGAGCGAAATGCTCGTGACAAGATACTAAATGCCTTCATATAGCGGAATATACGCAATAGACGCGCAATACGCAATGCCTTGAGTGCTACGTATGGGATTGGCATAAAGAAATGCAGATAGAACGGATAGGTAGAGAGGATATCGATCAATCCGTAGAAAGAGAAACAGTAGCGCACGCGTCCCCAGAAACCTTTGTATTTAGGGTCCAACTGGTCGGCATTCCAAATGCGCAAGCTCACCTCTATAGTAAAGAAAGCGGTTGTGAGATAGTCGATGACAGTCAGCCATGTACCATAACGCTCTACAATACCGTCATAAGTAGAAAGGTATACTTCGATGGTGGACAGAACAATAAAACCAATAATGACATAATCAAAAATGTTATGCCATTGTTTGGTGTGCAAGTTGTCGTCAAAGACGCGATTAAGCTCTTGCTTGAATTTGAGAATCTTGGGGTTCATTCAGATAAAAGTTTTTATGAAAATATAATACTTTTTGTTTTGCTTTTTTTATTTTGATCCATAAGAATTTGTTTGATACGACGGCAGTCGCTTTTAACCATAGAACGTGCGGTTAGTTTCCCTCCAACGGCTTGAATAGTGATATCCGCACCTATTAGATGTTCATCAATGTCTACTCGACGAATAAAACGAAACGCCAACGTCTCTGCATCCGTACCAATTAGGAATTTGTTTCGTTTGCTTACCGTAATGGTTTGCTCATCGGTATCAATTATTATTCGCCAAGGGGTAATCTCGCTTAAATTACCATTTGCAGCCATAGCTGCTGCAGAAGATGTAAATTCGTATCGCATAAGTTATTAGCTGTGTGTGTAGATTTTGTTGTTTATGGATTAATCAGCCATGCTACGCCAAGTCCTACATTGGAGTACATGGCTGGGTCTTGGCAGTTGATAGATGCATACACGTCCAATTGTACGCGATGATGAGGCATATAGGTAAATCCTGCATCTAAGTTCCAATCGGCTACGGTGTGGCTATTGAGACGAGTAAAATAGTTGTAATTCTATACAAAAGCGCCCCATTGGGCATTAATGGTAAAGCCAAGGCATAGTGCGAGGAAGGTGCTGGGTGTTGCATCTACGCCATTCCATTCTGCGCCAAGATTATAGCAGAAGTTCAGCCAATCGGTCACATCGTTCTCAAAGAGCAGATATAGACTGGGAGCTACATGCGAGCTCTGATATGCTTCTTTGGTGATAGGTATAGCGATATTCGCCAAGAAACTGATTTTTGGTACGGCTTTCCACCCATCGAACACACGGATTTTGGTACCCAATATCAATGGCTCTACTTGATATTTCCATTTCGTGTCAGAAAACAATGTACCATCATACTCTAAGCGTAACTCCGCAAAGGGTGCTAAGCCAAAGCGCAGCATGGTAGTGGGTAATGTGAACGCGTGTTGACGGTCTGCGTAATCCCATTGGAAGCCCGTCTCCCATTGAATGGTTTTGAATGGCAATACACCTACGCCAGTCGCCATACCTGGACGATCCGCAGCCACAGATAGTGGCTCTGCGTTCTCTACATTCTGCGCATACATGCAAAGCGCAGTAAAGGTAAGTAAGAGTAATAGTAGTTTTGTTTTCATTAGCCTAATATCCTATTTTTATATATCAAATTCAGTCTCATTATCTGTAAGCAACATTTGCTGAACGGAATTAAAATCCGCTAGAGCTTTGAAAGGGCTACTAGCTGCTAGTTCATTGATAGCATTTAGTCCAGCAGAGAGCATGGCAGTATCACCATTTATTAGAGCAGAATCTACAACTTCAAAATGTTTGGCAAAGATAGCGCCTCTCTCATCAAATGATTTTGTAAGATATTCTTGCAAAACTTCTCTCATTGCCTCTACTTTTTTTATTGCTACATCAGCATTCGAACGTATTTGTGTACGTTTTGTTTCTTGTAACTCGGTGAATTTTGCCACTTCGCCAGCTATGGTTATAAATTTTTCAAAACTTTCTGCAGCGGCTTGAGAAGAGGAAAAGTCTAACTGTGTATTATCAAACACATAATTCACAAATTGTTCATCTTCTTCGGCAGTCATATCTTCTTTTACGCATGATATATCTTCTGTGACTTCCGTTTCTTCAATGGTTTCAACTTGAGTATTTTCTGTAATGTCTTCTTCAGTGGTATCATTGGACAGTACTATACTTTCTTCCGTTAGCTCATCAGCAACGTTTAAAGCTGCTATTTGGTCTGCTGTAAATTGTAAATGTTCTAAAATTTCGTTATCTGCGAATTGTTCCATAATCGTGACTGTGATATCATTTGTCGTAATATCCGACACGTATGACGATATCATTTGGACAACCTCACGTCCTTTTGGATTATTACTAGCAATATTGGCAATAGCAGGAATTAAATTTGACTGCAGCATCTCTGATAGATAAATATTATCAACATGTTGATGATTTACTTTTTGCGTTATCATATAATTTATGCAATCCGCTAAAGCATCTGTTATATCTTGAGTTTGCTCCGCTGTTATTTCAGCTTTATCAACTAATTCCTTTGTTAGTTTTTTTGATGCAATAGTAAAAACAGACTTAACTGTTTTTGTACCAACACTATTCCAAGTGGATATTCCTATCTTGGACCAATTAATAGATTTTTTACCAGCCATATTGAAGTTAGTATTATTGAAGTTGGTTGTTCAAAACGTTTAATATTTTACCTTTGGCTATTCCGGAGATTTCACTTAGGTTTCCATCATCATCCATAATAGGTACTTGAGCTAACTCGCTCATTGATTTTATCACAATAGCTGTTTGTTGAAATATCTTGACATGTTCTTCATTTTTAGGATCAAAACCAATCATAATATCAGTCATTTTATCAAGATACAGCATGCATCTATCTTTAAGTTGTAATGTTAGGTCTTGCAATTCAATTGCTCTTTTATTAACACCTTCTAACACAGTCCATCCCAACTCCATTTTAGCTTTCAGTTCTTTGACATCAGCTAAATACTGTGTTGCTTCGGTATTCTTTTTAGAGAAATAGGCTGTTGCCACCACACTTGCAGTAGCCAATGCGATAATACCAGTCATTGCTCCTAGTACGGCCATTCCACCAGCGACTCCCAATCCGCCTGATGCAATAGACCCTCCTCCTAGCCATGCAAAAACAGCATTTTTGGCAGCAGCTCCATGCAGCGACCTGATAGCTATTCCCGTACTAGCGGCACCAATTTTTGTAACGATAGCAGGTATTCCCATCACTGCGGTTATTGCACTACCTCCAGCAATACTTAGTGTTCTCAAAGCTGTTGATGCATTCATATTCACCGTTTCTAATTCTTTTACTTGTTCTGGGGTGATATCAATGCTCGTCATAAAGTCGTACTCTTTGACTTTAGCTTTCTTATTGATAAGATCTAAATATAGCAAAAACTTACCTACTGTATTTTGCAGTGCCTCCAATCGAACGCGCGCAAATTTTTCTAATATTTCATTACTTTCTTGACGTCTATGTTCATTCTCTTTGTCTATAAGACTCTTTATCTCATCTGCTTCTAGTTTTAACTGCTTAGCTGCTTTTGCATCTTGATAGGCTTGAACTCCACTTATTGTCTTTCCTAATTTCACAGATCCTTTCCCGACGTTGTTTATAATATCAGGTATTCCGTCTTCATCCTTATCTGCTGTTAGTTTGGTTTGTATTGTTTTACCCATGTTTTTATAGGTCTCTTTATCAGATACCGTTTCTGCAAAAGATTTTGTAAGTTCTGATGCGGATTGTATCATTTGACCCGATTTTTCGGTCAAAGTCTCACTAGCAGATTTAATCTGATCTAATAATCGTCCCATATTTAGATTATGACTTTGTTAATTATTATCAAAAATATCGCGCCACGCGGCGTAGCGATGCATGATTTTTCTATAAATTGGATTTTTGGATGATTTGATCATCTTGTTTCTTTCTTCTCGTTGTTTTTTGTTGAGTTTATCAAAATAATCATTAAATGCTTTGCCATCTTTGGAATTGTTAAATTTGTTCATTAGTTTAACATCCAAAAATTGCAGTAACCATACAACAATGATCATTAGACTGAGTCCTAATCCTACTATGAGAATTGACACAACCATATCTCCAGTATACTCCAAAAAGGTCTGCCCTTCCTCCATACCAAGAAACTCTCGTATGGTTTGGTTTGCTAATAATATGTTTATCATAATGTTTCTATTTTTTTCCTTGCAAGCCAGCGGAAACCCAATCCCGCTGACCTAGATAGTTTTTTCTTTTTTTGCTTGTTAATTACGCACTATTCAAAGGGGTAATTAATATCATAAAACGTTTTGTGATATTTTTAAGTTCTTTTTAATCTCTTCTACATTTATCCCCTCGCAAATTATTGTACCTGTTCTAATCTCCTCAATATATTCTTCATTTTCATAAAGATAACGAATCACTCCCATCTCTTTGAGTTGTTCGGAAATTTCAAAATTTAAATCATCATTATAAAGAATTTCATCAATTTCTTCACTCGAATATCCCCCGCCTAAAGACTCAAATACATTGTCCTGTTCATCATTTAAATATCTTACACAATTTGAAAGAATATCTCTATTCCAATTGTCTCGACCTAAAGTTTCTAATATACATTGAATGACTTCCTTATTACGGATATGATGAACTAACTCACTTATACCACTTAATTGTTGTTTTGTCAATTTATCCATTATCCATACACTATTTTTTTGATTTCTTCTACATTTATACCTTCACATACAATTTTACCTTCACGAATCTCGTCTAAATACTCCTCATTTTCATAAAGATAATGAGTCACTCCTATCTCTTTGAGTTTCTTGGAAATTTCATCATTAATATCCCAAATATCCATAAACTCATCCATCTCCTC
>JAZKZF010000039.1:0-7961 GCA_045612525.1 Paludibacteraceae bacterium | reverse complement strand
AGCTACCTTCACGCCCAATGCTGCTGCATTGGCCGCGAAGATGGCAGTAGAGCTACCTAATGTTAATGTCATTTGCTTAGCGAACTTCTCTTTGCCCACCTCTGGGAAGCCGTCGATTTGGTTGAGAATAAGATCGACATTCAATTCGCCTAAAGCAACGATATCAAAAGGTTTCATATCTTAGATATTTTTTTAAAGGCCATTCTATAAATTCAACATTTTAGAAAAAGACCATTGTAAAGTTAATAATTACATTTTTATATGCTTTTGTTTTTTGCTGTAATCTTGCTTGTTGTCAGTCAATTGCATAGCTCGCTATGCGCTTTCCTTCCGCCAAGCAATCTCCTCACCAAAAACTCAAAATCATTATAAATCAATTTATAGAATGTCCTTTAAGTGATCGTTCAGATTAACAATATTGAACGCATAATAGTATTTATCCATATTATGCTCGATGCGCATGAGCACTACGTCCTCAGCGTGGATACCTACGTACTCGAGGTTATCATACAATGTTTGACGAGCTACGAGCACCTCTGGAGCTTGCCAGATATAACGGCAGCCAGTCTTAACGAGCCATTGTTGACGCTCCTCAGATACCTCAGCGAGGTCTTTGCCTTGCTCGTCTGGTTGCAACCATTTTTTCCAACGGCCAGACTCGTACACCTTTTGCCAAAGCACCTTACCCATGTTACTGAGTTGTGGGATACGACCTGCCTCGAATTGCTTCTTCTCCTCTGCCTCGAGCTCAGCGAGTGCATCGTACTCATTCATAGTGAACTCAGGACCGATGTTAGCAGCACCCATACCAGATGTTGGGTAGTCTTGTGGGTTGTCCACATCATCGCTATAGTGGCCCTTGATATAGCTACCATAAGGACGTACCTTAGCAGTCAAGTCGCGAGCTACCTCAGCGTCGAACAAGGTAGTATGGAGGTCAGTACCTACTTTACCTACGATGAAGCATGGCCATACATCTTCGAGACCTACATTCTTCAAACCCTCTTTGAGGTCAGAAAGGAAGGTATCGAAAGTAGTTGGGTCAGCCAGACCACCGTGAACCTCCTCGGTACCTACCTCATAGGAGATAGGAGCGATACCGTTTGCCTTACGGAAGTTCTCAGCGTGAAGAATGAGTTCTACAGTACGTTGAGCCACTACGTGGATATCGATGATCTCACCCTTTGGCAAGAAGATATCTACGGTTGGATCCACGTGAATCAAGTCGTAGCCAGCCAAGATAGCTGCCTCGTAGCTCTCCTTAACACCTTGCATAGCGCGCTCGGTATCCCAACGCTCTTGGGTTTGTTTATCCTTGAGCCATGGACCTCCGTGGTCGATAGCCACTACGTAAGGACCAGTATAGTGTACCGCAGCCGCTTCACGAGCCAACACCTTGGTAAACTCAGCAGGAGTCATACCCGTGTAGCCACCATCGGTATCCACTTGGTTGAGGGTGGTAGCGAAGTAGATAGGCGCGTTGTTACGCTTAGCAGCGCGGAAAGAAGCCTTGATTACTGACAATGAGTTAGGGCATGCAGCAAAGAGTGTGCGTGGCACGCCAGTGGTTTGTTTGAGTTCCTCCATCACGCGGAGGATATTTTCGGTTTTAGCCATAATTCTATTTTAGTTGAAAGTTGAAAGTGTAAAGTTTAAAGGCAGGGGGTTATTCGTAGATGATCACACCTTCTACAACGCGGTGGATGTTACCAGAAACAGATGGCGTATCTGGGCAGAGACCATGAGCGATAGAAGTGTGGAAGCCGAGCAACTGACCTACTACTACATATGGAAGAATACCATATACGCTAGTCTTGTCAGAGCCGTTAGGCATTACCACTTGGAGATCCTCCTCTACACCCTCTATATTCACGCGCGCGCCTGTGGTTACAATCACTTGTGCCACGAGCTTGTTGTTGCCACTAACTTGCTTTACCAAGTCACGCTCATAGCGTTGGATCTCCTCTTTGTCTTGCATGAGATAAACCACGATAGACTTCTCGTTAACCACCGCTTTTGGTCCGTGACGGAAACCAAGGAACGTATCAAACTTACATACCACACCACCATCGGTGAGCTCTTGGAGCTTGAGGTGGCACTCCTCAGCAATACCCTTCATTGGGCCTGAACCAAGGAACACACCGCGCTCGAATGGACGAGCTGCGATAGCCTGAATCTTAGCAGCGTACTCATCGAGCACCACTTGTGCGTTAGCAGCAGTAGCCGCAACCGCCTCTTTCTCGTTCTCGATGGTATCGATCTTGCTAAGCATGAGGCAAGTGAGCAACATGGTAGAGAAGCTGCTGGTCATCGCCAAACTCTTGTCGTCGGTCTCCTCTGGAAGGAGCAAGCTCAAGATGTTGTCTGCATTAGCAGATTTAGCCAAGTGACCATTCTTGTTGCAAGTAATGAAGATGTGCGCTACATTCTTGCATACTTTGTTAGCTAAGTTAACAGTAGCCACACTCTCAGGGCTATTGCCAGAACGAGCAAAACTGATGAGCAACAATGGTTTGTCAGCATCCAAGTAGTCAGCAGCATTGGTCACAATGTCGGTAGTAGCCACGGCACGTACATTTTTCCATGCACCACGGAGCACAGGAGCAATCGCATCGCCGATGAATGCAGAGGTACCAGCACCAGTAAGAACGATGTCGGTCTCTGGGGTCAAATACTTAGCCAAGAATGCTTGGATGTTTGCTTTTTCAGACAGCAACACCTCATACTCCTTCAACCAGCATGAAGGTTGTTGCATAATCTCTTTGTAGGTATGTAAAGTTTCCATAAAAATGTATGTAAAACGGTTAATAATCACACTTTTCGGTGCAAAGTTACTACGTAACTAACAAAATATAAAATGTAAAAACATGTTATAAAACATATTTTTAACTGATTTTCATATATACTACTGTATTTCAGTAGATTAAGCAGATTTAGTTTCGTTGTTTTTCACTTTCGAAAGGTTTCGAAAAGATTGCTTTCAAGAGTAGCACATCCACGCTTTCACAATGGAAAGCGTGGATGTGGTGGATTATTTAAAAAGACAATTCGTATCAATTAGGATGTCAATTAACGTCAATTCGAGGAGGTATGGATAGAGCTCCTACTCGCCCAAAGGGCTCGAGAAATCTCATATATCCTATTTCGCTAAATCCTCCCCTGACAAGGTGCTCCGCAATAGATTGCCACCGCTCCTTCGCACGCTCGTCGCTGAATCTGAATAAGACGAATGGGACGAATAGGGCAAATAAGACGAATTGGTCTAATTGGTCTAATTGGTCAATTCGGGACAATTAGTCTTGTACTTTTTGGCCTAATACCGTGTACATTACTCCATCGCGGATCACCAATACTTGGCCATTGTGGAGGACCTTAGCGGTATGGTTGCCATTCAAGAGGTCTTGCACTTGCTCAAGGCTGGTAGGAGGATCAATCTCTCCTGTGTGTGCCTTGGTGCGTTGCACTACGAAGGTATTGAACTTATCAGAGCTACCATCAGGATTAGCGGTATAAGACTCCACAGTCACTGTGCGATCCTTAACAGTAAATACAGAGAAGGATGGTTTGTCAGGTTGAGCAAACATACCCGTGAAGAGGTCGAAGTAGTTCTCCACTTGGTGAGCAGAAAAATCTTCTTCCATCTCCTCCTTGGTGTATGGCCAATAGCGTTTGTGACCGCAGGTAGAACCGATGAAATACATTGCTCCGTTGTCCACAGTATAGGTACCGCCCTTGTAGCCAGAAGCACTTACGCTGGTAGAAACTACCTCGCGATCAGCGATATCTGCCAAGATTGGTTTGCGGGTATCGGCATCCACAGGGCCCATCACCTCGTAGCAGTGGTCGTGACCTTGGATGACAAAGTCGATCTCGCACTCTTTGATTACAGGCAAGAGGGTAGCACGGAGGAGAGGACCCATCTTATCGTCTTGGTGGCTTGAACCAGAGAAGATGTTGTAGTGAACAAGACCTACACGGAGTTTAGCCTCTGGGTGCGCAGCTACTTGCTCCTTGAACCAATTGCCTACATGGTTGGTGAGGTAAACAGAAGTGAGGTTGTCGTAGCTATAGGTACCTTTCCAGTAATCTTGCAATGAGAAGACGAGGAAGAGCACATCGCCATACATGAATGAGTAGGTGGTAGCATCGAGTTGCTCATCAATAGCCGCTTCAGCAGCATCGTGGAAGGTCTTGTCGGTATTAAAGTGATATTGGAAGTTGGTTCCGTAGGTCACATCGTGGTTGCCGTCGGTAGGTACGATAGGCATTTGGTATGCCATTGGACGAAGCGCTTCCTCGAAGAGGCGTTCCCACTCCCACTCGGAGCTACAGTAGTTCTCTACGAAGTCACCAGGGAAGGCACAGAACTTAGCATTAGGCGCGATATTGAGAGCAGCACGTGTTGCGGCATTCGCATCGTCGATGTATGCTTGTGACTCGATGTGAGAGTCACTCATGTAGATGAAGCTGAACTCGTTGGTCTTCTCAGGAGCGGTGATGAATGTACCCATCTCGCTCCAATAGCCGTCCACACCTACGCGGTAGGTATAGGTGGTGTTAGGAGTGAGCGCAGTAGCGATGGCCTTGTGGCTGATGTAGGTATGCGCAATATCCTTAGGCAATTTAGCTTTCCATTCGATACCAGAATCATCTACGATATATGGGAGTTCGCCTGTGGACTCTGTGACAGCTTCTACCTCGATAGCATCAGCAAAATCTGCCTCAGTAGCATTTGCCTTGGCAACGAGTTGTACTACGCCCTCCTCGGTCATGGTCTCGTTGGTGAACCAAGCGAAAGCCATGTTGGTGCGTGGGTCGCCGTTGATATTGACTACCACGTCGTATGGTGCTTGGTATGGTTGGAGCGCATCAATCTTCGCTTGCAAAGCGGCTACGTTGGCAGCAGTAGAGTCGCGACGCGCAGCTTCCTTAGCAACAAGCATTTGGACATAAGAAGGTACGGTATAGTCCTCAGCAGCGTACATGTTATCAGCTTCGATAACGAGTGGGTGGAACTGCTTTTGCTCAACTACCACAGTTGCAGTAGCAGTAAAGCCACCATCTTCGGTGGTTACAGTCACAGTAGTCTCACCTGGCTTGAGCGCAATGAGTGTACTATTCTCTAATTTCACAATTGCAGGATCAGCAACAACCCATGTCACATTGCGGTTGGTAGCCTCTACAGGCAGGATCACCACCTCAATCTTGGTCGTATCAGTGGTAAAGGTATGGATAGCGTTAGGCTTGAGCTCTACACCCGTAACAGCCACCAATTCAGCTTCACCCCAACGGGTATCGCCTAAGTGCTTGCCATCAGCCGCAGCATTGAGGGCAGGCGAACCTGGACGAAGGTTGAAGTTGCCGCCGTCAGGGAAGACGAACATAGGGTCGCCAGCGATTTCGTTGGTATGTGTGCCAGAGTCTTTGGTGACATTGAAGAGGAGGTTGTGGTCAATCGTGGAAGTGCCATAGACATATCCAAAACGATCGGTCACATTGGTTGGGTTGGCAATAATGCTATTGGTCAAAGTGAGATTGGTTTTCTCATCAGATACGATACCACCCAGTTCTGATGTTTTGAAATTGTAGAACGTGATATGATCAAGAGTGAGCGTGTTAGGCTTTTGAGCGCCATTGCTAGACTCCAGCTGAATCATACCACACCATTCGGTCACCGACAGATTATAGAAAGTAGAATTAGTGACTATGAGATTATTACAAGTATGCTTTCCCTTAGGACCATTTTCATTGAAGTGAATAGCAGCACCATTCGCATTATGGAAAATACAGTTTTCAACCACTACGTACCTCACATGGGTATTGGAGGAATATTGATTGGAGATTGCCCAATAGGAGTTCCAATTAGTAAATTCGCAGTTTTTGAAAGTGAATGTGCCAGCTTCTGCGGCCTTAGCACTTATCAAATAATATGCAGTAGCTGCGCCATCAAGAGTGATACCATCGAAAGTAGTAGTAGCATACAATTCTATAGTAGTCCAGTTGCCAGTCAATTGGATAACAGGCTTAGCACCTTCGGCAGCCATGACGACTACGCCCAATTGCTCGAAACTAATCACATATGCTTCGCTATACAAACCATCAGCCATGATGATGGTATCGCCAGCCAGTGCAGCAGCCACAACATTCGCGAAAGTGGCTTTAGCTGTTGCTGGAGTCAGACCATCATTTTCGTTATTACCTTCTGGGGATACATAAAGTTTCTTACCATTAGGTATAATCTCTACAGTATCTTCATCTTCTACAGGAATGTCCTCAGATGGGAAATCATACGCAATACCATCATCAATATCTGATGGATTCCAACGCAAGTCGCCCATATTCGTACCATTGGTACCAGAAGCGAGCGCAGGGCTGCCCGCTTCAAAAGCGAAGTTGCCATTAGCAGCATCCACAAAGAGCGGATTAGTATTCATCAAACATTCAGTTTTCGTAACTGCACTACGGAATCCACCAGAATCCTTAGTATAGTTAAAGCTAAGACAGTTTTTTGCCTCTACACTCCAACCATCTTTTACGTGTATAGCGCGGTATGCACCTTGAGATTCTGGAGCTACAACAACAGTGTTAGCAATGAGTCCATCGCATTCCAATTTTATAGCAGCATGGTCGGTATTCATAGCTTGGCAGTTGTAGAAAGTACAGTGGTTGATGATAGCATAATTTGCATTTCTTACATCCACTACGCTTATATATTCTGAAGATGAAGTTGCGATGTTAGCAAAAGTAGATTGAATCAGCAAGAAATTAGACAATGCACCTTCAAAGAATATGCAACTCTTCATATTATCGTGGAAGTAACAATTCTTTACCTCGCAAACCTTCAATGTATTCGCTTCTGCCACATAAATAGCTGCATCAACTACAGTGTAGCCGTACAATTCGCATCCGTCCATCACGAGTTCCTTGCCGTCAGTAGCGTCAGTAACTTCGATAGCATGCTTGTGACTGCCGAGCTGAGAGGCATCCATCTTGAGGCCTTGCAAAGTGGCTTTACCACCATTGCTGATGGTGATAGGTGCCTTGAGTTGTAATACCACATTAGCGCCATCGGCAGCTTTTACGGTAACGCCTTTCGCGTCAAATGGAATCGTATTCGACTCGACATACGTACCTTCTGATAGTACAATCACATCGCCATCCGCAGCGGATGCTAATGCTGCACTCAAATTATTTGCTGCCTCTGGAGAGGTAGGCGCGATAAGGATCTCTGCTGCTTGCGCTGAGAAAGCGAGCGTCAGCGCAGCGAGAATAAGAAGTAATGATTTTTTCATAATGATTATATTTAAAAGTTATGTATGATAAACTTGTTGCACATGAAAAATGGATTTTTTCACGTTGCAAAGTTACGATATTATTATCATATGATAACAACGAAAAACATGTTGCAAAACATATTTTACACAAAAATCATATAAGCATCTGATTATCAGCACTTCGAACGATGTACTTTTGGTTTCGAATAGTTTCGAAAGGAGTTAGATTGCAGTGATCATATTAACAAGAAAATTTACAAACAATTCAATCCAAATTACTGGTGTTCCATAAAAAAAGGAAGAATCACAAAAGATACAAATTGTGTTGGTGATCCAAAAAAGAAGAGAGTGCCACGAAGGCACTCTCTTGAATATAAGTAGAATGTGATTAACTATTATTTCACAATAGCACCTTGAGCGTTGTATTGAACGTCGTTGCGGATGATGATCAATTGACCATTGTTAATAACCTTAGCAGGAGCAACGGTAGTATCTACGTTGTCAAGAGCGGTTGCAGGTGCCTCAGAACTGAGTACGAGGATGTAGAGGTTGTTGTCATCGCCGAGGAAAGTACCCTCAAATACATCAACGGTACCATCTTGATAGTACTGAGCAACTACATCTTCAGAGAGAGTCAAGTTAACGTCACCATAACTTGCATTTTCTATGTCTGGCCACAAACCGGAA
>JAZKZF010000038.1:0-9332 GCA_045612525.1 Paludibacteraceae bacterium | reverse complement strand
CAGAATGCATGGCGCGCGCGTCTATATGATGCGCGCGCAACGCACGCGTGAGTTCCTTAACCTTTTGCTTCTTACCAACAAAGATGATCACCTTCTTCAATCCACGCTCTTTGAGAAAAAGTTTGAGATAATCGTTCTTTTGTAACTCATAAATATCAGCTGCTTGTTGCTTGATACTTTCTGGTGGACGCGAGATAGCTATCTGCACTTCTACGGGGTTGTGCATAATGGCTTTCGCCATTTTGCGGATATTCGCTGGCATAGTAGCCGAGAACATAATCGTTTGGCGCTCTTTGGGTAACTTGTTCACGATTGTCATGATATCGTCATAGAAACCCATATCCAACATACGATCTGCCTCATCTAGAATAAAATATTTCACCCCCGAGAAGTCTATATCATAGATGTTCATTTGGCTGAGCAAGCGCCCAGGTGTTGCGATGACAATATCTGCCCCCTTCTGCAAACCAGTCACCTGTGTACCCCAAGCACCACTATCATTGCCCCCATATATTGCCACAGAAGAGAAGGGTACATAGAATCCAAATCCTTCCATCTGTTGGTCTATCTGTTGTGCCAGCTCGCGCGTAGGGGCCATAATGATGGCATTGAGTTTATTTGGATCATGGTTGTCATACTCTAGGTTGGTGAGCAAGGGTAGAATATATGCAGCAGTCTTACCTGTGCCCGTCTGTGCACAGGAAATCACATCATGTCCGTCTAATATCACAGGTATAGTCTGCTCTTGCACAGGCGTACAAGTATCAAAATGCATATCCCACAATGCATCCAATACCTGATCTGATAATGCCAATTCGTCGAAGTACATGTCCCTTATTTTATTCGACTACTTTTATCTCGATGTTCACTCAATTATTTATTTCTCCCAACCGTCAAATACCTCTGGACCATATACATTATCCTCGTTCTCGTCGTGGAGTGGTGCCCAAAGTTGTGCGAAGAATGGGTTCTTGCGTGCCACTTTATCCCATTGCCATGGACGAGCGTTTGGTTGGTCTTTATAAGGGTAAGGCATACACTCCTCACACCAGTGACCGCCTAGCAATACCAATCGTGGAGTAGCGGTAAACGTATGACCTTCTGCGCATTCCCACTCCAATGGAGTATCCCAATCACCTTGTACCATCTCAGTTGATAGGCATTTACCACCACGGAAAGCTGCGGCTTTTTGCATATCCTCAATAGTAAACAAAGCCTTTGGCTTTTGCTCATCATAGCCGTGGTCAAGCAACACATATTCCTCGCTATTGTGCGAGAGGTCGGTGTGCTTCCAGTCTGGAATAGCCTTGTATGCCTCCAAGGTGCCGTAATATGCGCTGATGCGTTGGGTTGGGTTGTGCTTGATCCACCATTGTGTACCGTGCTCCTTCGACATCGCCATAGCGTACATAGCGAGTTTCACGCAGCGAGGGAACAACTTCGCAATCTTGGTCTTAGCCGCAAAGCGAATACCTGCAGGCACAGAAGAATCCTTTGCCATCTTCTTGAAATAATCCTTCACAGGCATGTTCTCACGGAAGTGGAGGTAGTTCTCTAGGCGGTCGCCATCAATATACCACATGCCGTGGAAATTGCGGGTGGTGAACCAGTTGGCGTTGAAGATCTTCTCTGGGCGAGGGCAACCGATGGCATCAAGAAGCAGGCACTCAAACTCGTAGTTGCTGATGCGGTACTCTTGACCAGAGCCGATATT
Source organism: Paludibacteraceae bacterium (assembly GCA_045612525.1). Lineage (GTDB taxonomy): Bacteria > Bacteroidota > Bacteroidia > Bacteroidales > Paludibacteraceae > Colicola. Next base: position 7,618 of record JAZKZF010000038.1, on the reverse strand, counting down.
GTAGTAGTTTTTCCAGAATTCCTCTGGCACTTCGTCGCGGCAGACACGCTCGAGAAGGCGTCCACTATCTTCTACCGTAGCCCATTCCAAGACACCACGGATAGGCACATGGAACATGATAGGGTCGTAGTTCTTCAAGATAGCAGGGTAGAGGATACCTGACTGACGAAGCGCAACCCATTGTTTGATAGGCGAATTGGTGATGATGCGCTCTGCTTGTGCTTTAGTCAAACCATAGTGGTCATAAGCCGATACGCAGATTGGGTCGCCAGCGCGTCCCCAGTGCAAAGGCTCGCGGCGGTCACCCATCTGAGCTACACTACCGATATACACCACCTTAGGTTGCTTTTCCTCTGGTTGCGCCAACACCGCGTCGCGAATATAAGTCGCAGCGGAGATATTGGTGCGGAGAGTTGCCTTAGGACGATAATCCGCTTGTGGCGACACCATACCACCCACGTGCAACACAATATCGCTACCTGTCACACCGCGGAGGATATCTTCGTATTTAGTGAGATCGCCCCAGATGACTTCTACTTTGTCCATCAGTGGCGCAAGCAGTTCTTTGTTTTTAGCACTTGGACGAGCCAATATACGCAAGTGATATTTCTCGGGATAGCGCAGAATCTCTGTCATACCTGCGTATCCCATGGTGCCTGTAGCACCAGTAAGGAAGATTGTTTTTTTCATTGTTCTTTTCGGGTTTGTGGTGTCTTCACACACCTTTGCGGCTGCAAAGATAGTGTTTTTTTATGAGATACGCAAAACAAAGTGTATTTTTCTTAAGATTTCTTTCCTTTGTACCCTCCCTTTCTCCCTCTGGTAAAAGACCTACGAAGAACCAAGGATGAACCAAAGAACTCCGAAAGAACTCCCAAACTGAAAATGTGCGTTTTATTAAGATTGCCGTCTTTTTTACTTCTCTTATACCTTCCCTCATTCCACCGACCGAACACCGACAGACGACCGAGAGAAGAGCGAAGCATTATCGTGCCCTTGCGGCTAAGAACTCCGTGCTGTTTCTTAAGATTGCTTCCTAAAAAAGTCGTCTCTATCCCTAAAAAAGTTGTCCCCATTCCTAAAAGGGTTGACTACATTCCTAAAATAGTTGCCTATCCTCCACCAACAAAATCACCCCACAAAGCGATTTTTATTTGCTCAATTCAAAATAATTCACTACCTTTGCACTCGCTTAAAAAACAATGATTAACAAGAAGTCCATACCATTCTACAACGACCATAAGGTACGCGCTATCTGGAGCGAAGAAGAAAACAAGTGGTATTTCTCCGCTACAGATATTATCGCAGCTATCAACGATGAGCAGGACTATGTGAAAGCAGGTAACTATTGGCGTTGGTTGAAGAAGAAACTCGCATCACAAGGCATTCAACCCGTGAGTGCCACTCACGACTTCAAATTCCAAGCTCCTGATGGCAAGCTGCGCACAACTGATAGTTCTGCTATCCGCGAGTTGCTCCGTGGGGCTATGACCGACCAAATCAACGATCGCGAGATCTTTATGAAAGGAATTGACTACTCGTATTACTACGAGCAAGGAGATTAACTAATATACCGTCGCTCACCGACGTAAAACAGGGAGGAAATAACCATAATAATAACCTCATCATGGCTAAAAATAAAGGGGCAATAGTACGTTATCGAACCATCGATAGATGCTTGCGTGATATCAAGCGTAAGTATGGTATTCAAGACCTGATACGTGAATGTTCAGAGGCCTTAACCAATGCTTTGTCCGAAGAAACAAAGGTTAGTCGCCGCCAAATCTACGAAGATCTCAATTATATGGAGAGCGACATGGGCTACCAAGCGATTATTGATCATCACTACGAAGGTCGCAATGTCTACTACCGCTATGCTGACCCAGATTTTTCCATCGAAAAGATGCCTCTAACAGATGCCGAGATAGACCAATTGAAAGAAACGATCCTTATGCTTAATCGTTTCAAAGGCATGCCGCATTTTGAGTGGATGGAAGAGATTGTTAGTAAGATTGAGGATGCTTTTATGCTTAAAGGAAATGCTGAAAGCGTTATTAGTTTCGAACAAAATCCAGACCTCGTTGGACTAAAGAATATCACACCGCTCTTCGATGCCATCGTGCATAAGCGCGTACTCAAAATTACTTATAAATCGTTCAAACGAGATACTCCGGACAAGTATGAGATGCATCCGTATTTCCTCAAGCAATACAACAACCGTTGGTTTCTCTTTGGTTTGACTACAGAAAGGAATCAGATTACCAATCTACCTTTAGACCGTATCGAAAACATTACAATACTTGATGCTGCCTATATAGATAAAAACGAAGACTTAGACATCGAGGATTATTTCTACGATATTATAGGTGTTACCATTGAAAAAAAAAACAAATCGGAAGTTATATTGGAGTTTACCAAAGAGCGCTACCCATATGTTAAAAACAAACCAATCCATCATTCTCAGCGCAATAATGATGATGAGAAAAGAATTATAATCAAAGTTATTCCAAACAATGAATTGTACCAAACATTACTTTCTTTCGGAGGAGATGTGAAAGTTATTGAACCAATCGAAGTGCGTGAAAAAATGGCAGAACATGCAGTAAATATGTACAATTTATACAAAAAAATGCAATAATTAACGAGTTGTGCAGTATATTTGCACAATAAAGAACTACTTTTGCACTCGGAAACAAAATAGCTATTTTGACACAATAAGAATATCAACTACTATTATGGCAATAAAATTAATCAAAGCGTGTAAGGAACTTAATATTTCTATGAGGGCAGCTATAAATTTTTGTGCTCAAATGGGGACACAACTACCAACTGACCCTAATATACGTATCACCGATGAAATGTACATATTATTACAACAGAAATATGGTAGAGGCGAACTTGCAGCTCTTCAAGGGATTAAATCTATTGGCGTTGAAGATTTTCGTAAGTTTAATAAGCTGGATACCATTGCCCTTAATGGTGTTACTTATCTTGTCGGGGGGAATAATGCAGGTAAATCAACAGTAGTAAAGGCATTGCGCTTGATAGTGGAAAACTTAAAAACACTCACAAGCTTTGGTAGTGGCTATTCTTTGAATGATATGTTACCTAAATTCCGTATGGATATTCCTGGAGTTAATATCGGCACCTTTGAAAAAGCTATAAATAGAAAAAGTAAAAGCAAAACTATTACATTGCAAGCAGATCTCAGTGATAATATTTTCGTTCGCATGCTTGTCACGCCCACAATCAAAGACTCCGCAACTGCTGCTGTCTCTTTCATGCGTGTAGAGGACAAAACTGTTCAAAGCGCATTTGAAATAGATACTATTGAGGGCAAAATGCGGCTGTATAATACGGGCGGTATTGCTACAACGGAGGAAGCAGAAGAGCGTTTAACTAATCTAAAATTAGAATTTGACAAGACAAAGGATATCTTGGATTCCATTCAATCCCAACTGAATAACAAACAATGGGTATTACCTATCGAAAAGAGAATGGAGCTGGTTAACGATTCTACTCGCTTAAATGCCGAAAGAGAAAAACTTGAAACTATCATCAAGTCAATTAAAGCGGAGATAAAGCAGCGTCAACAATCTGCTATATCTCCTACTGGCGAATTGCTTTTCGAAACCAACCTTTCTCTTAAGAATGACAATCCAGAAGACAATATCGTGGTACGTTTCCTAAAGGGCATGCAAGTTCAATTATCTACGCAAAATACCAAATCTCAGTCTCAAAAAGCTAAGAACCCCGTATATGTTCAAAACATCACAAGGATGATTGGTAATTATAGATGGGCTTTAGCGGCATCTGCTATTGAATATATTGGAGCACATGCTGCTACACAAAAGACCATCTTCAGTCTTGACGATCACAATGATGCAACTGTTGCGATTATTCACGAATGGAAACAACAGCAGATTAACCCAGGAGAAACTGAGTACAACTTTATCACTAAATGGATGCAAGAACTGAAAATAGGAGAAGACTTTTCTATCGACAACCATTTTGGCGAAGCATATTCTGTCAATATCTATGAACGCAAAGGCGAAGCTCCTTCATCTATGTCCGAACTTGGTATGGGTGCGATTCAAATGACGACTTTGCTCTTGCATATTTCATCACTCATGCGTAAGTACAAGCAGACACAGTACAAACCGCTAATTGCTTTTGAGGAACCAGAGCAAAATATGCACCCTAATTGGCAAAGCCATTTGGCTGATATTTTCGAAGAAGTACGCCAAAAAGGATTCCGCATTTTGGTTGAAACTCACTCGGAATATATGATTCGTAAGTCGCAAGTACAAGTTGCGCAAATGCAATTTGCCAATCAAGATGATGTCAATGAGAACTGCCCTATTTCGACATATTATTTCCCAACGGATGAGAAACCATACAAAATGGAGTATAGGCCTACAGGAGGTTTTGTACAACCATTTGGTGAAGGATTCTTTGATGAAGCTGCCAAATGGGATATAAAAATTATGCAAAACGAGTTAAACACTCCTATTAAAAGAGTGAGATAATGAAGTTTATTGTATACACAACAGAAAATAATTTAATCCGACTATGTTCCGAAAAAGAAAATAGTTGGTTTAAGATTATTATGAAAATGAAAGAAGTTGTTGTGTCTACGAATAATGGTGACATGTATAATCAACAAGATCCTTTTCTTCAAACTTTACATAGAGCAGGAGTAACAATTTATACTGGTGATAATGATTTTATAAACCAAATTAGTTCTACAAATCCAGCAAATGTGCTTGATGACCCATGTGCTGCATACTTGTTGGATATTACCGATGAAAGTGCAAATAATATACAATCAAAATATGGAGTGATTTGTCAGGCTCACAATAATAATGATAATATTTTAACACGAAAAGGTTGGACAATACGAACCTCGACTGTTCAGGAAAAATCTTGGAAATACTTTTTCACTGATCATAATTGTCCTATTAATTCACTATTGATAATAGATAGATATTTCTTTTCTAGTGAACCCAACGAAAGCATCGAAGATTCCTTTTTTAATTTAGAACAAATATTAGACACATTACTTCCTCCCGATAGTCCTGATAATGTAATACAGGTTATAGTTATTTTTGATTTTAGCACATTTAAACATAATCATGATAAAAAATTAGACGGAAGTAATTATACGTTTCAAGTATTAGCAGAGCGGATTAATAAAATCAAACGAAAAGTTCGTAGATATGCATATACATTGGAACTCTTGTCTATCACATCTAATTGCTACAAGTATGAGGATACTCACGACCGACACATTGTCGGGAATTATTTCATAACTGAAGCGGTGCACAAGTTGAAAACCTTTACTGCAAGTAATGACCATTTATGTGCTCAAACTATCTATTTCAAGCGGTTGTTTGAAGAAGGCATAGATGATGAAGATAAATCAACTCCGCCCGTAGATATACAAGAAGACATTCTTAAATGTATTATTGAATGTATTGAACATAAAGCTAATTATGCATATATGGATTATGCATGTAATGGGTGTGTGGCTAAAGACGAAAACTTTGAAATAAAGAATAGATTATTACTAAAAAAAGGATGATTATTTGAAACCCGTGCAGTATCTTTGCACAATAAAGCACTACTTTTGCACTCGAAAACGAAAAACAAATCAAAAACAACTAAGACAAACCAAAAATATATGGCAAACAATCAACCTAATGTAAATTTTATTTGGGATATCCTCGACAAAGTATTACATCTTACATTCAAGCGCAATGAGCTCGGTGATGTGCTTTTCCCATTCATTGTGCTTCGTCGTATGGATTGTATTCTTGAGCCACACAATAACACTGTTAATAAGGCATACTTGCTCTACAAGGATCGACTCTCTTTTGATAAGCTACACCCAATATTGCGTAAGGCTGCTAACAATAATAATTTCTACAATGTATCCAACTTTACATTGCAGGCACTTTTGGACGATGCGCCAAATATTGATATTAACTTCCGTATGTATATCAACGGATTTAGCCAAGAGATTCAAGAGATATTTCGCTACTTCCAATTAGACAAAACAGTTCAAAAACTCAATCGTCATGGTCTGCTATATCGCCTCATCGAGGAGATTTGCAAACTTGATCTCTCACCAGAAACCGTTGACAACCACGATATGGGTTCATTCTTCGAGGAGATTATTCGTCTTGCTAACGAAAACTCCAACGAGACAGCCGGAGAACACTTCACCCCTCGTGATGCTATTCGCCTCATGTCAACCATCATGTTTATGCCTGACAAAGAGCAATTATCACAAGACGGTATCATTCGTACTATCTATGACCCAACATGCGGAACAGGCGGTATGGTGAATATTGGTCGAGAATACATCTTAGAGAACGTCTGCAAGGATGCTCCAAAACCAACTATCAAGACCTATGGCCAAGAGCTCAACGAGGTGGCTTTTGCTATTGCCAAATCAGAGGCTCTCATCACGGGCTCTGACGCAGATAATATTCGTTTAGGCAACACCCTTATCCAAGATCATTTCGAGGGTAAACGTTTCCATTATATGATGGCTAATCCTCCATATGGTATCACTTGGAAGATTGAGCAAGACTATGTGCTCAACGAGTCTCTCAACCCTAACGGACGATTCGTGGCGGGCACACCTCGCGTCAACGATGGACAATTCCTCTTTTTACAACACATGATTTCCAAAATGGATTCATCTGGCAGCAAGATTGGTGTAGTTACCAATGGTTCTCCTCTCTTCTCTGGCGGTGCTGGTTCTGGCGAAAGCAATATCCGTCGCTGGATCATCGAGAACGATTGGCTCGACTGTATCATTGCACTACCTAAAGACCTCTTCTACAACACTGGTATTACTACCTACATCTGGATTTTGACCAACCAAAAGACAGAGCAACGCCGTGGTAAAGTCCAACTCATTGATGCATCTACTTTCTGCACTCCTGCAAAAAAAAGTTTGGGTAGCAAACGCAATGATATCCGCGAAGAGGATATACAACGCGTACTTAAATACTATCTTGAGTACAAAGAAAATGACTTCTGCAAGATTTTCCCAAATCACTTCTTTGGTGCGTATGAGTTAACTATTGAACAACCTTTGCGTAAAAACGGAGAACTTACAACAAAAGCAGGAAAGATACAAGCAGATCCTAAAAAACGAGACACAGAGATAGTTCCTCTGTCATGCGATATTCAAGAATACTTCACTAAGGAGGTGCTACCTAATATCGATCCTGAATCTTGGATTGACTACACCAAAACCAAGATGGCGTACTCTATCAACTTTACTTCATACTTCCATAAAGAAGAGACCGTAGAGTCCGCTGATGTTATTCGATTCCGAATTATGGAGGAGAAAGATCCTATAACTGGTCTTACCCGACAAGAGATGATTCAACAACTCCTAAACTCCATCTTTGAAGACTAATGAAGAAATACGATACATATAAAGATAGTGGCATACAATGGATCGGGCAGATACCTGCAGGTTGGAAAACAAGTAAACTAAAATACATATCAAAGTTTATTAATGGTTTCGCGTTCGCAAGTAACCTTTTTTCGCCAGATGAAGGATGTAAGGTAATACGAATTGGTGATATCTGTCAAA
>JAZKZF010000037.1:0-14288 GCA_045612525.1 Paludibacteraceae bacterium | reverse complement strand
TTTTTTGATTCTTTTTTTCCTTTAGCCCTTCGTTCATCTCTAGACAAGTAAGCTGATTCTTTAGGCACGATATCTTTTGAAGAATTTTCAATGATAGAAACCTCTTTTGATGATTTGTGTCTTGTATGTGTGCTAATGTTTATTACCACTTGTGATATAGGTGTGGGAATTTCAAACCCATCAGCATCTTCTACATAGACTAATTTTCGGATAGCATCAATACGCGTAATGCGTCCTCCTCCTACAGAATCTAGAAAGCGCACTTCGTCGCCGATATGTAAATCTTGAATAGTTGTCATACAAAGTGCAAAATTACAACAATTTTCTTAGATATACAAATTTTCGGCACGCTATTTGTATCAAATAGAGTATAAAACTTAAAAATGACCATGCTATGAAAACAAGTTCCTCTTTACTCCTTTATAAAAGACAAACATATCTGTGGTTTGAAGAAATGTTAGAAAAATTATGGGTACGTTATAGACGTAACACAACATTACCATTGAGAGCATATTGTAAGTATTGGTTTTTACGCTGTACACCTCCTTGGTGAGTTCTTTTTTTTAGAATTTTGCATGCATATTTGCATTTGCAAAAAATGTTGTACCTTTGTAGCGAATATGCAATTTATAGGAATCATACCAGCACGCTATGCCAATACTCGTTTCCCTGGCAAACCATTGGCTGATCTATGTGGCAAGCCTGTGGTTCAGCACGTTTATGAACAAGCTAGCAAAATATTAGATACTGTGATAGTTGCTACAGATGACCAACGTATATATAATTGTGTGCGGGGTTTTGGTGGATTAGTATATATGACTTCTTCAGAGCATCGTTGTGGTACCGATAGAATATGCGAAGCGTACCAATTGTATAAGCAGGATGCGAAAAATGATGATGATACGGTGATTGTCAATATTCAGGGCGATGAACCTTTTATTCAACCATCGCAAATACAGGCTGTAGTTAAATGTTTTCCTACGGATGTTGCTACATTGGCAAAACCATATACGGAAAATGACAATCTACAAGAACTTTTGACCCCCAATGTAGTAAAAGTGTTTTTTTCGCCTATCACGCACGAGGTCTTGTATTTCTCACGTAGCGTAATTCCTTATTTACGGGGATTAGACCAACAAGAATGGTTGACTAAAGGGCAGCATTTCAGTCATATCGGGTTATATGCCTATCGTGCAGATGTATTATTACGCATTACGCAATTACCCCAATCCACATTGGAACAGGCTGAGTCGCTTGAGCAGCTGCGTTGGCTAGAAAATGGATTGAAAATTAAAGTGGCACTGTCTGATACAAAGTCAATTGGCATAGATACTCCAGAGGATTTGCAACAAGCAATAGAGTTTTATAAAAATAACTACCAAAGTCAATAACCTATATCTATAAAAATTATTATTATGTCTAAGAATAATACACCTACTCCCCATATTGGGGCTCAGTATGGCGAAATCGCCGAGACTGTCATCATGGCAGGTGATCCGCTGCGTGCGAAAGTGATGGCAGACAAATATTTGGAGAATCCAGTTCAATTTAATAATGTTCGTGGTATGCTTGGTTTCACAGGCACCTATCAAGGTAAGCGTGTCAGTGTGATGGGGCATGGAATGGGTATTCCATCCATTGGTATTTATACATACGAACTCTACAATTTCTACGATGTTAAGACGATTATCCGTGTGGGTAGTTCAGGCAGTATCCATAAGGATTTGCATGTGGGCGACTTGGTGATTGCTATGGGTGCTTGTACGAATAGCAACTACGCAGCGCAATATGAATTGCCAGGTACTTATGCGCCGATTGCTGATTTTGATCTTTGTCGTCGAGCTGCAGAGGCTTGTGAGCATTTTGGTTATCGCTACAAAGTGGGCAATGTCTTCTCTTCGGACACATTCTATACAGAGAATGCACACAACGATAAGTGGATTAATATGGGCGTATTAGCTGTTGAGATGGAGGCGCCAGCATTGTACATGAATGCAGCTCGCTCGGGTAATAAGGCGTTGGTGATTTGTACTGTGTCGGATAATATTCTGACAGGCGAAGCCACTACTGCCGAAGAACGTCAAAACAACTTCACCCATATGATGGATGTCGCTTTCTCGTTGGTGTGAGAAGGAGACGAGAGATTGTTTATTAGTAAAATATCTAGATAGTTTTTGTCTAAATCTAAATTCCTGATCGATAGCCCAATCAACATACTCTGTTTTGGCTGGTTCTATTACAAGGAATGGAATACGACCTGATAGATTGTTTAATATTGCTTGAACCGTATTAGTTTTTCCACTTCCATTGATACCAGAAAGTAATGCGTGCCGAGAAAGAGAACGAATGGAGATAGGATATGCCATACCTGTTTCAGAACCACCATATAGCAATTTACCAAAGTTTATTGCATCTGATTCTGGAATATTTTGAGGACGATTCAAACTGAACTCTGGAGAAGAATCTACCACGCTTATACCAGGAACACTATTCATTGGAAAATTGACCAAATAGGATAGTTCTTTGGTAGTCTAAACGGTAGTTAGTTCACGATAATACTTACCAAGCGGGTGTTCAAAAGTTTGACTACCTACCACTATTTCTAGATGTGGTTCTTCCAGTGTTCTTGTCATTTATACGGATATCAGTTGTATCCAAATCAGAACGTCCTGCCGACACATTCCATTGCAAATTACATATTGCAGCAGAGGTTTCGCCATGTCCAAAATCGATTCCTACAACATATATATGTTGTTGTGGATTGGGGTTTACAAGTATTGCCATATATTTCTACTTCTTACTTATTTTACCATCTGAATATACTAATCCATAATTTTTCAGTGAACGTTTCACCAATTCAATTTGAGAAAGAATTTCCTCATTTTTGTCTAATTTGGTTGACTCTGCAGCTTGGAATAATCCTTCTAGGTTATTGACTAAGGCAGAAAAATGCTGATGTAGCGTGGGCGCTTCCGGCTATCCGTCAAGGTCAAGTTTGTGCTAATGGTATCGCAGGTATCGCTGCTGGTCACGATGTACAAACCAACACCATGATCTACGCTGCTCTCCCTGAGTTCTACGCTATTTTGGCGCTCGTTGCAGCTTTGATGGTGTAATATCAAGGTATTATTTAGAGGAAAATGGAAGGGCATTGGCTCTTCCATTTTTTTTATTTATATATTTTGTTCCACAGTTTTGCACAATTCAAAATAAAACACTACCTTTGCGCCCGAAAATTGTAATATTTACCTACAAATCAAAAACACACCATGCGACACCACCAGAAAATAGCGATTGCGCGTCTAATTTCAGACCTCATCAAATCTGATGATGTGATATGCAAAGAGGAAATTGCACTATACAACCATATAGTATGCAGTTTTGATATCTCTCAAGATGAGCTCCACGAAGCACAATTTGTTTCACAAGCAGAAGCTGTTTCGTATATTAAAAACATGGTGCCATCTGAGCAGAAAAAGATATACTCCATTTTACACAAAGCCGCATATTCCGACAACTCATGCGTGGCACGTGAAGCATTATTGTTGCTCACATTATCATTGATGCTCAATGATACAACCAATAAGTATCACTTGACTTCTACGATTATGCATGGTTGGAACAATATAGAGAAATATGTGATGTATATTGAAAGCGATTATATGCCCGCTATCAATGAGGAGATTTTGCAGCAATATGACACCATTGCTAATCTACTGCATCTTTGGAAATTTGAATTTATCTATATTCCAAAAATATCGCAGTCGCTCTGCGAAATGGATCGTAACTACCTATACGATATTATTCGCTATATGAATCCCCGCCTTTCTAATGAAATGCTGAATAATCTATATGAACGATTAACCAATTTTACGACCGAGAACTTTACCCGAGAATATTTGGCTAACTACTCGCATCAAGATTACTTCTATGATATCGAACCTTCGCTACTAATCAATGTAGGAGTATCACATGTACCCACATGTACTCCCATACAAGTCGATACCCATTTCATCAATTTACTTACCATTCGATTGGATGATCAACCCAATAGTGTACTCAACGAGATCAGAGGATTCTTGGATAGCTACGAAACATTGATCACAGAGCCAGAGTATCATCGACCAAAAAGAAACAAAAATTTGTTTCACTACTATGGATTCTATAAGCAACTATTTGATTTTCTTGCACGCCATCATACCAACGGTGAGGAGAATAGCATCTTGATAGATATCCCCGCTAGGCGAATATGGATGAGAGGAGTAGAGGTACTGATGAGTGCCACTCAATTAGCTACATACGTCTTTATCTTGCATCAGACCTTGTGTACCCACCATGGTGGATTAATCAAAGCAGGGCAACACCACCCACTATTAGAGAAGGACGTGACTAGACTTGGAAATACCTATTACACCATCTGCAACCTTTTTCGAGATACGCCCAATACGCAACAAAGGTCTTATCTTGAAGATGTCAATAATATCCGAGGATATATAGCACGTATCAGGACTGCCATTGCTCATCATATTGATGTACACGATGTCAATTATTATCTGCCAAAAGACTCCAAGGACAAAAGCATGTACCATATTGCCATAGATGCCAATAAGGTAATGATACGTACACATACCGAAAATATTGCATTTACTGCATATCCTATCTGGAAAACAATTTAAAACCACATTGTAATAGTCGACAATATTGCTATTTATTGGTCTATATTAGCGTAGCAACAAACAACAATGTTGCTACGCTTTGCATACTAGGGCGAATTCGACTATCTTTGCGCCAGTTTTTAACCAAAATACTACCATGTTACCTCTGGCCTATATGCACATTGCCAATAAATGGCGTCATGTACATCAATCTGCACTAGTCAAAGCGGTTTTTATTGCTTTCATCCTAAGCTTATTTGCCGTGCTAATACTAGATATATTTAGTAGTGATATGCCAGAACAAGTATTTGCTATTTTACTTGTTTTTACGGGTTTATTGATTTTTGCGCAGCTAATCACATTTTGTATGGGAAAATGGAATAGCCGTACACAGCAGATGGCTATCAATCCACGTATTATTGCATTGACTATCATATTCGCTATGGCTGGCATAATGGCAGTAGAAGAATTGGTAATCAATCCTACTGTAGGAATTGCACCGTTTATAGAAACAATGCTTATAGCATGCCTATTGATCCTTGTAGCACTAATTTTGCAGCGATATCAACTGAAGCATGTGAATGTATATGTGCTATATGCACTAATCACGATGATAATCGGTGTGCGCATCGTGCTATTTATTTTCTCATCTCCTACATGGCCAAATGATCTTGCCACATGGATTAATTGCTGCAAATATTTTCTAAATACAATTGCTATTGTATTGAGTATTTTTATTATCATTCGATCAAAAACACATTCTGTGTAAATTATATTTGTATATTTCAAAAAAAAGTACTAACTTTGCAGCCTAATTGATAGAGTAGTGCCTTTGGCACACCGAAGTAAATAAAATAAGATGAAGAATTTCAAACTGTGGAATGCGGTTTGCGGTTGGTTTGTGTTTGCTATTGCCGCCGCAACCTATCTTTTGACGATGGAGCCAACAGCCTCTTTTTGGGACTGTGGCGAGTTTATTGTTAGTGCACATAAATTGGATGTAGGTCACCCACCTGGAGCACCATTTTTCATGCTCATGGGCCATTTCTTCTCGTTGTTTGCGAGTGATACATCCCATGTAGCCATGTGTGTGAATGCCCTCTCCGCATTGGCTTCAGCATTCACTATTTTGTTCCTATTTTGGACTATCACAGCGTTGGGACGTAAGTTGGTAAAACCAACCTCATCGCCTCTCGCCTCAGCACCTTATAGCCTCGCCCAGGGTATTGCCCTTTTAGGCGCTGGTATGGTGGGAGCATTGGCATACACCTTCTCTGATACATTCTGGTTCTCAGCCGTGGAAGGAGAGGTTTATGCGTTGTCATCCCTCTTCACAGCGGTAGTCTTCTGGCTAATCCTCAAGTGGGATGAACATGCAGACGAAGTTGGTTCGGATAAGTGGTTGATTCTCATTGCCTATCTCATGGGTTTGAGTATTGGTACCCACCTGTTGAACCTCTTAACAATCCCTGCTATCGTGTTGGTATATTACTTCCGCCGCCATGAGTTCTCCTGGAAGGGCGTATGTGCTGCCTTTGGCGTTTCGGTGGCAATCCTTGCGGTCATTCTTTATGGTATTATCCCTGGTGTGCCTACTATTGCAGGATGGTTTGAGTTGCTGTTTACCAATACTTTAGGTTGTCCATTCAATACAGGCTTGGCAGTCTATCTTATCTTGATGGCTGCAGCACTCGTATGGGCTATCTGGGAGAGTTATATGGTAATCGAAACCGAAACCACTATCAATACCCGTACTATCATCTCCTTCGTTTTGGCGATGTCCCTCGCAGGAGTACCGTTCATCAAGGAGAGTGCTGCTATCGGTATTGTGCTGATTATTGCCATGTTGGTTATTCTATTCCTCAAGAAAGATGCCATCTCTGCGCGTTGGCTCAACACCATTGCTGTGATGGTCACTGTGGTGGTAATTGGCTATAGTAGCTATGCTGCAATAGTTATCCGTTCTGCTGCAGATACCCCTATGGATCAAAACTCCCCAGATAATGTATTCTCCCTCAAATACTACCTCAACCGCGAGCAGTATGGTGATACACCGCTCTTCTATGGACAGACATACAATGCTCCTGTGAAACTTGAGGTGAAGGGCAACATGTGTATCCCTGTGGAGAAACAAGGACATGCGCAATACGCTCCAGCACCAAAGGTAGATGGTGAGAAAGACCGTTATGTTATCACGGGATACAAGAGCAGTTATGAGTTTATGGATGAATTCAAGATGCTCTTCCCTCGTATGCACTCCTCTCAACAACACCACGTGGATGCGTACAAATCTTGGGCGGATATAAAAGGCAAAAAAATCCGCTATGACTACTGCGGACAAACCAAAACGGAGTATTGTCCTACCTTTGGAGAGAACTTGAAGTTCTTCTTCCGATACCAAGTCAATTTTATGTATTGGCGCTATTTTATGTGGAACTTTGCTGGTCGTCAAAACGATCTTCAATCGCACGGAGAAATGACGAAAGGCAACTGGATTTCAGGTATTCCATTTATTGATAATGCACTTTATGGTGACCAAAGTAAATTGCCTACTGAACTCCGTGAGAACAAGGGACACAATGTATATTACTTCTTGCCACTTTTGCTTGGTTTGATTGGTATGTTCTGGCAACTCAGTAAGCGTCTTAACGAGGGTAAGAACAAAGAAGGTTATCGTTCTTTCGCAATTGTCTTCCTGCTCTTCTTCCTTACTGGTTTGGCAATTGTGGTTTATCTCAACCAAACACCTTATCAACCACGTGAGCGAGACTACGCATATGCAGGATCCTTCTATGCTTTCTGTATCTGGATTGGTTTAGGAGTCATGGCTCTTATTGATATGCTCAATCATGCAGTGAAAAACGATAAAGCACGTACTGTTATGGCTAGTGCAGTAGTATTGCTTACATTGCTTGTTCCTGCACAAATGGCTTCTCAAAACTGGGATGATCATGACCGCTCAAATCGCTATGCTGCACGTGATTTTGGTGCTAACTACTTGAAATCATGCGATAAAGAGGCCATCATCTTCTGTAATGGCGACAACGATACCTTCCCATTGTGGTACAATCTTGAGGTAGAAGGAGTGCGTGACGATGTACGTGCTTGCAACCTATCTTACTTGCAAACAGATTGGTATATCAGCCAAATGAAACGCCCTTACTACAATTCACCAGGATTGCCAATCTCTTGGGATGAAGCTAATTATATGCAAGGCAAAAACGAGATAGCATGGGTAGAAAACCGACTCAACGCACCACTTGAAGTCAAGAAAGCATTCCAATTCTTGCACTCTACAGACCCACGCACCAAACGTGATGGTGAAGGTTATCTACCTACCGACCAACTCTATGTGCTTTCACCAGATAGTCAGAAGATTATGTTTAAGAAAGCACGTCGTTTCACACGTTCAGAAATGATGGTTATGGAGATGCTTTCTACCAACCAATGGAAACGCCCATTCTATTTTGCAGTCACGATTGGCAATGATTATCATTTGGGACTTGATCCATATCTTGAACTTACTGGTCTTGCATATCGCATCACACCAGAACGTAGCAAAGATGGCAAACCACGCGTAAATACCGAAGTGATGTACGATAATATGCTGCATAAGTTCAAATATGGCAATATGAATGTACCAGGTATCTACATTGATGAGAATACCATGCGCATGTGCCGTACACATCGTATGATGATGCTAGAACTCATCGAAGCGCTATACAAAGAGGGCAAACATGATAAGTGCCTGGATGTATTAGATTTTGCAGAGAAGATGTTGCCAGGATACAATATCCCGTATGATTACACTTCAGCTACCATGGCATCCTATTACTATCGATTAGGAGAAATGGATAAGGCCAATGTCATTATGAGTACGGTTGCAGATAATTGTGTAGAGTATCTTGCTTGGGGAGCTTCGTTAGCAGCGGATAAACGTACCACTGCGCAATCCACCATTGGACACTATATGGCTGTCTTGGGTTACGTGCTCCAAAATCTAGAGCGTTACCAACAAAACCAATTGTTTGATCAATACTACGATATTTACGCACAATATGCAATGCGATAACCTTCCAGTTTTGCTGCTTACAGGGTATCTTGGAAGCGGCAAAACCACTCTTCTTAATCGTATCCTCTGCAATCGCAAGGGGATACGATTTGCTGTGATAGTCAATGATATAGGCGAAGTAAATATAGATGCTACACTGATCCAAAAGGGTGGAGTAGTCGCACAACAAGATGACAACCTCATTGCCTTGCAAAATGGGTGTATCTGTTGTTCATTGAAGATGGACCTGATCCAACAACTCCGTGACCTCTGCGCAGCAAATGTCTTCGATTACATCGTTATTGAAGCATCTGGTATCTGCGAACCAGCACCTATCGCGCAGACCATTGCTTCTTACGCATCAATGGTTCCTGCTTCTTCTGCACCAGTACCTCAACTTGATGCTGTAGTATCTGTGGTTGATGCGCTTCGCTTGCGCGATGAGTTCGTGGAGAGATTGTCTGACAAGTCCGACACGTCCGACCAATCTGACCTCTCACAAATCGTGATCAACCAGATTGAATTCTGCAACTTGATTTTATTGAATAAGGTGTCATTGGTTAGCGAAGTGGAGCGAGAACATATCCGCGCAATCATTCGCACCATTCAACCCAAAGCAAAAATCATTGATTGTGATTATTGTGATGTGCCATTTCAAGAGATTCTAGATACTAACTTATTTGATTTTGAGCAAGTGGCAACTTCTGCCACATGGATTCAGAAGGTAGAAGGAGATGTCGAGGAAGCACATGACCATCATCACCATGGGCATGACCATCATCATCATGAGCATGGCGAGCATTGCCATTGTCATGAGCACGAGCATCATCATGACCATGATCACGAGTGTGACGATCCACATTGTTGCTGCCATCATCACCATAATCATGGCGATGAGTATGGTATCTCTACATTCGTGTACTATCGCCGTGAGCCGATGAGTCTCAACCGATTCGATGAGTTTGTAGCACGCCATTGGGATAAGGGCATTATCCGTTGCAAGGGTATGTGTTATTTCGAAGAGGAGTACGATATGTGTTACCTCTTCGAACAGGCAGGCAAGCAGTTCGACTTGAAACAGGCCGGTGCCTTCTATGCAACTATGCCTACGGAAGAACTCATGCAAATGATGGCGCAAGACCCTATGCTACAACGTGATTGGGATGAACGTTATGGTGACCGCATGCAGAAACTTGTCTTCATCGGTCAAAACATGGATCGTGAAGCTATTACCAAGGCATTAGACGATTGCTTGGTATAATAATCGGTTAATTAGATTGCTTTTTCTGTTGGCGGCACACATCGCATGTACCGCAGGTTTCTGCATCATTTTCACCGAAGTAAGAGAGCAATACTTGTGAACGACAATACTGCTGATTATCTGCATATTCAATCATGGCCTTCAACTTCTCTACATAGTGCGTCTTGCGTCCTACATAAAACCGTTCTGGTATACGAATCTCTGCCTGTCGATTGACCATCAATTGTAGCACGTTAGCTCTCGTAGGTGGCACATAGGAGATGATGCCCTTTTGTGCCAATGATACCAATATGTCGTGCCTTTTCAACTTATTGTCTGATTGCTTTATACACTCATCTCCTCTCAAATATTGCAGTTCGGTAAATACGCCCGTATATTCGCGCATTAGTCCCTCTAACAGTTCCATTTGTGCTGCCGTAAGCGTGTAGTTGTCCAGGTCACGTCGTTGCACACGTATCATCACTCGAGGGCGAATTTCTTGTTCTTCTTCAAAGGAGAAATAACCTATCTGGCTTAGCAAATGCAGAGCCGAGTAGGTTGGTATAATAGGAAGGTGCATCTTGCGACATAAGTCATTGATATCTAAGAAGAATGTTGCTCCCTGTCCGCTATCAGCACCTATGCCAAGGTAGTTGCAAGTTTTATGGTATACTGTATGTAAGAATGCTTCTTCGGGATAGTTGTCTGCTACGCGTTTGCGAGCTTTAGCCTTATCTTGGGAAGGGTCATATAGGAGTACTGCAAATGCCTTTTGCTCATCCCTTCCAGCACGGCCTGCCTCTTGGAAATACGCCTCAATGGTATCAGGTAAATCATGATGAATCACGATGCGCACATCGGGCTTATCAATACCCATACCAAATGCATTGGTAGCTACGATAATCCGTGTTCCCTTATCCCCCATTCTATAAGTCTTCCATGCTTCTTGCTTTGCGGAGCGCTCTTTCGAACTTAATCCTGCATGATAATAGTCAGCACAGAGACCTTTCTCATTCAGATATGCAGCTATATCTTGCGCACGTTGACGATTGCGAACATATACGATGGCAGAACCTGCTACTCTGTTCAATATATGCACAATCTCATCGGATTTCTTGTTGGTTTGGCGTACCACATAACTAAGGTTATGGCGCATGAAACTCTTGCGTAGCACATGCTTCTCGCGGAAGGCCAATCGTTCCTGTATATCATCCACTACGTCGGGCGTAGCAGTTGCTGTAAGTGCTAATATTGGTACCTCTTGACCTTCATATCTAATCACTTCTCGTATCTCCGCTATCTTCAAATAACTTGGACGGAAATCGTATCCCCATTGGGATATACAGTGTGCTTCGTCCACGGCTATGAGGCAGATTGGCAGTCGAGAAAGGCGCTCTCTAAACTCTTCAGATTCAAGACGTTCTGGAGAAACATATAGGAAGTGGTATGGTCCCCACATACAGTTGTCCAGCGCTACTTTCTGCTGCTCGTAGCTCATACCCGTATAGATAGCTGCAGCACGAATATCGCGGCGAAGTAGGTTCTCTACTTGGTCTTTCATAAGGGCAATGAGTGGGGTGATAACCAAACAAAGCCCATTCTTCACCATCGTAGGCACTTGGAAGCACAAACTTTTGCCACCACCAGTAGGCATCAGTGCTAGCGTATCGTGACCTTCTAGCACAGACTCTACAATCTCCGCCTGCAAAGGACGAAAATCATCGTAACCAAAATATTTTTTCAGGGCCTCCTGAGCGGTCATAGGTTGTGCTTGTTTGTTTATATTTAATTTTTTGTGCAAAAGTACACTTTTTTTATGACATATGCAATACCTAGTAGCATGCTTTGAGTATTGCTAATACATCTTCTGCAGTGATTTGCTTGTAGCCTCCACCTGGGATAGTGGAGTTGGCAATGAGTGGTAACATCTCTTCGGTTGCACCTACTTCACGCAAGGTAGCAGGAATGCCTAACTCGGCAATGAATGCCTCTAGGCGGTTGATACCCTCCAACGCAATGGCTTCGTCGCCTTGCCCCTTATCTTCAATGCCCCAAACCACTTTGGCATAGCGCACAAACTTATGCAAGCCATCGCGGTAGATATAGCGGTAGTACGCAGGTGAGATGATAGCGAGGCCAATGCCATGTGCGCAGTCGGTATAAGCGCCTAATTGGTGCTCAATCATATGCACTTCCCAGTCTTGGGTTTTGCTCAGACCAAGGATCTTGTTGAGACCCATGGTAGCGCACCACATGATATTGCTGCGTGCTTCATAGTCTTCTTGATTGACAATGGCTTTGCGCGAAGCAGAGATGAGCGAGAGCATTAGTCCCTCTAAGAGGTAGTCGCTGGTGCAGTCGTCATCGCCTGAGAAGTATTGCTCCATGAGGTGCGAGAAGACGTCAAAGATACCGCTAATCATCTGATACTTAGGCACGGAGTATGTGTATTCGGGATTGAGAATGGAGAACTTTGGGCTGGCAATCTCCAATGGATAGACACGACCAATCTTTTCTTTGGTTTCCTCGTTGGTGATGACCGAACCGCCGTTCATCTCGCTGCCTGTGCCCGCCATGGTGAGAATACTGGCTACAGGCACTACAGGATTATTCACGCGCTCTTGATTGACGTAGTAGCGTTGCCATACATCGCCCTCGGCGTATGCTCCGCAAGCGATACCCTTGGCGCAGTCAATGACCGAACCACCACCCACAGCGAGGATGAGGTCGATATTGTGCTCTCGCACAAGGCGAGCGCCTTCGAGGAGTTGGGTATAGCGTGGGTTGGCATTGATGCCTGCTAGTTCCACGACATGCTTGCCTTCGGCTTGCAGGATGTTGATAACTTGTTCGTAGAGACCGATCTTCTTGATGGAGGCTTTCCCATAGACGAGCAGGATGTTCTGTCCGTAGGCTTTGAGTTCGTTGGCGAGTTTATTGATGGCATTCTTGCCAAAATGAATCCGCGTAGGATTCTGGTAGGTGAAGTCGTATAACATATTTTTGTGTTTAGTTTAAAGTTTATAGTTTAAAGGCTGGGGGAGTTTTTGCCCCATGATATTGTAGATTATATCATTGTTGATGATTAGCAATTGACCATTAAGAAAGACTTTTTTTGCAGCATTGTATTGCACTGGCACTTCATCGACATAGGTTGCAGGTGATGGTTCTATAAAGTTATAAAATTCACTCCAATAGGGTGCTTCTTTGTATCGTTCACTGGCTCCCATTGGCACATATATAGGTATGCTGCGATCTACCCCCTCAAAAGTATGTGCTTCGATGATTGGAGGCAGGGTGTCTTGCAATGATATTTTGGCTAATTGACTGCAATTGCAGAAAGCGCTATCGCCAATATTCTCTATACCATCCCCCATGAAAACGAGCGAATCTAGCGAACTGCAATTCAGGAAGGATGATTTGCCGATTTTCTTGGTTTTATTGGGAATAACTATACCACTCAATTCGACAGCATTGCATAGTAGATAATCGCCAATTACCTCAATTGGGCTAGGGAAAAAGAATGTCTTGATTTTTTTTTGGCGTTCGTCATATTTACCAGACAAGCGTGTGTCATATGCAAGGGTGTTATCTATATAAGTGCGCTCGTAGAAGTTGGTTAGCGCATACCCATAGGTCACAATTACGGTGTCTAATGCATCGTTGTAAGCCAACATCTTTGTTGCTCCTTTGAAGTAGCGCAAGTTTTTGCAATTATACAAAATCATATCCCCTGTTTCGCAATAACCATCTCCGTTATATTCAAAGCGCAAGAGCGATAGATTATTAGCGAATGCTCTGTTTCCAAACTTCTTGACGGAGGCTGGTATTACCACTTCTGTTAGTGCTTGTTCCTCGAATGCATAGCTATCTATAGAGGTAATGTTATCCGAAAAACCGATAGATTGGATGGTGATGTCCTTTGTTGTCCATGCGGAGTATTTATTGAGGTTCATTTTGCCTTTTCCCATAATGTCAAGATGGTGGGTTTCGGTATCAAATGACCAATATAGAGAATCACCACACATACCTGTTATGCTATCTGCCATTGTCAAGGAAAATGGCAATAAAAAGAGTAACATAATAGAAATTTTTTTGAACATATCTTAAGTTTATTATAATATGAGATTAGGAGATAAACATGGCGCAAAGATACACTTTTTTTTCGAGATGTGCAAATAAATGGCTACTTTTTCCCATTTATTAGTTTAGAGGACGCGCCCAAGCGCTATTGTTAGGTTTTTAGAGGCTAGGGCAATCAAATAGCTTTTTTATAATAATAGGGTGCGCCCGTTGGACGCACCCATAGAAATTATTTCTCTTCGTTTTCTTCTTGCTTTTG
>JAZKZF010000036.1:0-17776 GCA_045612525.1 Paludibacteraceae bacterium | reverse complement strand
CTTGCACAAGCACACGAGGCACGTATGTACATCCTCGACAAGATCGTTGAGACCATGCCAGAGGCTCGTCCTGACCTCAAACCTCATGCTCCACGCATCGTAAGCTTCATCATTCCTAAGGATATGATTGGTGCAGTGATTGGCCCTGGTGGTAAGATTATCCAAGGTATCCAAGCTGAGACTGGCGCTGTCGTTTCTATTGAGGAGATTGCAGAAGGTGGCAAGGTAGAGGTTGCAAGTAACAACCAAGAGTCTATGGATGCTGCTATCGCTAAGATCAAAGCTATTGTGGCTATCCCAGAGGTGGGCGAGGTATATCAATCTACGGTTAAGTCTATCATGCCTTATGGCTGCTTCGTAGAGTTTATGCCTGGTAAAGAGGGCTTGCTCCACATCTCTGAGATCGACTGGAAGCGCTATGAGACTATGGAAGAGACAGGCATCCAAGAGGGTGACAAGATCACTATCAAACTCATGGAGGTTGACCAAAAGACTGGTAAGTTCAAACTCAGTGCTAAGGCATTGAAGGAGAAACCAGAAGGTTATGTTGAACCAGAGCGTCCAGCTCGTGGTGATCGCGGTCCTCGTCCAGAGCGTCGTGGTCCACGTCCAGAGCGCCGCAACCCAGAGGCTGATGGCGCACGCTTGAACCGTCATTAATCTGTTAATTATCATACTTGTATGAATTGATGTTCTTATCTACAAGTTCGATGTGATACACCAAATAGCCACTCCCAACGGAGTGGCTATTTTTGTTTCTTTTACCTTTCATTTGCCTTTCTTTACTTAGTGATTAGTTAGTGATTAGTTAGTGATTACTTAGTGATTCCGCTTACCATCTGCTTAGTATTGGGTTGCTATCTACCACTTTCCCTATGTGTTCCTTTATATTTTTGTTGACTTGTAGAAGTGTCTTCTACCTGAAAATATAGCAGAAATATACATAAAAACGCTTTTTTTGTAAAATATTTGTATATCTGCTTTTTTTTTTGTACCTTTGCAGGCTCAATATAAATTTTTATATTGTACTGAAAATTTGTTGTACCCAAAGAAAATTGTAGAGGTATGAAAAAGACATTAATATTAGCGGTTTTATTGACGTTCTTTACGTCAATCTTCGCATTCGATTTTGAATATGAATACGAAAACAATACCCTGGCATATACTATCCTTACAGATTCTACTGTGAGTGTAGCTGCTAGTGCTAATAAACCTACTGGTGCTTTGATCATTCCTGATTCTGTTGAGTATAATGAACTTAAATATGCGGTAACAGAGGTGGCAGAAAATGGATTCAACGGCCAAAAAAGCATTACTTCGATTATGTTGCCATCAGCAATGAAACATATTCGTTATCAAGCATTTCGTTCTTTGACTCAAACTCATACTATTACATTAAATGAAGGATTAGAAACAATAGGCAATCGCGCCTTTTGTGCTTCTTCGGGTTTGTCTGGAACCATAGAGATTCCGGCATCGATTGATTCTATTTGTGGATATGCATTCTACAATTGTACAGGTGTTGCTGTTATCAAGATAAATAGAGAAACTCCATGTAAGTTAGAAGTAAAGGAGGCTAATTATTTCACTAATGTAGCTAAAATAGAGGTACCTTGTCAATCTGGTCGATTGTATCGTGCTGATTCAAAATGGGCGAAGATTTCTATTGAAGATCCTTGTGAGGTGATAGTTGACAACATTC
This sequence comes from Paludibacteraceae bacterium, assembly GCA_045612525.1. Classification (GTDB taxonomy): domain Bacteria; phylum Bacteroidota; class Bacteroidia; order Bacteroidales; family Paludibacteraceae; genus Colicola. Next base: position 16,074 of record JAZKZF010000036.1, on the reverse strand, counting down.
GTTATGTGGCAATGTCTAATACAGAAGCAATGGCATTAGGTTACACCCCCACCAAACCAACAGGCCGACTTGAATTTCCTGAAACGATTCAATATAATGCAAATACGCTAAAAGTTACTGAAATTTATGACAAGGCTTTTAGTAATTTGGGAATTACTGAACTGATTTTGCCTAAATATCTTACTAAAATAGGTAAAGAGTCATTTCGGGATAACAAGTCTTTGAAAAAAATTACTCTAAATGAGAATTTGAAACATATTGGAGATCGTGCGTTTTGTCAATGCACTGAAATTGAAGGGAATGTGACGGTCCCTGCTTCAGTAATAACAATAGAAGATTACTCTTTCTACAATTGTTACAATATAGATACTCTGAAAATCTTAGCAAACAATCCTCCAGATTTGAAGGGTGTTCATGCTTTTGAAAATAATGAAACTCTTCCCCCTGTAATTATTGTTCCTTGTGGATTATTCGAGGTTTATTCAACTGCAAATGTTTGGAAAAAAATAGCGCTATTAGAGGCTTGTGCTACAACTAAAACGATAGATGGTGTAACATATGAATTGATTCCTTCTACTCTACAAGCAATTGCGAAAACTACAACAAATGATCTCCCTACTGATTTAACTTTACAGGAGATGATTGTAGATGGTGCACGAAAATATAAAGTAACAGAAGTGGGAGCAAGCTGTTTTGCGAACTTATCATCATTACACTCTATTATCATATCAAATACAATAGAGAAAATCAATGCTAGCGCATTTGAAAGATGTCATAATTTGCAAAAAGTTGTATTAGGAGATGCGGTAGAGACTATTGCTGAATTCGCTTTTTATACTTGTTCATTGTTGGATACCATTACATTTAATGAAGGATTGTTGAGTATTGGAAACCGAGCGTTTTGTAATTGTACGGAATTAGAATTCTTGACTTTACCTTCTACATTAACCCAGATAGATGAGTGGGCATTTGGTAATGCAACCAGTCTTAAATCTGTAATATTGCGTGCCAAAGTTCCTATAGGAGTAAAAGTATTTGATTGTAATTCCGAACATCCTGTAGCTACTTATCCAATCTATGTCCTATGTGGTAATAAAGATTACTATACGACTGCTACTGGTTGGGCAGATTTGGGAGATCGTGTCAAAGAAATATGTGAACTCCTTGTCATTCACCACCATACTTCCACAACTGGTGTGAAATCATTTGAAGGTGGAAATCCTGTCGGCATAGAATATCGTCGTACATTTACTCCATTTATTTGGGAAACAATCTATCTGCCATTTGAGATTGATGAAATGTATCTGATTGAAGATGGTACGAAGTACGATATGAACTTAGTCTGTGTGCCAACTATCCAAAATGGTTATTTCTATTTGGCTGAATTTGACAAAGATAAATTTGTTTTCTCTTCTGATAAACAACTAAAAAGTGGCAAACCATATGCCATTATGTTTGATGATACTTATTATGAGGATAAGGAATTCGTGTTTGCTACTTCTGAATTAGTGCACATACCATTCTCTGGAAAACCTTCAGCTTCTGCTTCTTCAATGAGTTATGTAGGTAATACTACCATGATGCCTCAACCTATCAGAGCGCCATTCTATACCTCAGAAACACTTCCTGAGGGATATTTTGATCTCAGATATGAGTCTGGCATCTTACAACCTTTCGAATGTGTCCTCTATCCCCAAAAAGCTGCGCCTGTGGCACAACTGCCAAGACGTGTTGGTGCTCCTAGAAAACCAAATACAGCTACTAGCATACCTGGTGCACCAATGATCGACAGCAATGCTTTGATTTGTTTTGCCAATGGCAATACATTATCGATACTTACACAAGGTAAATCTGTCGCGATTTATTCGGTAATGGGTAACTTAATAGCAACAATCCCACAAGGAATAAACGAGGCGTCTGTTGAATTAAATACTGGTTGCTATATTATTGTGGCAGAAGGGTATAGCCAAAAAATTATTTTGTAATGATGAGAGATTTGAGATTTATAACTATTGTAATATTGCTGGTGTGTGTTACGCTTAATACGTATGCACAACAAGATGATGTGTTTGGTGGATATACTCCCGCACAAGCACCAACAACATCCTTCCAATCTACTACTTCATATCAAACAAGTGGATATACTGTTCCAGTTGCTGCTCGTGACCTCAATAACGTTGGAATAGCAGCAACGCCTTATTCCAGCGCAGCGGGCAGAAGAAATGCGCCTCCTATTATTGACAAGGATGATCCTACTCCGGATCTTCCTGGCTATAGCCAACCACTTGGTGATGGTTTGGGCATTTTGCTCCTTGCTGCACTCATATATGCAGTTACCATCATTCGTAGAAGAGAAGTTTTAAATCAAGATTAATTGAAGAAAACGAAATATAACCCAACAACGATTAGCTAAACCAATCTTCTCTGTCAAGACTGCGATAACCTATCGCTTCAGACAGGTGCTTCATTTCTATACTCGAACTATTGTCTAGGTCTGCAATAGTTCGAGCTACTTTTAATATACGATCATACGCACGAGCGGACAAACCCATCTTATCCATTGCATAGGAAAGCATCTTATCCCCTTGTGCATCCAATTGACAATATGCTCGCACCATCTTAGGTGTCATTTGTGCATTACAATGGATTGGCTTTTGTGCCGTTGTATTATGTGCTGCGAAGCGTTGCTCTTGCACTTTACGAGCACGCACTACACGCTCACGCATTGCCTCGCTACTTTCGCCAGGTTGCGTATCTTTCAGAGTAGAGTAGGGTACAGCTTGTATTTCACACTGAATATCAATTCTATCAAGCAAAGGACCTGAAATACGGCTCATATAGCGGTGAATCTGCGCAGGTGTACAAGTACATGGATGAGCCGGGTTATTTTCACCATAGTGTCCACAAGGACATGGGTTCATGGCTGCTACCAACATAAAACTTGCAGGATACTCCACCGTCATCTTGGTGCGGGTGATGCAAATCTTTCTGTCCTCCAATGGCTGACGCATTACTTCCAACGCACTACGTTTATATTCAGGCAATTCGTCTAGAAACAGTACACCATTATGTGCCAAACTAATCTCTCCAGGATGAGGATTAGTGCCACCACCCACCAATGCCACATCGGTAATGGTATGGTGTGGACTACGGAAAGGACGTTGTACAATCAGCGCACTTGATACGCCATCACGCTCCTTCCTGCGTGCCATCATACCCGATACAGAATATATCTTAGTAGTCTCCAATGCTTCTTCTAAGTTTAGCGGTGGCAATATAGATGGCAGTCGCTTAGCCATCATACTTTTACCTGCACCAGGAGGACCTACCATCAGCATATTATGTCCACCCGCTGCTGCCACTTCCATTGCTCGGCGCACATTCTCTTGTCCACGTACATCCGAAAAGTCTAAATCCGAACTAAATGCGTGTGCCGCAAATTCCGCCTCAGTATCTACTTCAGTCGGTTCAAAAGCTTGAATACCATTCAAGAAGCGTGTTACTTCCAATAAGTTCTTCAGACCATAGACCTTCAATCCCTTCACCACTGCCGCCTCGCGAGCATTTTGTTCCGGCAAGATAATACCCTCAAAACCTGCTTTACGTGCCGCCAAGGCCATTGGCAAAACACCTTGGATGGGCTGCAAAGTGCCATCCAATGACAACTCACCCATAATCATATACCGCTCTAATAGAACTGTCTTTACTTCCTCTTCGGCTGCCAACATACCTATTGCCAATGGCAAATCATAGGCAGCACCTTCTTTCTTAATATCCGCAGGTGCCATGTTGATGGTCAAGGTGTGGCGAGGTTTGTTGTAGCCATTTACCGTCAAGGCTGCCACAATGCGTTCGTGACTTTCTTTTACAGCACTATCAGGTAATCCCACTAGTGTAAACTCAAATCCTGGCACAGCATGTACTTCTATCGTAACAATCACTGCGTCAATACCTTGTGGGGCTGCGCCATAACATTTAATCAACATAGAGCGAATATTTATGGATTTATTGTTGTTGACTGCACTGAGGTGGAATCAATGCTTTCTTGTTGAGTAGCTTCTTTGCGCTTCTTTGGGCGAGTTGAGCTCTCTTTCTTGATTTTGTTTTTACTTTTTATATCAAAATCATGCTTGAATACAAAACCTACTCCTTGTACGGTATTGGCTTGACGCAGAGAGTATTTATCTACAGTGTGGGTATATGCTTTTGCTCTCACTTTTCCATTCGGAGTAAGCAGGTACTCTATATCCAAATCTCCAAAAAATGGGCGATTGCTCAAGTCGTTGTAGCGATAACCAAAATTGCCATTGATGACCAATTGGTTAATAGGGTGGATTTGGAAATTAGCCTCGTACTCTTGGCTGGCAGTTTCACCTTCACCATCAGTGCGGAAATTAAAGCCCATAGTAAATATGTCTGTGAGTTTGTTGAGCCATGAGTTAATTTGTCCTGTTACAGTAGATGATAATAGCGAATAGGTTTCGTTCAAACCCACATTTTGTGTGTTTTGCAGATAAGTAGGTGTATAGAATCGGTTGAAGACAAGTAAGTAAATCACCTGACGCATCAACATCTCATCCGTATTAATCATCGAACGTACTTGGCTTTGTACAGATTCATCCGACTGAGGCAGTTCGATGGCAAAATTTAAGATGGGATTAAACAACTCATCTGTCATATGCAGTACACAATTGACAGGTACGGAGGTTCTATCCGTTGCTATCTGGCTACTTTCTGTACCAAACAAATCTCGTAATGAAGCTGTCGTGTGGTAATATCCAGCGATATCCAATGTTGGAGCCAAAGGATCACTATCCCATGTAATCCGACTACCTTCTTGAATGGTAAAGTTGCGGCGGACAATATTACCTACAGAAAAACTAAATTGTCCCGATTGCAAGGTGTATGCTCCCTGCATTTGTATATTTTCAGACGGGTACTCATATACCAACTTCAAATTACCTTCTCCATAACCCTTAATACCATCATCGCCTCCCAATCTAATATTGATCTCCGATTGTGGAGTCACTTCGCCTTGTAAAGAAAGACGCATACGACTCTCTAGTTTTTTTGTCTTAGGTTCTTTCTTTTGTGGTTGCAATAGGCTTAATAAGTAGTGTGATGTTGTGTCAGGTTCTACAAAATGAATAAAGTTGCTGGTGGTAGCTTGACTTGCACTGTTGATATTGAGGTAGAACTTTGTATTAGCTTCAGTACGAGCATTCACATCTATTTGGCAATCCATTTCATCACCATAGATATGTACATCTCCTGTGCCAAATACTTTACCATAGAATAGCGCTTGCTGTTCTGCTGGCAAATTCATCACTAACATGTTATTAGCTTGTGCACGCAAGTCAAAAGTGATATCCATGAATTGGTCATGATTCACTGCGCCTGAGAATGTGCCAGGGTTACCATATTGGTCATACACCGTAATATCAGGAAAGCGAATTGCGGTAGAATCCATAAAAATAGAGTCCGTCAGGTAAAAGGTTACACCTATTTGCGGCACAGTAATTTGAGCATCTTTTGCCAGTGCGCTTCCTGTGACCCATACCAAACGCTCTTGTCCTTCCACTTTTACGTGACCATAACCTCGTCCTTGTGGGTTGGCAATAAGACCTTTAGTCCAGAAATCAATAAAGTTGATGTCCACACTATCGCAAGTGATATCTAATCCCCACCATTTAGTTGCTGGTATCACTTTTCCATTCACTTCTGCAACCATATGTTGGGTGGAATCCACAATCTGACCATACAGCAGGATGCTATTATTTTCTCTATCTAGTGTTGCTTCGGCGGTCACATCACCCAAATAGACACCATTCAAACCTCCATTAGGGATATAGGCTTGTGCTTCCAACATTGGCTCGGAGAATACACTATACACTTTGGCTTTGCCAGTTACAGGACCCATAATCGAGATGGCCTTACTAGCTTCTGTATAACTGAGTAAATAGTCCAAATTGATATTATTGAGCACTACATCAATAGAGTCTGTGGCTAATTTTGATGCCGTACCATCTGCTGTAATCAATTGGTAATCTGTGCTTAATGAGAATTTGTCAATATCCATAATATGATCGGCAACTGCATAGGAAATCGTGGAGTGACCAATAGTCCATGCTGAATCATTTAGGATGATATTGCTTGGCAAAATCTCAATATCAAACTTCGGTTTGTTTTGGTATTTGGATAATTTTGATGACACACTAATCACACCTTCATTGCGAACACTATCGGTATTGCCTAATCCTAAACTCAAATCCACTTCATCATTTGCTGCTGTCACGCGAATAGTGGTTTTGATATCACCCAACTTGGCTGCTGTAGGATTGTCTTTGGGTAGGTGATGGAGGGTATACATAGAGAAACCTAAGACATCATCTTGGTTATCCAACGAGATTGTGATATCCTCCATTTTTACTCCGCTAGTATTAATGTGAGGAATATAGGCTTGTACACCTATTTGTTGGTTATCTTCGCTAATAAATCCTTTGATTGTTGGGAACGATGGTAGTCCTATTCCTAAATCCAATACTTGGGTGAGTGAGTCTAGATCTCGGAAATAGGCATAGAATGCCAGGTTGTTTTTGCTAGTTCTTTCCGCTGCAGGAGCATCTACTAACGTAGGCACATAATCATGTATGAACTGCTTAAAGGTAGCGGGCAAAGTTTGATACGTAAATGCTCCGCTCAAATTTGCAGTCAAATAATCCGATTGTATACGCAATTGGTGAATAGGTAGTTCATCACTTAATTCACTATCAACAAGTACTTTAAACTGCTCCATAGTTGTCTGCATATCGCCATTCTGAATATGGAGAGTATCAATAATTACGTACCCAGTCATGTTGTCCAACATCTCATTTACTTTTCCGGATGTATACAAACTAACATAGGAGGTCGCACCTAATGCCAATTCTGGGTAGTTATCTATAAGGTTCAATGTTGCAGGTTTAAAGTCATCTAATTGCATGGTAATGTCCAAGCGAGTGTTCTCCTCCGACCAATCTACAAGGCCTTCAACCTCAAGCTTAAGATTTTCATCTTGTATGTTTACCGAACCATTGACTTCCTCTGGTAGCATTTCACCATCGATGTGGATATCATGGTAGATATATCCTTTGTAACCAAATTTCTGAATATCTAGTTCTGCTATACAATGCACCAATTGCATAGAGTCTATTTCACCATCTACATGTGCATGAAAAGCTATTGTTCCCAAATCTGGCTGATCTAGTATCCTTCCTAATTGGAATCTGCGGGTAGAGATATGGCCGCAGAAATCAAAATCTTGCAATGTGGTATCTACATGTAAATCTCCATTTACGCTTACAGCTCCTAACGCTGTAGTAAAGGCACCTTGTAAATCTACTTTTTCCAAACCTCCACGGATATCGCCTTTGTAATGCACATGCCCCAAACGACTAATCATTGGTGGTAATTGAACTGGCTTCATTTGCAGTTGTGACAATAGGTCTTGTAACAGCGCATTGTTGCAATACAAATCATTGCATTGGGCATCAATATACAGTGAATCCAATACAGTAGGATGATATACAGCAACATTTCCCGAAAATATTTTTTGATGTCGGAATACCAATTGCATATCCTCAGCAAACACAGAATCCAAATTACCCTTTAAGTTCGCTTCAAAACTAGCATCCAATCGATCCATTTGAGCACGTAGATGTAATGCATGGAGTTGTACATCCAATGAATCCATACTCAATACAGGTAGTGATAGAGCCAAATCCAATTGATCAATCAATATTTCATTATACCGTACACGGGTCTGTACCAAATTCAACTGATCAATATTTAAACGGAAAGGGAAATTCACAGAATCACGCTTAAAGGTGTCAATCAAAAATTGAATGTTAAGCGTTGAATCAGAGGTGGAGTGTAGGTTTACATATGGATTTTGCAAACGCAATTCTTGTATGTTGATGCGTTGCTCGCGCAATGCTAATGGAGCAAACTCCAATCGCAGTTGCTCTATATAGGCTAACGTATCATGTTTCTGATCGCTAAGATAGACACTATCCAATGCAAGATGTGATAATGGGCGATAATGGAATGAGGCAATGCTGGCATCTACATTCAACTGCTCAGAGAACTGCTCTGCTATCTTCCCAACGATATATGTCTGCACATCTTTGATATGCAGTACACCTACAATGCCACCAAACAAAAGTAGCAGTGACCCTAATACAATCCCTATAACAATAAGCGCCCTTTTCATCTAAAATACTAAAAAGCGCGCAAAGATACTAATTTTCTTGCATTTATGCAAGACTTTCTTACTTTTTACTTGAAAAATACCTGCAAATAGCTTGCAAACCGCACTTTTCACACTTAGGAGTGCGTGCTTGGCAGGTATAGCGACCATGTAGCAGTAGCCAATGGTGTGCCTTAGGTATAATCTCCTCGGGAATATATTTGATAAGTTGAAGCTCACTATCCAACGGATTCTTTGATTTGCTTGTCAAACCAATGCGTTCTGCCACACGGAAGATATGGGTATCCACAGCCATAGTAGGTTGATTCCACCATACTGCTAATACTACATTGGCCGTTTTTCTCCCTACACCTGCCAATGTTTGCAAGGCTTCACGAGTATCAGGTATCTTGCCATCATATACCTCCACCACACGTTTAGCCATCTGTACGAGATGCTCTGCTTTGCTGTTGGGATAGCTTACTGAACGGATGTATTTGAGCACATTTTCTGCGGTGGAATCGGCTAAATCGGCAATGCTAGGGTAGGCTTCAAACAGTGCAGGTGTGACCATATTCACTCGCTTGTCAGTACACTGTGCGGATAGCATCACTGCCACAAGGAGCTGATATTCATTCTCGAAATTCAACTCACTCTCGGCGATAGGCATATTCGCTTCAAACCATGCCAATGCTTGCTCGTATCGCTCTTTTGTTCTCATTGCTCTTTGTATGTTCTGCTCAAGTATTGCAGTATGTGTGTGGCCTGCTGTTGTACCTGTTGAGTTTCCGATGAAATCGGACGCTTTTGCAAGTTGAGTAGCATAATCTGATACAATAAGACAAGGCATGCCTCTACATCACTCATAGTTGGACTATTAGTTTTTGCCTTCAAAATATTGAGCGAAGGAGTCAACTGAATCATCGCTGCACGATACGTGGCTTCTTGATCTAGCAAATCGTTGTGCAAATCTTCCAATTCATCAAGTGCATTCTTGGCTAATTGTAGGTGCCCACTTTCTAAAATATTCTCTTGGTGCATCATTTCGCTTAGGTCATGCAACTCTTGATTGGCATCTGCTTGCTGTGGGAATGCACGTAGATAATCCTCTATCTGCCAGAGATATAGGATGTATTCAGCAATATTATTCTTCTTCAAAAGCATAGTCTTAATCTTCTTCTAAATAGTCGTCTTCATCTAATAAATAATTATAGTCATCCGAGAAAAACTGTTCAATATCTCGTCTGTCTTTCTTAGTAGGGCGTCCTGTTCCTCTATCGCGGCCACTTTGTGCAGCGTAGCGTGCCAATTCTAGCAACTCTAACTGCTCTTTAGGAGTGATATCTTGTAAATATTCAGGTACCATTTTTGCTCCCAAACGGTTGCCCCATAGTTGTAGAATACGATAAGTATAGGTTATCGGGCCCTTGCGCACGGTAAACACATCGCCTACATGAAACATGCGGCTGGGCTTTACTTCCACACCATTTATCTTCACACGACCGCATTTGCATGCATCAGTGGCAATAGAGCGGGTCTTGTAAATCCGCATTGCCCATAGGTATTTATCTACTCGTACTTCCATCGGTTTCAACGGTTAATTGATTAGTTGTTAATCGATAAATGTATTGTTGAATATAGGCACGTAGATAGGTCTCCATGGCCTTTGTATCTAATTGGGCGGCCATGTTGCTTTGCAACATGGGATCGTGGTGATAATTGTATACCGCTCGTACTTCGTTGCCATCAAATTGCATGAGCAGACTATCTGAAAGTAGTTGATATACAGGATGGTTATAGCAAACAGCATACGGATGTTTCTTGCCTTGCGTAAGGGCATTTTCTCCGAAAGCGAAGAAGGGTTTTGGATATCCCAAATATGCGAGTACAGATGGCATAATATCTGTCTGACTAACTGCGCCTATGCTACGCAATTCTCCTTGATTCCATCGGGGTGAATAGAAAGCGATAGGCACTTCAAACAATCCTTTGGCAGTAGCATATTCAGGCAATGTAACTTGATTGGTATGATCAGCGGTAAAAACAAATAGCGTATTATCGTACCAATCTTGCCCTTTAGCGTAGGCGAAGAACGCACGCAGAGCGTAGTCAGTATATCCTATACATTGATGGATTGGTTTGGTGCCCTTCGGAAACACATTTTCGTAACGCTTGGGCACGCGGAAGGGATGATGACTGGATGCAGTGAAGACTGCGGTCATAAACGGCTCCTTCATTTGACACATCGTACGAACATAATACTGTAAAAATTCTTCATCCCAAATCGCCCATGTACCGTCAAAAGCTTCGATTCCATCGTATTCATCCATACCATAGTAGTACTCAAAACCAGCTGAGCGAGCATATGCTTGAAAACCCATACTTCCATTAGGCGCACCATGGAAAAAGGCCGTAGTATATCCTTCGTTGCGCAAACAGGCTGCTAGTGAAGAAACTGCGTTAGTGGAATAGGGGGTAACAATATAGGGCTCTATCAGCATTGGAATAGAAGACAGCACTGATGGCATGGCATCAATTGATTTTCTGCCTGAAGCAAATGAATGAGTATAAGTCACACTATGGGCCAATAACGAATCCAAGAATGGAGTAAATCCCTCGTATTTATCGACATGTTGGTTGTAAAAACCGATGTATTCTTTGGAAAATGATTCCAAAATCAACACCACCACATTGGTATGTCCCAATCTTCCATTTTCTGCGATTTCATCAGTATGAATAGGAGAAAATAATTGCTCTGCCTCCTCGTTGCTAAAATAATAGGGATGAACATATGTGGTGTTTTCCAATGATTTCATCAGCGAGAATGGCGTGTTGAGCAAGATGGCAGTTTCTTGCGGTGTATTGGTATATTGCATCGCATTGGAGATCGTGATAGGACGCGTATATTTGCCAAATCCACCGCGAATACCAATCACTACGAAATAGATCGTCACCAACATCAATGCTGCTTCTACGATGTAGTACACCCATGCTTTGCGAGGAGTTTTTACTTCCCATTTCTTACGCGTACATACGATAAATAGCGCGATGATAGCTACTCCAAATAGGGTTACATACCAATATTGCGCCATGGATTGTCCGATGATATTAGCTAAGTTACCGTCGTTTTGAAACTCGGTAAATACGGTGCAAGTAGTACGCCTGTCTGTAAAACGAACGTACACAATGTCCATGCAATTGGCGATGAAACCAAGGATATTTGGAATCCAAAATGTCCATTTGGCTGCACAAATATACTTCTTGTGGTTGCGAATAGTGGTGGGTAAAGGTAGTAAGACCAATAATAAATACAGTGAGTTGAGATAGAGTAGGGCGGTTAAATCAAATCGCATTCCTCCTACCAACATCTCAAATAGATGATTAGTCGAAACGTTAGGATATAAATCAATATTTATCCAATAGAAAAACAAACGTGAGATGGTATACAATACCATCACGAGCAACAAATTACATGCTGCCACTATCCACGGATGTTTCTTAATACTCATGCCTCTAATCACTAAACACTAAACTATAGCGAAGCGTCCACTAAACACTACTTCCCGTTATATTGGTTCATCGTTCTATCCATGCCCTGTAGGCAGAAGGATGGGATGATCTCACCCACCAATTTCAATCGATCGGGGAGCGTCTTCTTCTCTTCATCGCTCCATTCGCCTAGAACGAAGTTGCATTGTGCACCTTTGTTGAAATCGTTACCTATACCAAAGCGCAGGCGAGCATAGTTTTGTGTACCAAGCACTTGTTGAATATGTCCCAATCCGTTGTGTCCGCCGTTGCTGCCTTGCTTGCGCATGCGAATACTGCCGAAAGGCAGGTTCAAATCATCTACTAATACAAGCATATTCTCCACAGGAATCTTCTCCTGTTGCAGCCAATAGCGCACAGCATTGCCGCTGAGGTTCATGTATGTAGAAGGCTTCAGCAAAATGATTTCGGCACTTTTGGCGCGGCAGCGGGCAACAAATCCGTAGCGCTTATCTTCCCACGTAGCATTTTTGCTCTCTGCGAACGCATCCACCATCATAAAACCGATATTATGGCGCGTACTGGCATACTCATCACCTATATTTCCTAAACCAACAATCAAATATTTCATACCCTGTCTCTCTAAACACTAAACTCTAAACACTAAACTAAATAAGAGCGGAAGCTAATCTTCCACTCTTATTTCTACCGCTCTTGTGAGTGGTGATTATTTCTTTTTGCCCTTTGCTGGAGTAGCAGCTGCAGCAGCTTGTTGGCTTGCACGAGTAGCTTTTACGCGAGCAACGCAAGCGTCTGCTGGGTTCATCAATTTCAAACCTTCTGGCATTGTTACTGCCTCTACATACAATTTCTTACCCAAGCCAAGGTTGGTAACGTCGATCTCAACGCGGTTAGGAATTTGTGTATAGATACCGTTAACTTTGAGTTTCTTCATCTCAAGTTGCAACTTACCACCGGCTTTCACACCTTCTGCGTGACCTTGCAATTGTACTGGGATTGCTACGGTTACTGGTTTCTCCTCAGTTACCTCGAGGAAGTCGATGTGGAACAATTGCTCTGTTACTGGATGGAATTGCAATTCTTTCACTACAGCCATTTTCTTTGTCTCGCCAATAGTCAAAGCTACAGCCATTGTATCTGGGCAGTAGATAAGTTTGCGTACAGCGTCAACTGTTACGGTAAAGGTTACGTTCTCGCCATTGCCATAGAGGTTGCAAGGAACGAGGTTCTCTTTGCGGAAAGTCTTAGCTGCTTTCTTGCCGTACTCGCTACGTGGAGTACCTACCAATTCAAATGTTTTCATTTTTTATAAAGTGTTACTCAATAATAGGGCAGAATTCCCAGCCTTTAATCCTAGATTAGCACTAAACTCTAAACACTAAACTACTGTTGGTGTGGCTGCCCATATCCCATCACACATGAAGATTTCTCTTCAAAAAAAGCCCGACTAGCGGGCTTCTTAAGTTGACCAACCTGGAATCGAACCAAGATTTTCAGAACCAAAATCTGACGTAATAGCCTTTATACCATTGGTCACCGAATTACTTCCTTTTCGAAAGCGGGTGCAAAGGTACTGCTTTTTTTTGAATTGACCAAATTATTTGCTCGTTTTTTTTCAAAAAATGCAATTTTCTTTGCAAAAAGCCTTATTGAAGCAATTAATCTTCGTAAACTAGACTCACATTATCCACCCACAAGACGTTGCCTTCTTTGCCAACAAATGCTTCATACTTACCCGAAGTTAGCATGATAACCAAGTGAGTCGGCTCTAATGTGGCGTCCCAACCTTCTTCTTCAATGAGTACAACTTTGCCTTTGGAGTTTACCGCACGTTGCATCTCTTTGAAGCCCATATATTCCTCATACCATGGCTCTCCAGTGATATCACCATAGTGGATAGGAATGCGATGTCCGTTTACCCATTCTTCTTGAGTTTTGCTGAAGCGCTCATAGGCAGTGCCCACACGAATGGAGTGAATCTTACCTTTCTCGTCTTCCCAACGGTGTTGTAGATAGAGGTATGCTTCAGCCTCATCATGTCCTTCAAGTTTCTTTGGCTTGGCAGCACCTTTAGCAAACCATATCCAATTTTCTGGCGACACGATACATTTGTAGTCAAACATCAACGCAGTTGGTCGCTCTGTGAAAGGAACTCCAAAATCGATGTTTTGATATGGGTCTTTCGCTGTGGTGATAGGCTCCAAGTTGCGACCTGTGAACAATGTGCCAGGTACCAATACTTGCACGTCAATCATTCCCATAACACGTACACCGAGCAAATCAACATCCATTCTACAGCATGTGCCACCATCTTCTCGTTTCTCAGGTGTCATGGTGCCAGCAGCTTTTTCTATACCAATGATATTGGCATATGCGTTGCTGGTAGCCCAGGGATTACCATTTTGTCCGTAGGTGTATGGACCATTCTCCCAAATGGTGTCAGTAGGTGCTAATGCGTAGAGAGTGCGAGTTTTACCTCCGAGAAGTTTTGACTCTTGGATATAGCGAACGACCCAACTCTCCATATCTCCGTATGGAATGAGTTCAATACGTTCGGCGAATATACTCAAGCACGAACTGAGTAATAATAGTGAAAATATCTTTCTCATTATTTTGCTTCTACAATATAATAATTCTTTTTACCTTTTTGGCAGAGCAGGTATTTGCCGTTGAGGAGCATATCTGCGCTGATTGTCTTTTGTGGGTCGGTGAACTTTTCTTTGTTGATTGAGAAACCGTTGGCGATAATCATCTTGCGTGCTTCGCCTTTGGATGGGAAAATGTTGGTTTTTTCTGCGAGGAGATCGAGTGGTGGAATACCAGCGTTCAACTCTTCGCGACTTACCTCGTATTTCTCCACACCATCAAACACTTGCAAGAATGTCTCTTCGCTGAGGCGGCTTAATGCCTCGTGGGTAGCGTTGCCAAAGAGGATGTTACTGGCCTCTACAGCTGCCTCGTAGTCTTCGCGGCTATGTACCATCACGGTCACCTCTTCTGCCAAGCGCTTTTGCAATGCACGCATATGAGGAGCCTCATCGTGCGCAGCAATCAGGGCGTCGATGGTCTCTTTGTCGAGGCAGGTGAAGATGCGGATATAGCGTTTTGCATCGTCATCGCTCACATTAAGCCAGAATTGGTAGAAGTGATATGGGCTGGTGTATTTCTTGTCAAGCCATACGTTGCCACTCTCGGTCTTACCGAACTTACCGCCATCTGCTTTGGTGATCAGTGGGCAGGTGAGTGCAAATGCCTCGCCGCCACCCATCTTCTTGATGAGCTCTGTACCTGTGGTGATGTTACCCCATTGATCGCTACCACCCATTTGGAGTTTGCAGTTCTTGTGCTTGTTGAGATATACGTAGTCGTAGCCTTGTAACAATTGGTATGTGAACTCGGTGAATGACATACCTTGGCTACACTCGCCATTGAAGCGCTTCTTGACAGAGTCTTTCGCCATCATGTAGTTCACAGTGATGAGCTTACCTACTTCGCGTGCGAAGTCAAGGAAGGTGTAGTCCTTCATCCAGTCGTAGTTGTTGACGAGCTCAGCAGCGTTCTCACCCTCTCCAAAGTCGAGGAAACGCTCCAATTGCGCTTTGATACATGCTTGGTTGTGGCGCAATGTCTCTTCATCAAGCAAGTTGCGCTCGGCCGACTTACCGCTTGGGTCGCCAATCATACCTGTGGCACCACCGATGAGTGCGATGGGCTTGTGGCCTGCGTTTTGCAAGTGCTTGAGCATCATGATACCGCAGAGGTGACCAATATGCAAACTATCTGCTGTAGGATCAATACCGAGGTATGCAGCAGTAGCTTCTTTCATCAATTGTTCTTCGGTACCTGGCATCATGTCTTGCAACATACCACGCCAACGCAATTCTTCTACAAAATTCTTCATTGCTATATAATATATATAAGGTGTATAAATCTTTTGAATATTATTACCTTCCTGATGGTGAAGTTTAACTGATAAACTCGCCACCAAAAAAGAGACTTCCACTGCGGGAAGCCTTCTTTTTTTTGTTGCCAAACTAGGATTCGAACCCAGACAGACAGAACCAGAATCTGTAGTGCTACCGTTACACCATTTGGCAAAACCTAAAGGCAATTGTCAGTTGATAGTTGACAATTGCCGTTAAGGGAAGTCTTACTTCACGCGGCGCTCTGGAATACGAGCTTTCTTACCAGTAAGTGCACGCAAGTAGTACAATTTAGAGCGACGAACTTTACCGTATTTGTTCACAGTAATTTTCTCGATGAATGGGCTATCCATAGGGAAGATACGCTCTACACCTACGTTACCAGACATCTTGCGAACAGTGAAGCGCTTCTTG
>JAZKZF010000035.1:0-28162 GCA_045612525.1 Paludibacteraceae bacterium | reverse complement strand
CACTCTACCATGTCGATGGCATCAATCACGATGTCGTATTGCGTGAGGTCGAAGGAGTCTGCTGTATCGGCATTGTATTGTCGGTCAATGGCTTGAATATCTGCTTCAGGAGCGATATTGAGAAGGCGCTTTTGCATCTCGAGGACTTTGCTTTGTCCGATATTATTGTGGGTAGCTACCACTTGACGGTTGAGGTTGGTAGTGTCCACTTTGTCGAAATCCACCAGGGTCAGGTGTCCGATGCCTGTGCGCAGGAGTGTCTCTGCGCACCAACCGCCCACGCCACCCACGCCGAAGAGTATCACGCGAGCATTCTGCAACGCGCGAAAGCCGTCTTCGCCTATGAGTTGTATCGTTCGTGTAAACATAAGGGGTGTGTAGTATTGTATAGGGTGGTGTAGGGTGGTTATTTGATTATGCTTTCGGCGATTTTGAGGGCGACATTGATGCCGTCGAGTGCGGAGGAAGTGATGCCGCCTGCGTATCCTGCACCTTCGCCACAAGGATAGAGGTGAGGAGTAGAAATGGATTGCAGTGTCTCTGGATCACGTGGCAGACGCACCGCACTACTGCTGCGGCTCTCCACGCCGAGGATAACTGCTTCGTTTGTCAAGAAACCACGATACTTGCGGTCGAAATCGCGGAAACCCTGTTGCAAGCGTTTGCCAATATGTTCAGGTAGCCATTGGTCAAGGCGACTGGACACCATGCCCGGCAGATAGCTACACGCAGGCAACGACTTGCTGGCTTTGCCTTCTACGAAATCGCGCATTCGCTGAGCAGGAGCAAAGGATGGTTTGCCACCGTGTTCATATGCCAACTGCTCCAAATACTGTTGAAATGCAAGACCTTGGAGTTCTGTGGCAAACTCCCTTCCCTTCTGAAAGGGGATGAGGGTAGCCCCTAAGTCCTCAGGACGAATCTCCACCACCATACCTGAGTTGGCATATGGAGAGTTGCGGTGGCTAGCAGACATGCCATTGACCACACAACTATTCAGTGCGCTGCCCGCAGGGACAATATGTCCACCTGGACACATACAGAAAGAATATACACCACGACCTTGCACCTGAGTGACCAACGAATACGAAGCGTTGCCCACCAAACGAATGAGTTCGGGTGAGGGATCATGGTACATGAGTTTGTTAATCAGCGCCTGTGGATGCTCCGCACGCACGCCCATAGCGAAACCTTTCGTAGCCAAGGCAACACCATTGGCATGAAGCATATGGTAGGTGTCGTGAGCCGAATGCCCGATCGCCAAGATAGTGGCTATGTGGTGATGAGGAGATGAGGCGATAAGGTTGCGGAAAAGAGATTCATCTACACAGGTGGAGAAGTGTATCTCGCCACCGTGTTCGAGGATGCACTCGCGCATGCGGCGGATGATGGTTGGCAGTTTGTCACTACCGATATGAGCATGGGCTTCATACAATAGGCGGTCGTCACCACCGAAATGGTGGAAGAGCTCCATGACGCGCTGCATATTGCCGCGTTTCTTGCTGCGTGAAAAGAGTTTGCCATCGGAGAAAGTGCCTGCACCGCCTTCGCCAAAGCAGTAGTTGGACTCTGCATTGAGTCCTTGATTGCGGTTGAGTATGGCTATATCCTTCTTGCGCTCTGCGACCTCTTTACCACGTTCGTAGATGATTGGACGGATGCCGTGTTCGATGAGCGTGAGCGCAGCAAATAGGCCCGCCGGACCTGCACCTATGATAGCCACACTATGCTCGGCGTTGTGCACATCTTGGAAATGTGGTGGCTCGTAGAGCGGGATGGGTGCGTCCTTAGGCAGCGGCGCACCATGCTCGTCGGTAAGTACTGTGAGGTGGACCTTGAGTTGCTTTTGACGAGCATCAATAGAACGCTTCACGACACGAAACTTCTGTTCCATGTCGTGAGCTTTCTCTGGACTTAATATGAGCGTTGTTTGATTCAAGATTACTTCTTCAGCGCTTCCATGATCTTGTTTTCGATCTCTTCGGCGAGGTCTGGGTTGTCGCGGAGAACATTCTTAGCAGCATCGCGACCTTGAGCGAGTTTGTTGCCCTCGTAGCTATACCATGAACCAGACTTGGTCAAGATACCTTTCTCTACACCCATATCCACGATCTCACCCACGCGGGAGATACCCTCGTTGAACATGAGGTCGAATTCCGCTTTCTTGAATGGAGGGGCTACCTTGTTCTTGATGACCTTCACACGTACTTGGTTACCAAGAATCTCGTCGCCGTCCTTAATAGCGGTAGATTTGCGGATATCAAGGCGAACCGAAGCATAGAACTTCAGCGCGTTACCACCTGTGGTGGTCTCAGGGTTGCCGAACATCACTCCGATCTTCTCACGTAATTGGTTGATGAAGATACAGGTAGTGTTGGTCTTGTTGATGGTAGCGGTCAGTTTGCGAAGCGCTTGCGACATGAGTCGAGCATGCAAGCCCACTTTGTTGTCGCCCATATCGCCTTCAATCTCTGCTTTTGGGGTGAGAGCAGCCACCGAGTCGATGACTACCAAATCCACTGCTGCACTGCGGATAAGTTCGTCTGCAATGTCGAGTGCTTGTTCGCCGCAGTCTGGTTGCGCTATGAGCAGGTCATTAGTATTGACACCCAGTTTCTCTGCATAAAAACGGTCGAAAGCGTGCTCGGCATCAATGATAGCAGCGATACCTCCTTGCTTTTGCACCTCTGCCATAGCATGGATGGCAAGGGTGGTTTTACCAGAAGACTCAGGACCATAAATCTCTACGATACGTCCACGAGGATAGCCGCCTACACCAAGTGCAACATTCAGACCTACTGAACCTGTTGGAATTACAGGCACATCTTCCACCTTGTCATCACCTAATTTCATGATGGCGCCTTTACCAAATTGCTTATCAATTTTTTCCATTGCGAGTTGCAATGCCTTAAGTTTCTCTACGGAAGGATTTTTCTTTTCTTCAGCCATAGTTGTATAATGTTTTGAGGGTTAAAATAGTTCTAAACTTGTTATAGTTGTCTTTGTCATTTCCAAGAGCTCTATCAACTCGAGGAAAGAGCGGAGATATCGAGCTACTGAATGACGAAGCAATCGTCAGTCTTTGCGCAAGATTATCAAATGCGTGTGCAAAGGTAGTGTTTTTTTTGCACTTTTGCAAATAGTATTTACTTTTTTTGTATCTTTATGCTTCTTCCTTCCCAAACTGTGCAATCATATCAATGCAAAATGTGATTACCGTTGCCGAAGCCAAACTGATAAGTAATGTTAAAAATAGGTTCATACGTGTACGTTTTTAGTAGTTAAACATGTAAATTTTTGAAATCGGGTGCAAAATTACTGTAGTAAACTGCTAAAACTTGTCAGTATGTATGAAAAAATGCACTTTTTTAGCAGAAAAATACATTTTTTAGGTAAAAGATATCGGTGGAAGATAAAAAAGCCCTCACACGGATATGTGAGGGCTGGTATTTCTATATGGGTGGCGAAGTTAGTCCACAAATTGCACTTTGTTGATGTCGCGTGGTTTGGCTGCTGGTGTCTCGTTGGCATAACCAAAACCTACACAGAGGCTAAGTTCGTAATTCTCGCTGAAGCCTAGCAGGGCAAGAATATCGGTGCTATTCTCTGCATCGTTGATAAAACGAACGGGACTGCCGAGGCAGATAGAACCAATGCTTAATGATTGTGCTGCCAACATCATGTTGCCTGCAAGTAGACCACAATCATAAGCTGAGAAATCGTAATCCAAGTCGCGAGCAATGAAGGTCATCACTGGCGCACCGCGCATGCAACCGCGTACCATGTCTGGTTGGAGAGTAGGATTACCTGCAACCATCAAATCTAGAATTTGTTGCATCTTAGCTGGATTGTCTATGATTCGTACCTCCCATGATTGTTTGTTCTGACCATTAGCAGCATTAATTCCGCAGGTCATAATTTGCATCATTGTGTCACGAGCCACTGGCATGGGGTGATACTGACGAATGCTTCGGCGTGACATGATGGCGTTGATTACTTCGTTTTGCATAGGTTCTTGTGTTTTAGGAGCTGTACATGACAGCATTGCAAATGCCAAAAATGGCAATAATAAAATCTTTTTCATAATCTGAGCCTTTAAACTTTAATCTTTAAACTTTAAACTATAAATCAACGATATTTCCCTTCGTTTGTATCGTCGAGGATGCTAAGGTAACTTTCATAGCGAGATAAAGCTATCTCGCCATCTACAACAGCTTGATATACTGCACATCCTGGTTCGCCAGTGTGCAGACAATTAGAATAACGACACTCACGGCTAATACGGAAAATCTCACGAAAATAATGACAAACTTCTTCTTTCTCAATATCCAATAATCCAAATCCCTTGATACCAGGAGTATCTATAATCCAAGAGCGAGAATTGTCAGAGTTATCTCCTCCACTCCTCCACTCCTCCACTCCTAAATCTCCTAATGGATACATCTCGCTAAACGTAGTGGTGTGCATTCCCTTATGATGGGCTGATGATATCGCACCTGTACGAGCAATGTTTTTACCCAATATGGCGTTTAGTAGAGTGGATTTACCTACGCCAGAATTGCCTGAGAGCAAGGTGATACGATTTTGGAATATATCTGTAATCTCCGCATTATCTAGTGCCTTAGCCGAAATGGCATAGGTGGGATACTTCAGTGATTCGTATAACTCTCGAAGAGAGGAAAGTTCTTGCAATTCATCTTCGGAGAGCAGGTCCACCTTATTGAATATAATGCACGCAGGCACACGATATGCTTCACAAGTAGCCAGGAAACGATCAATAAATGTAGTAGAGGTCCTAGGGTGATTGATTGTGACTATCAGTGCCGCCATATCTACATTGGCAGCCAAGATATGCGAAGCATAACTTAGGTTAGTCGAACGGCGAATGATATAGTTCTTGCGATCGTATAGTTCGGTAATCCAATTGGTTCCATCGTCACCCTGGGTCACTTCCACATGATCACCGATAGCCACGGGGTTGGTCGAGCGAATACCACGGATGCGGAAGTTGCCCTTTACGTGGCAATCTGCCGTTGAACCGTCCGGGAAATAGACTCCGTAACTAGTACCTGTTGATTTTATTACAAGTCCTTTCATTGGTTAAAATGCTTCTGTTGCTGTGAGGTAGAAACTATATGCTTTTATATTATTCCATCGTGGATCAACATTGCTGCGGGCAACATCGAAGCGAATATTCACTTTTGCTTTATTAATGGTAGCACGGAGCCCCATGCCATAACCCACTTTGGGTACAGCCCAGTGCCAGTTATGGTAGTCATACACATCGCCTATGCCTGCAAAGACTGCGCCACGGAATATACTCCAAATAGGGAAACGCAATTCGGTTTGAAATGCCATCATAATATCATCACGAAACATGTCGCTATTCACACCTCGCAAACCATCTTGTCCGCCCAGTCGTGGCAACATGGGGTACATGGTTATATGCGAGATGTCATATTCCGATAACATCACCTGAGCTTTCAGTTGCCAAGCTATTACTAGGTTATGTGGCAGTGGAATGTATTGTCTTAAGTCCGTTGCAAGTAAACCATTTATAGTCGCTTGTTGCCCCTCAGGGATATCCACTTTATTTGTCCAAGCTGCTGCTGCGGATAGTTTGAAGAAGATACCTTTACTAGGGTAGAACACATTGTCACGCGTGTCGTAGTGTGCTACTGCACCCAATGCTACTTGTACCAATGGAGCTGCCGTTGCATATTTCCCTATGATGTCGTATTGTGCTATCAGCATGTCTGTCATTGGACCCACAGCCCAATCTTTTCCTACATTTATTGGCGCTTGCACATTGAGATACCCGCGTTGCATTTGATAAGGTGTTCCCTGACGAAGCATCCCAAGGCCTATGTTGCCTTCGTTTGCAAAATGAGGGTCGTTATACACGCCATAATAGGTGGCTGGGCGATCACTGTACCCCGCACGAAATTGCAGTTGCCATGCTTTCGCCTCTCGCCTTTCGCTTCTCGTCTTAAAATACAATGTTCCCTGCGCATTAATATACCATTGATGGTTAAGCGAATAAGTGCCATCCAGTTGCACAATAGAGGTGCGCTCTTGATTAGGCAGACGAAAATATCCCTGTGCTGCTGCACCAAACTCCCATGTAGATTCGGGTGAGTAATTCACCACTGGAATACCCATTGCGGGCAAGTTCATTACGCTATCAAGCGAAATAGCATGAGACATTGGAATCACCAATGCCCATGCTATTGTCAGTATGAGTAATCGCAGACGCAATAAATCAAGGTTAAAGGCTAAAGGTTAAGGGCTAATGGCTTGGGGTATGCGGCTCTGCCGCTATTTCGTGCCTCTCGCCTAATCGCCTCAGTGCCTAATCGCCTAAATTTACACAGTCATAATCTCTTTCTCTTTCGCAGCGTAGATTTCGTCAATCTTCTTCACGAATTTATCATGCAGTTTTTGTGCATCAGCCTCTGCGTCTTTCTCTACGTCCTCTGGCAAACCCTCTTTGACTTGTTTCTTGAGGGTGTCAATCGCATCACGACGTGCGTTGCGTACGCTTACCTTTGCGTTCTCAGCCTCGCCCTTACATTGCTTAGCCAATTCTTTACGACGCTCTTCGGTCAATGGAGGAATAATCAGACGGATGCACTCTCCGTTGTTGTTTGGTGCCAAACCAATATTGGAGTTGATGAGTGCTCGCTCAATTTCTGGTAGCATCTTCTTCTCCCATGGTTGAATTTGGATGGTGCGCGCATCAGGGGTAGTGATGGTTGCAACATTGGCGATTGGTGACATTTGACCATAGTATTCTACACGTACTGGGTCAAGGATTCGTCCACTAGCTTTGCCTGCACGGATATGTGCCAAAGCGTCGTCAAGATACATTACAGCAGATTCCATCAATTCCTCTGCTTCATTCAGAATTTGTTTTGGTTCTAACATGATTATCAGGGTATTACAAGTGTTCCTATTTGTTGTCCGTTCATTACTTTTTCTAGGTTACCGATGGTATCCATGTCAAATACATAGATTGGCATATTGTTCTCACGGCACATAGTAATGGCTGTGAGGTCCATCACTTTGAGCTTCATTTCGAGAATCTCATCGTAGGTGATTTGGGTGTATTTGGTAGCCGTAGGGTCTTTCTCTGGGTCCGCAGTGTAGATGCCGTCCACGCGTGTACCCTTCATCATTACATCTGCCTTGAGCTCAATTGCACGGAGCACAGATGCGGTATCAGTCGTAAAGTATGGGTTTCCTGTGCCGCCAGCAACGATTACGATGTTGCCTTGGTTCAGCAAACGCAATGCCTTGTCTGTGCTATATAGGTCGCCTACTGGTTCCATTCGCACACTTGTTAGTACACGTGCCTTTTGTCCGATAGCCTCAAATGCAGAACATAGTGCAAGCGAATTAATGACTGTAGCCAACATTCCCATTTGGTCGCCTTTCACACGATCAAAACCTTTTTGTGCACCACTCAATCCGCGGAATATATTACCTCCACCAATCACGATTGCCACTTGCACACCTGTGCTAGCAATTGCGCGAATTTGGTTCGCATAGTCAGCCAGGCGTTGAGGGTCAATACCATACTGCTGTGCGCCCATGAGGCTTTCACCCGAAAGTTTTAGAAGTATTCGTTTATACATATGCTTCCTAATTTAATGATTTAACTGCAAAAATGATGCGTTTTGCAAATGTCAAATATTATTCTTCCTTTTCTTCTTTATACCAACTCGCATACATCGCATAGTTATGAGCAATCTTGCGATTAATCTCGTTGGTTTGCTCAGGGTCTGCTTTCTTTATAAACTTAGCAGGCACACCTCCCCATACTTCGTATGGACCAATCTGCGTGTTCTTCAATACCAACGAACCCGCTGCCACGATGGCACCTTCGCCTACTACCACTCCATCCAGCAGGGTAGAACCCATACCGATGAGGGCATAATCGTGGACATCCGCACCGTGGATAGTGACATTATGTCCCACTGACACATAGTCGCCTATCGTAATGGTGCTCTTTTCGTAGAGTGTATGCAACACCGAGCCATCTTGTATATTTACATGGTTGCCAATCTTAATCCAATTGACATCACCACGCAATACGGCATTAAACCATATTGAGCAACCATCGCCGATGACGGTGTCACCCACGATAGTTGCATTCTCTGCCAAAAAGCAATCTTTGCCTATTTGAGGAGTAAATCCTCGTACAGGTACAATCAGAGCCATAATCTTTGTTTGCTTTGCTCACGTTCATGGTTCGCTACACTCACGAAAGTGGTTTTACGTATATCACGCTTTAGCCAATTTCGCAGCCTTGCTGCCACTTTCGCTTTAGCCATTATTCGTCGCTAAAGAGCGACCATTTACGCAAACTCTGTTTGCTTATCGAGCGTTGATGATTGCGCAGAAGTCAGCGGCTTTCAAACTTGCACCACCAATCAAACCACCATCTACATCAGGGTTAGCAAACAACTCAGCAGCGTTCTTAGCGTTGCAGCTGCCACCATAAAGGATGGTGCAATCCTCAGCTACTTGCTCGCCATATTTCTCTGCTACAAGGCTGCGGATATATGCGTGGATCTCTTGTGCTTGCTCTGGAGTGGCTGTCAAACCTGTACCGATAGCCCATACTGGCTCATATGCCAATACGATCTTGCCAAAGTCCTCAGCGCTCAAATGGAATACAGAACCCTCCAATTGGGCTTTCACTACCTCGTTTTGTTGGCCAGCCTCGCGCTCCTCTTTTACCTCAACGATGCAGAAGATTGGCTTCACGTTGTTAGCGAGTGCCAACTCTACTTTATCTTTCAAAATCTCATAGGTCTCGCCGTAGTATGCACGACGCTCAGAGTGACCTAGGATGCAGTACTCAGCGCCAGTAGAAGCCACCATAGCAGCACTTACCTCGCCAGTATATGCACCTTTCTCCTTATCTGCGCAGTTCTCTGCTGCTACAGCGATAGGACTGTCCTTCAACAACTCTGCCACAGTTGCCAAGTGGATGAATGGAGTACCGATAACTACGGCGCACGCTGGGTTAACAACTTGATTTTTCAACTCAGTAGCCAATGCTACACCTTCTTGCAGGGTCATGTTCATTTTCCAGTTACCTGCAACCATTTTAGTTCTCATCTTTGTAAATAATATTTAGTAGTTAATAATTAATATTTCTTGCCTTTAAACTCTAAACTGTAGCTCGCTTTGCGAGCGTCCTCTCAACTCCAATCGCACTAGCGATTTCGTACATTATACTTATCTATTACCACACCGTTTTGCACCACAATCACACCTGGATTAGCTCGCACAATCGTCTTCAGTGTTACTGGGTCGCAAGTACAAATGCAGTCGCTCAGGGTAGGGTACTCTAGACTAAATCGAATAATCTCGTCCGTCCCCGATCCTGTGAGGATATATCCTTCCGCCTCATCGCCCAACAACGCTTCCACCTTCGCCATTTGCTTTTTGTCGGCTTTTGCCAAATCATACATCACCACCAATGTTACTGGCTCCTCGCTCTCCAATATATCCCACGTTAAGTCCTCATAATCTGCATTCATTATCTCAAAATCATGGATAGGAGGTTCGTAACCTTTCTTTATGAGTTTCGATTCTTGGCGCACAAACGTCCATGTGCTATCGCCCTTTGGATAGTTCTCCAACGTGAATGTTTCTTCCACGCCGTTTTTCTCATACACGAACGAGAACTCATACACATCTGTTGCCGCATCATCTGGGTATTCCATCAGTGTAGGCAAATGATTACCAATCTTATACGGACGAAAATCCACCACAGGCAAGTGTAGATAGGTATATCCCATAAAAGCAAACGTGATAGCTGCGGCTACAAATGCTATGATAATCTCCATATATCCTCGCCATAATGGATATACTGATTTACGTAGGATGACCAATATAATGGCCAATATAATCAGCACCACATTCTTGCCAAATGTCTGCCAGTTAGTCAGTACAACGGCATCGCCAAAGCATCCGCAGTCGCTTACAGGATTGGTCAGCGCAATATACAACGTCAGTGGGGTCATCACACAGTAGAATGCCAACGCAATCCACGATGTCCATTTGGTACGTACATTCATCACCATGCACACACCCAATAGCAACTCCAATATAATCAGCCCCCAAGCAGCCACCTCTGCCATAGGCAGCAAGTCGGTAAAGAAACCGCCAAAGGCC
This sequence comes from Paludibacteraceae bacterium, assembly GCA_045612525.1. Taxonomy (GTDB): domain Bacteria; phylum Bacteroidota; class Bacteroidia; order Bacteroidales; family Paludibacteraceae; genus Colicola. Next base: position 17,971 of record JAZKZF010000035.1, on the reverse strand, counting down.
TTCAAATAATCTTCAATCTTATATACTGTACCAAAAGGATCAATCGCTTTGACTGCTCCCGAGAATACAAACACCACACCCAACAGCGTGCGGCTGATTGCGGCTATAATAGTCTTAATTCGCTTCATTCTCCATCACTTTGATTAGGTAGAATACCGCATAATTCAGCATGTCGAAATAGTTACCATCAGCGCCTTCCGAAATCAAGGTCTGATTATCATTCGCTGCGATAGACTTATTGCGATTGATCTTTGTTAAGATGATATCCGTCAAACTGCTCGCAAACATATCTCTCCATGCCTCACCATAGTCATGATTCTTTTTCAGCATCAGCGCTTTTGCTTCCGCCATATAGTGGTCGTACAAGTCTATCGCACGCGCTGCAGTCATATCCACCGAATCCGCAAAACCTTCGTGCAACTGAATCAATCCAATGATGCTGTAGTTCACAATAGCCATCATCTCGCCCTCTATGCTCTCGCCTACCATGTTCACGCCAGTCTGCTCAATCTCACGCACACGCTTGGCCTTAATGAATAGTTGATCGTTCACGGTCTGTGGACGCATGATGCGCCAACTTGGACCGTAATCTTTCATCTTCAACTCATAAATTCTGCGGCACTTACCTGCCACAATATCAAATTGTTCCGTTGTTTTCATTATTGTTTGTTGATATAAATCGTTGTTATCTTATCCCCCGTTCGCATGATATATATGCCACATGGAAGACTCGTTGTCTGCGTTACTTTCCGTCCCATAATGTCATATAATTCACAACCGCTGTTAACCACCACATCATCCACACCTGATTGTTTGTCATGTCGATAGACATATCCTTTGATCAATGGTTGATCGTCAGAGGCATTTTTTATCAGTCCATAAATCGCCACTTTATCGCCTACCGCAATCTCCTCGCCCGTGGTAAAATGGCTATTGTCCAGCCACTTTGTACCATAACAGTAGTACTGATTATTGGTGCTACCATCATCCGAAATATCAAAGCGAGCTGTCTTGTAATTCGCTATTTCTTCGGGCGTATTGCGCATATTGGATATGATTCCCTCTACAAAATACGACATCTTGGTAAATTTGTTGTGCTCCAGCGCTTCTGTCTTCTTCAGCGCAGTTGAGGCAGATAATGTCGATACCAGATCATAGGTTATTTTATCGCTATAATCCTGACATTCGTCATTCGCCAACACATACCATAGAGGTTCGTTAATCGTAATCTGATCCGTCAACTCCACGCCATTCACCTTGATATAATACCCCACCTGAATAGCTCCTGTCTTCTTCGATTCAGCAATGGTCAAATCAATATCTGTTGGCGTATATTCGTAGCAATAACCTGTATCATATCCCACCATGCACAACACATTCGCACGAATCGAACCCACATCCCCTGCGTTGGTTGTATCTAGCAGATACGAACCTATCACCGACGTCGCATCGCCACTATTGATCCTCATACGTATCAGAATATCGTCGCCATTCGAACCTTGCTCCCCAAACAAAGGAGAATACAAATCGATCTCCCACTCGTTGGTTTGATTGATATGCTTCAGGTCTATCTTCCCAATCTTCTGAGTCTCATCCATGTCAACAGCACGAAGTGGCATCTTCTCAAAGCGGATGCTATCACTATCCACCACCATCGACATGCGTACAACGCCTAAATGTTTTATATAGATGGAATTCCGCACTCCCAATGCGTCGCGGTAGCCCACTTCTATCGTATATTCGCCATTTGGCAAGTCGGCAGGAATCACACCTGTAACTGGCAAAAGATACCACCCCGTACCAGCCCCTACTTCCATACTATCATATACCACCTCGCATACCATACTATCTGCTGCATCGTATATATAATAGCCTAACTCTCCTGCTATCGCGTTAATACCATAATTCATAAAATAATCCAACGCATAAGTCAAGGTGTCATTTCTTCCTATTTGATTCCCTGAAAGACGCAGCAATTTATCTGCACACATCAACATCTTAGGACTTCCACCCTTGTCCGGACATACACTTGTGTATGCATACACAAGTTCCGTGAATGCCATAGCACTAGCACTTCCGCCTATGCCTTGATACGTAGGATCTAATGCCGATAGAGGGAAATACCCATTAGCCAAACCTCCCCAACCCCAATTGATGTGCAGATAACCGGTGCTCTGCATACCATCACATACAAAGGCATGTCCTTCACTTTTTATAGTAACTCCAGACATATATATTGGCTGACCCTTTTGCAAATCTTCAGACATAGCGGTCAAAATATCCGGCTCTAGCATATAGTCTTTTAGCCAACAACCGATACCTGCGTCATAACCAAAATGCTCAATCAAACCAGTCAACATACTTATAGAGTTGGTTGCACTCGCATATGGAGAGTATTTCATATGCGCAGCTGCTCCCACATGATACATCAACATCGCTACTGCATCTGCCTGCTCCGAACTATACCCATGATTATACGACGGCAGCATATTCTCCCAATCATATACCGTGTCAAATGTAGCGCTCACGGTCTGACCGCCCTGTAATGTATATGTCACACCACCAACAGCCTTTTCGGGATACTTATAGGTATACATCAACTGACTGATCGCTGTAGCCACACATCCTGTCACGGAGCGCGCCCCATCTACTATAGGGCATTGAATATTAAATGGCTTGTCTTGATTCCATTCCACCCCATCCAAGATCGGACTTACTTCTGGATAACTCACTTCGTCTGCCTCAGTTGAGTCTTCCTGCTGTACATACTGCACGCGCGCCATCTCGTCAGCATACATTTGCATCCAAAACTGCATGTTTCTCGGAATATTCATCGCATCAAATCGACCTTCATCCGAATAACCCAATATCGCACGGGTGGCATCATTTGCAGACACCATTACAAAACCATCTTCGCCATTAAACACATACACGGCAGGCTCGTTATCCACCTGCATCTGTGTATATGCGATTTCCACAGGCACTGTCATAGTTTCTGCTTTTGCTGCTTGTTGCATACGACGAACCGCAGGTGTGTTCCTGTTGCTCAAGAACTCACTTGCTACACATGCTGCTTGCTCTGGCGTACGAGCCCAAATGCTCATGCAGCATAGCAAAACACCGATCAACCAGTATCCCTTCATATCCTTCAACCCTAAAACTCTAAACACTAAACACTAAACTCTAAACCTTACTATAAATTGCATCCAAATTCCTAGCTTTCTCATTGATATCCAATCCATAACCAATGATAAACGCAGGTGGAATGGCCATGCCGTAATACTTGGGCTTCACATCCTCATAGCGCAACGAAGTAGGCTTATAGAAGAATGAGGTCAATGCCACAGACTTCGCACCCTTTTCCTCTAAAATCTTCTTGAATGCATGCATCGTAATACCTGTATCCACGATGTCCTCAATCACAATCACATCACGACCCTTCACATCCGCTTGCAGAGGAATCAGCATGTTCACATTGCCCGTTGTCTCTGTACCTTCATAGGATTTCAAACGAACAAACGTAATCTCACAAGGCAAACTAATATGCTTCAACAAGTCCGAAGCATACATAAATGCGCCATTCAATACGCACACAAACAGCGGCTCACGACCGGCATAATCTGCATTAATCTCTGTTGCTACGCGTACTACTTCCTGCTGTATTTCCGCTGCTGAAATACTCTCTTTGAAGGTCATGCCTTCATATTCTACCACATGCTTTTCCATTAGTAATTTGGTAAAAATGTATAATTCGTCAAATTGCTTGCAAAGGTACAACTTTTTTCTCAAATATACAAATTTTTTTACGATACAATTCACTTTTTTCGTTTTAAACACTATTCAATTACATTTCAATTCTTAGTGATTAGTTAGTGATTACTTAGTGATTAGTTAGTTATTCATAGGTTATACATAGGTTATTTATAGGTGATATATAGGTGATCGTAATACTTTTCCTGTATATCGATTTGTCATACACCTACTTTTTTACTCATTTCTATGACTATATATACTCGTTTGGCACGATTTTTGACACACTATATTAGTACGAAAATATGACGCAAATGAAACAAATGATTGCAATATTGCTGTTATTGTCAGTCTCAACTGTAATAATGGCACAAAAAACGTTGTCAGGTACCATTCTTTCAAAGACCGATGGCAGCCCGATTGAAATGGCCACTGTCCGCCTCTTCTCATACAGCGGAGCAGATTCTACCCTTGTGCAAGGGGCGCAAACATTCTACGACGGATTGTTTATACTCAGCAATATTCCAGAAGGTAAGTATCGCCTTATTGTATCTTCCGTCGGATACAACGAACATAGCCAATGGGTTCAAATGCAGCAATCTGACCTCGACCTACCTGCCATTCGACTCGTAGAACAAGTCCAAGAGTTGGCGGAGGTCAGCGTGCAGGGCAAAGCGGCGGAAATGACTGTCAAAGGCGATACCATCGAGTATAATACCGCCGCATACCAAGTCTCAGAAACGGCCACCGTCGAAGAACTCCTCAAAAAAATGAATGGCGTTGAGGTGGACAAAGAGGGTAATGTCACAATCAACGGCGAGGAAATCAAAGCCGTGCGTATTGATGGTAAGAAGTTCTTTGGAGATGATGTACAAACGGCTACCAAGAATATCCCCGCCGATATGATCGAGAAAATTCAGGTCATTGACGAGAAAAGCGATATGGCCAAACTCACTGGATTTGAGGACGATGAGGGAGAACGTATCATCAATCTCAGTCTCAAGAAAGACCGCAAAAAAGGCCTCTTTGGCAACTATTCCGGTGCACTTGGTGCCGATATGGTCACAGACAACGGAGGATGGTTCGACTACGGAAATACTGCTTATGGAGAAACACCGGCTGGGCAAACACAACATTTCTTTGAGAATGATTTTCGTTACAACGCCAATATCTTTACCAACTTGCTTCTCGGTGAAAGCCAAACGACAATCGTGGGAGGTGCTAATAACACCAACGAAATTCGTTCGCGCCGTGGACGGGGCTGGTTCGGCGGACAAAACGCAGGCGTGACAGCATCCGAGAATCTCGGCGTAAATACCAATATCGACCTCACAGGCAAACTGGATAAAATAGACGACAAAACCGAGTTGCTCCTTGGAGGCGACGCTACTATCAACCATTCCAACAACGATACTCGTACGCTATCCAACAAGGAGAGCTATAGCGAAGAAGCTACATATATCGATCGTGACTCGACCGTGAAACTGACGCAATCTTGGGATGCACAAATGCGTTTGGAGATGGAGTACCAAATCGACTCAATGAATAAGATCATTCTCCGCCCTCAAATCAGCTACAATCATTCCAATTATACGCAAACCAATGATTATACCTACGATCGTGATTCGATACGTATCAACGATGGCTATCAAAACCAAAATAGTTTGCAAGAGGAGATAAGCGCCTCTATGCGAGCTATTTACAACCATAAGTTCACCCGACCTGGGCGCGCTCTAACGATGCGTGCAAACGTCAGTTTTACCAATACCAAAGGCGAAACCGATACCTATGCTTGGGATTGGATGACCAATCGCTCACTTGTTGATCAATATACACTATCGGGCAACAATGCAATGAGCTACTCCTTACGTACCTCATATGTGGAACCTATTTATGGTAAGAATCATTTTATTGAAACGGTACTCTCTCTCTCGGGAAGCAACCGCAATTCGGTAAAAGATCAATACTCCATGGATTCTATCACAGGCGATTATCTCTACGATGATGTCTATTCCAATACGTTGAGCAACAATATGTACACCGAGCAACTCGAACTCAACTACCGCTGGGTGAGCGAAAAAATTGACCTTACTGCTGGTGCACGAGTACTCGCTACACAAACACATTCCCAAACCTACTACGGTGGAATCCTCGCACGGGATACATTATATAATCGTTGGAACTGGTCACCTAACTTGCGCTTCCGTTATAAATTCGGTAAGAAAGAATTCGCTCGTATCGTGTACCGTGGGCGTGTAAATCAACCTACCATACTCCAGATGGAACCTGTGCGCAACAATTCCGATGCGATGAATGAGACGGTCGGTAACCTGGGATTAAACCCGGCTTTCAACCACAATATCTTTGCCATGTACTCGCGTTTCAATCAAGAGAAATTCTCCAGCATCATGACGGGTATGCATGCCAATATCACACAAGATGCATTGGTCAATAATACCATCTACGATCAAACAGGAAAACGCTATCTACAAACCGTAAATGCGGATATGGTACCATGGAATGTGGGCATCAATTTCATGTCAAATACCCCATTCTACAAGAAAATGTTCCAATTCCACTCCCGCACAACGGCAAGCTACAACCAACGTGTTGCATATGTCCTCCGCGAACAAGATGCCGAGACCATCGCACAACTCATTGCTGCGGATAAGCTCCCATTAGGCGACCCTTCTAAAACAGGCAACTTCCGCATGAGCAGCGATCTTACACTCCGATTTACCCACCAAATTGTGGATATTGGCATCAAGAATACCAATGTCTATTCACTTACGCACAACTCGCTCAATAAGAAGAATGTCAGTCATATAGGTGATTGGATCATATCAGGAGATGTCACCTTCCACTTGCCAAAATCCTGGAATATTGCCACCGACATCGCCTATACATCCCGCCATGGTTACGAGGGAATCAACGATGTCAACGAACTGATATGGAACTTCTCTGTGGACAAAACATGGGCGAATTCTACGCTCACACTCAAAGTCTACGATTTACTCAATGATAAGAAAAATATCGTACAGACAGTCAATGAGACAAGTGTTAGTTACCAGAAATTCAATACATTACCAACCTACTTTATGTTGACTTACACCTACAAGCTCAACCGCATGGGTGGACTCAAAGCTACCGGCCACGCCGCTTGGCAACAGCAAATGTATGAATCTGGTGGACGTCCACCTATGGGACCATTCCATAGATAGGATAGCTGATCCCTATGCCAGATATAATTTGATGTTTTTCTCTTTCAACCGTGTTGCGTAACCTGCTGGTACATTCTTGTCCGTTACGATAGCTGTTATTTTTTCTGCCTCAGCAATGTGGCAGAAACTGCGCTTGTTGAATTTCGAACTATCAAATACTGCTATCACTTCACTCGCTTGAGAAATCATAGCTTGATTGAGTATGGCCTCCTCCATATTGGGAGTGGATATTCCATTCTCAAATGAGAATGAATCAACACCCAAAAATAATTTGTAATTGGTAAAATGACTCAACGTTTTCAATGCAATAGGGCCTATCGTAGAGTGGCTGTTAATACGCACATGACCACCCAACATCACAACGGTAAAACGTTTGTATTTCATAATCTCTTCTGCAATGTTTAAGGCATTGGTTATAATCGTCAAGTTATTAAATTTATCCAGGTTTTTGGCAATTTCTAGCGTAGTAGTACCACTATCTATTACAAGATGATCACCATTTTTAATCAACGTGGTAGCTAGTTTTCCAATACGCTCTTTCTCATGAAAGTTAAACATACGCTTTTGAGAAATAGCCGTATCTTCATTCAAATTCTCTATCGGACGACGTATAGCACCTCCTCGCGTACGAACCAATAAATGCCGGTTTTGTAAATTGGTCAAGTCTTTACGAATGGTTACTTCGGAAATGCCCAATAGCTTACTCAATCTTGTTACCGAAACTTCATCTTCTTTTTCTAATAGGTTCAAAATCAATGCTCTACGCTCTTTTGCGGAGGAGTGAAGGTGTACTTTCATAATGTTTCAATTCAATTTCTGCAGCAAAATTACGAAACATTTTCGTAACTAACAAATGTGAAATCTAATTTTGTAATTTCGAAACGTATCGAAATCTATTTTTTACGAACTTAATCGTCTGTATCCTATAGATAATCAGTATGTTATGATTATTTTATTGTTTTTTATGTTTTACAACATGTTTTTCCTGTGCTTGTTTTGTGAAAGTTATTACTAACTTTGTGCCCAAAATTTATAAGATTGAGCTGATGAAACGTTTTCTTTTGGTATCTTTATCTTCTGTTTATTGCATGTTGCTGTGTGCTGCTAATTGGTATGTGGCGACTAGTGGTAATGATGCAAATGATGGCCACTCGTGGCAAACGGCCAAGTTTACCATTGATCAAGCAATTCGTACGGCTTCGTCAGGCGACTCAGTCCTTGTTGCTGCTGGCACTTACTACCAAACCTTTGTTCTGAAAGATGGTGTACACGTTTTGGGCGGATATGATGCCAATTCGGGACTTCGGGATATAGATGCCAATCCTACTATCATCGATGGTACCAATCTAAATGCCCAACTGCTGACCACCAAAGCTAAATTCGCCGTGCCCACTTATGTCGAGGGGTTGGTGTTGCAAAATGCTACGCATACTTCCAACGGCGGTGCCGCTTCCTTGAAGACGAATGCCATACTCAACAGATGCACCATACGTAATTGCTACACGGATGGCAGTGGTGGTGCTGTCCATAATAATGGGGGTACCATTTGCAATTCTGTCATCGAACTATGCGAGTCGCTTGGGGCTGGTGGCGCAGTACATAACCTCGGCGGATTGGTCGAAAATACAATCATCCGTGGGTGTAAAGGCAATTATGCGGCTATCCGTAATGAGAGCGATGGTGTTGTTCGTAACTGTCTACTGCATAATAACGAGCCTTCAGGGTCAGCATGGCCCAATTCAGGTGGCATCTACAATCCTTCTGGGGTGGTGTACAACAATACCCTTGTTTGCAACTATGGTAGTCAATACGCTGGCATCCATAGCGATAATATAGCTTACAACAACCTGCTATGGAACAACCATTCAGAAGAAGGTTTTGCCGATCCTGCTAACTTTATCTCTGGTGAAAATACCAAGTATGGTTCTGGTTATAATGCAGGTGATTCCTTCTTTGAAAAAGAGAATTTTACCGTTACACTTGCTGCCGATAATCATGCTGCCAACGGACCTCACTTCGTTGCACCTACCAATTTTGTTGGTGCCCCTAAGAATGCGGCTGAGATTGCAGCCATGCGTGCTGCCAATTTTGCCATCACAGCTCAGTCGGCTGTTATCGACAAAGCCAAAGAGGGTACCGAACTAACCTATGATATCGACAATAATCCTCGCCCCATCAATGGGCGAGCAGATATTGGTTGCTATGAGTTTGATCCCAATGCACCTATCGTTGATGTGACCGGGGTGCTGCTGAATATGGACACACTATTTGTTTATACGACCGACACAGCACTCATCACGGCTATCATCCTGCCTAATAATGCTACCAACCGCAATGTCTCATGGGAGATTACAGATACTTCGATTGCAACTGTCAATACTCAAGGTGCAGTTGTTGGTCTTGCAGAGGGAGAAACCACCATCTCTGTTACTACCGAGCAAGGTAATTTCACCGCTTCTGCTGTCGTGGTGGTTGAACCTAAACCCATTGTCATCATCCACCCCGATGTGCTACTCGCTGATAGTTTGTATAGTATCGACGATTACACCATTCCCTCGTACATCCCATTTTGGATAGCCAAAGAGGCTGCACGTGATGATTCTACAGAAGTCAACCTGCAAATCCTACATGAGAAAATCGCACAATTACTACCATACCAAATGCCGTACAATGTTGTAGCCAATATCAATGGTGATCCTACAACACGCATGGCATTCTGCTGGTTTACCAACGAGCGAATGACCGATGGTGTTGTGCAACTCATGCCTATATCTGGTGCGCAACTACCTACTGCCGCTTCATTCCATGCTACCATCACGGTAGAAGCCACACCTACCACCACACTGCCGCTCAATTATGCTACTTCATCATCTGGTATTCTCAAGGCTACGAAGATGAAACCTACTCAGGAATACACTTATGTGAGCCACAAAGCGATAGCTGAGAATCTAACCCCTAACACCACCTACGCATACCGTGTCGGCGTGGAAGGCTATTGGAGCGAGATTGCCACCTTCACCACAGCGTCTGATCAACAACAGCCGTTTACCTTTATCTACATGACCGACTCTCACATCATGAACCAGGAGTATATTGATGATGCACGTCTATGTGCTACCGCGGCGGCACAACAGGTGCCAGACGCTCGCTTCTGCGTCTTTCCTGGTGATTTTGTCGAAACTGGTACCAATCGCAACTCTGAATGGGAGTGGGAACGCTGGTTCGACGAGGCATTGCGACCAGTAATCCAGCAAATGCCTATCGTACCTACCGACGGCAACCACGACGACTCTGAGAATCTCAACTACACCTATCACTTCAATACCGACAACCAATTCAAGGAGAATGCTAAAGTCAAACCGCAGTTCGATGGCACTACTTATTCATTTATGTATGGAGATGTACTGTTCTTGGTGTATTCGTTGCAGGATTATTGGAAAGGAGCACATAGCTTATCTGCTTGCACATCTACCTATCTGACCAACGATGTGGGCAATTGGTTCCGAGAGCAAGTAGCTGCACATCCCCAAGCCAAATGGCGTATCGCATTGGTACATAAGAACATCTTCTCTGGTTCGGGGCACCAAGAAGACGAGGAGACACCACTCTTCCGAGCAACAATGCTACCTATCATGAAAGAGTGTGAGATAGATGTCATGTTGCAAGGTCACGACCATTGCTACGAGATTATTGGTCCGGTAGATCCTGATACGCGTACACCAATCTTGAGCGCCATTGAGGGGGTCGAGGATGTGCCAGTGAATATGGTGAATAACATGACGGGTAAGAAAGGTGGCACTTTCACCACCAATGATGGTACACTCTATTTCATCGGAGCTACCTGTGGTACCAAGCGCTACCAACCTAATCACAAACTGACCATGGAAGCAGACTACGAAAAGCATAAAGTTGAAAACTACTACGACCTCTTTACTGGTATGTTCGGTCAACCTGGTCGTCCATCCTTCTCAACATTCACCGTGGATGGTAATACCATCACAGTCAATTCCTACAAAGTGTACGAGGGTATGGAACCTATGCTATTCAATACCTTCTATATCAAGCGAACCAAGGAGCATGGTGCATCTATCTCGCTTAAAGATATTATCCAGCAGAGAGGTGCTGCTAAGATTATCTATAACGGGAATATGTATATCCTCAGAGAAGATATCGCCTACAACGCACTCGGCCAAGTGGTAGCCGAAGAAGATATATTGTCTAAATTATAATTAACCTCATAAATTTATACGATCATGAAACAAACATTACTCATTCTTTCACTCCTGCTGAGTAGCGTCACCTATTTGTTTAGTAGTCAAGTCATCACCACACCAGAGGATATTGACAAGGCAGACAATACGTACAAAATTGAGGATTATACCATCCCTTCCTTTACACAATTCTTGGTAGCTAAGGAAGCCGCACGCAAAGATTTCAGTGAGACCAATGTTGCGGCATTAAACCAGAAAATCGAAGAACTCAAATCGTATCAATATCCATACAGCATAGTTGTGAATATCAATGGTGATCCCAGCACGAGGATGGCATTTGCATGGTTCACCAATGATCGCATGACGGAAGGCAAGGTACAACTTACCCCGCTTGCCGACCTATCGCAACTCAATACTGTTTTTGATATAGCCACTGATATCATCACTGTAGATGCAGTTGCTACGACCACCAAAAAAATACGTTATGCAATAGGTTTATCAGGTATTCCTGAGGCAACAGGGGTATCTATGAGTACAAAATACAAATATACCAGTCACAAAGCCATTGCTGAAGGTCTCACCCCAAATACTCTTTATGCTTACCGTGTGGGCGTAGAGGAAGCATGGAGCGAAGTGGCATATTTTATGACTGCACCTACCAACGTGCCTGATGCAAGTGAGGAGTTCACATTCATCTATATGACCGACTCGCACATTCAAGATCAAGAATTTATCGACAAAGCGCTGATGACAGCCACTGCAGCCGTGCGCAATACACCAGAAGCCAAATTCTGTGTTTTCCCTGGCGATTTTGTCGAGACCGGAGGTAATGGTAATGCAGAATGGGAGTGGGAACGCTGGTTTGACGAAGCAATGAGCCCTGTTGTCCAGCAGATGCCTATAGTACCTACAGATGGCAACCACGACGACTCAAGCAACCAAAACTATAGCTACCATTTCAATACAGATAATCAATTCAAGGAGAATGCAGAGACCAAACCGCAATTTGATGGCATTACCTATTCTTTTATGTATGGTGATGTATTGTTCCTTGTATTCTCCATGCAAGATTATTGGAAAGGCAGCCCAAATATGTCTGACCTGACTTGTCCGTATCTTACCAACGATGTCGGTAATTGGTTTATGCAGCAAGTGGCAGCGCATCCTGAAGCAAAACTGCGTGTGGCACTTGTTCATAAGAATATTTTCTCGGGTTCTGGTCACCAAGAGGACGATGAAACCCCACTATTTCGCGCTACAATGCTTCCTATCATGAAGAAATGCGAAATCGACCTCGTTATGCAAGGTCACGACCATTGCTACGAAGTGATTGGCCCTGTCAATCCAGATACTAAGACCCCTATCTTGGATGCTATCACTGACCGTGAGGAAGTTCCTACCAGTGTTAGTATGTCTGGTTATAAGGGTGGAACATACAATGTGGATGAAGGCTCGCTCTATTTTATTGGAGCCACCTGTGGCGAAAAACGCTACTACCCATACACCCAATCGCAAATGGAGTCATACTATTCTGCGCACCAAGTGGAGAACTATTTCGACCTCTTTACAGGTATGTTCTGTCAACCAGGAGCTCCTTCTTACACCACATTATCAGTCAAGGATATGACGATTACCGTCAACTCATATACAGCCGATGCAGAGGGTAATTCCACACTGTTTAATACCTTCCAAGTTGTGCGCACCAAAGAGCATACTTCCTTGACTGGTTTCGAAGAACTCATAGTGGAAGAATTGCCTACCAGCGGAACAACAAAGATGCTCTACCAGGGGCAAATCATAATGCTTCGTGATGGTATAGCTTACGATGTATTAGGTAGAGTTATTAAATAATCACAACCGATTTCTTTTATATGCAACGAATAGCATTCATATTTTCCTTCCTGATATTCACGCTTATCGCTGTAGCTGATACTATCTACATTGCTCCAGGTAGCAATACCCTCTATACCGCTATCAATCAGTCCAAAGCAGGTGATGTGATTCTCCTATCGGGGGGCGTGTACAACGAAGCGAATAAGATAACTATTCTTCATCCTTTGACAATCTGCGCAGCAGATGGTGCCAAACCCATACTTCAAATGAAGAGTAGGGTAGAACTTTCTGCTGATTTAGACGTTCAAGGGCTTTCTTTTGAAGCTGTAGATGATGCTACAGAGGCATTCCGTTTGGTACCTGGTGAAGAAGTCTATTCTCTCAAAATACGCCATACTACAATCAAGGGCTTTTCATCCAAGACGATCCGTCTTTATAACACCGACCAATCGGCCGCATACGTGGATTCGCTAGTAATAGATGATTGCCTATTTTTGCCTTCCGCTGGTCGTTGCATCGAGGCGAGTGTAGCTAACAAACAAGTGCAGCATTTGCTCATCAAAAACTCTACCTTTGATGGTGGCGCCAATGGGGTAGGGCGACTAATCTATTTCAACTCAGAAGAGGGTACTACCGTAGAATCGGCTACTATTGACCACTGCACGTTCTACAATGCGCAAGATACACGTGGTGTCTATCTTGGTAATATTGACGGAGCACAAGTGAGCAATTGTATCTTCATGAACCCCGAATACAATGCGGACTACAAGAGTTATTGTGTTTACGGAAAGAACACGTTGCTGACACATTCTATATCACGCAACGCGGACGCATACGTGCGTTCGGGCGCGCAATCTAATAATGTATCCACCCAGGATCCATTCTTTGTGGATGCTGCGAGTGGCAACTTCCAACTCTACAGCAATTCTCCTGCCACCACTATGGCTACGGATGGCACGGCCATTGGTGACCCTCGTTGGGGAGTGAGCGAAGAGGAGGCAGATATACCAGAAGGCCCATACCAACCCTACAAGATGCCTTATACGATGGCACCTACTACCTCTTCGGTAAAGGTGCTATGGCAAATGGCAGAGGAGACTAAAGCCACTACTGCTATCGTATGGTATGGCACGGATAAGGAGAACCTCAAGGACAGCATTGTGACCGACAGTGGTTGGATGGTCGCCGGCGAAGGCTACATGCATATCGTAGATATCACGGGGCTGCTACCCAATACCCGATATTACTATCAGGTGGGTGACTCGAAGCGCCGTTGCGAGATAGTCGGCTCTACCATGACAGCTCCTGAGGCGGGAACGGCTTACCGCATTTTCACCATCTCAGATATCCATGGCAACTCGTGCAAGAACTGGTCAAATATGCAGGATTTCATCTGTGCTTTAGATGCCAATATTGGTATCTTCAATGGCGACCATGTGTCGGACGTAGGTGCCGATCGCTTGTGGAATAGCTATTTCTTCACGCCTGGCGAGCAGTTCCTCTCGTGTACGCCAATCATGTCTTCAGCGGGTAACCACGAGACGGGTGTACCGAGCAACAAACGTTGGTCATCCTGCTACGACTACTTCTGGCAGTTCTCCCATGGCGAGAGCGAGGATCCCATCACAGACCCTCGTGGTGAAGCGTACTTCTCCTTCCCTTATGGCAATGCAGATATCGTAGTCATCAATATCAATGGCGATGCATCTTCTCCAGACTTCTTGCCTGGCAGCCAACAATATGAGTGGCTCGACCAAACACTTGATGCCTCCACGGCACCTTGGATCTTCATCTTCGGTCACGTGGGCATCTACACTTCGGGCTATCACGGTCAATGGTCGGCAGAGCCCAAGCAAGTGGCTCCACTGCTAGAGAAACATGTGGCTGCGGGCAAACGCATCATCTATTTCTGTGGCGACGATCACTCCTTCGAGCACCTCTACAAAGACGGTGTTCACTATGTGCGCCCGGGTTGCGGACGCAACTCCAACTACAAGCAGCAGACGGGTATCATTGATGCGCAATACTCCATGTTCTACCGCCAGATTTCGTGCTTCTCTACGCTTGATATGGCTGCTGATGCAAGCAAGGTCATGCTTACGGCATACGATTCGGTGGGCAATCAGTTCTATAAATATGAGTTCAATCTTGCGGGTGAATTGATTCAACCCAACATCACCTTTACCGCACCTCTTTCGGATGTAGAGGTGGGCGACTCGGTGATGCTACGCTATTTCCCGTTCGACCCACAGCAGAATAGCACCATTGCTTTCTACTATACCGATAAGGCGGAAACCACAGGCGGTACGCTCATTCAAGCCAATATACCTGCACAGGTCACGGCTCCTAAACAAATCTGTTGGCATACCCGCGATGTATATCCTAAGGGAGATTACTATGTGTATGCGGTAATCAGCAATTCGGGAGTAGCGGATACTACCTTATTGCCAACTACGATTACGCTCGTGGAAGATACCATCGCTCCGCCTGCTCCTACTAATCTCGTTGGACACATCGAGGGCGACAAGATTTCTCTCACATGGCACAACCCGAATCGCTTAGTCACAGTCAATACCCCCTTAGCAGATTTCTCCACCGATATGGCCACTTTTCAACCTGCCAACGAGGCACAAGCTACTGCGCTATTGTCGCTGGAGGACGGGGCGTTGCGAGTGGATTTTGATGTCACTCAGGCATGGGCGACTACTTCGGCTGATTACGTATTTGCCCAACCGACCATGGCAACCACTACGCCTACTTTATCTTTCCGTATGAAAGGCAATGGTACATCCTCTGCGTTGCGCATCGTGGTGAAGAACATGGCGAACAATCACGAGGACTGGTGGTACACCGAGCAGGTAATACTCTCTTCCACCGAATGGAATACCTACACGATTAATATCCCTTCGCTCATGGCTTTTGATTGGTACACCAATTCCGATACCCAATGCCGCCTCGATGGTTTGGTGCGTATATGTTTTTGTGTGTCGCCTGCGGTACCTACTATGGGGACTTTTTGGTTAGACGATGTGTTATTGACCGGACAAATCACTCCTGCCAAGGATTTTGCGCAGACGGTGATTATTCGCCGTGAGGATCGTTTTGCAGTTAATCCTGCCGATGGTGTGGAGGTGTATCGTGGTCAAGCAGAAACTTGTGTGGATAATACGGCTAATGTGGCACACACATACTATTATGCTGCTTTTGCCGCGGATGACCGCAACAACTGGTCTGCCGTAGCGGCATCTGCCCAATGGAAAAAAGAAGCAGATGTCAATACCGACGCTACTGCTCCTCTTTCTTCAGAGCAAGCAGAGAAGATTTGGCAAAACCAACAACTCTTGATTCGCAAAGGAAAGAAACAGTACAATATATTAGGAACAACTATTAATTAATAATTTATAGTTTTAATCAATCTCTTTTATTAACTTTTTAAATTAAGAAAACAATGAAAAAATTATTCTTTTTTCTCGCTGCGCTGACGCTCAGTTTCACAGCGCATGCAACAATTGTTGAGTGTAATCCTGGTACCAATAACCTTGCTTGGTATCTCACCCAAGGTGATACGCTTGTATTGGCGGATGGTCTTTACGAGGAGGCTTACTCAATTGACTTTACCAAACCTGGTGTATGTGTTAAAGCAGCCGAGGGTGCAAAACCTGTTATTAAACTGACAGGTGAGTGGACAGTTTTTGATGTTCAAGCAACGACCACTTTTGATGGTATCACTTTTGATGCTGGCAATGTAGCTAAGTATTTGATTGCTACTACGGGTGTTAATCCTGGTACTTTGACCATCAACAATTGCGAGTTCTGCAATTGGACCTATTGGGCACTTTCTAACCAATTTGAGAAAACTGCTAGCATCGACTCTGTGATTATTAACAACACCCTCTTCCACGATGGTGCACAATCAGCCATCTCTTTCGGTAACGAGGCTCCAGAGGGTACACATGCTTGCAACTACTTCAAGATGACCAACTCTACCATCTACAATGTAGTATCTACTGAGTACGCTGGTATTGTACACGTAAGCTCAAATGGTGAGGCTACTGGTATGCAAAATACCATAATTATTGATCACGTTACCATGTATAATCTCGATGGTGCTGATTTGGGTATTATCGCTGCTCGCAAAACTTCTGATTTGACCATTTCTAATACAATCATTGCTAACCCTGCTGAGGGCGAAAGAGCGTCTTATGTATATGGCGGTGTTGCTGAGAATGTTATTTACTACAATGTGTCACAAGATGGCGACCTTACTTATACCAACTGTTTAACCAACGATCCTAAGTTTGTTGACGCTGCTAATGGCAACTTCGCACTCGAAGATGGCAGCCCTGCTCTTGGTGCTGGTACCGATGGCTCTAACCTCGGCGACCCACGTTGGAATGCTCCTGCAGTTGAGGAGCCTACCTACGATATGGAAATCACCTGCACCAACCTTAAGACTGTTTCTGAGGGTAATATGACCCACTTCATGGGCACAAGCGAGGATGGTATGGAAATCGATCTTATCGTGTTTGGCTTCAATGGAGCAGGTACATACGAAGGTGTAGAAGGTAACATATATGCAGATGGTCTCATCTTGTTTACAGGTACAGCTGAATATGCTGCATCTGCAGTAGAAGGCACCGAGACCAATGTGTTGACTGCAGATCTTGCTCTAGCTAATGGTATGACCGTTAAACTCACCATGTACAACCTCAATGCAGGTGATACTGACGAACCAAGTACTCCAGGTGAGACTATCACAGTAGAGATGTATGATGCAACCTTTACAGTAGAGGACGGCGAGTTGGCTGTAGAAGTTGAAAACGATGACCATGCCATTGTTCTTTGGTTATCTGAATGGAATGGCTATGGTGATTATGAAGCAAACTCTGTATGGGGCTTTGTTGACGATGTAGAAGTTGCTAACTTGACAGAAGGTGCATTTGTTGAGAAAGACGG
>JAZKZF010000034.1:0-7615 GCA_045612525.1 Paludibacteraceae bacterium | reverse complement strand
CGCTTTCTCAGCCCTCCTCAAAAAGTCCGCAGAAATTTTATTTCAATATCCTTTATCCCTGAAAATCAATACTCCATTCTTAATTACTCAGCATGGCGGAAGTGACGCTTGTGGCGGAATGGCGGAGAAGTTTCCGCCATTCCGCCACTTCCGCCACATATCGTTTTCATTCCATCTCGCTTGCGATTAATTGTTCGAGCCCATTGGCGAGATAAGACGATAGGATCATTTAGGAAGAAATCTGGTATATGAAGCATGCGGAAGTTGCTATGTTATAAGCACTTCCGCATGGATGTATTTTTTTTGAAAAAAGTTTTCGCGTGCCGAAGATTACCAATTATCACCTAAAAAATCACATTTTTTGCTCATACTCTTGCGTATGTCAAATAAAAATAGTACCTTTGTGAACAATAATTGTATGTATAGCAGAGAGTTACAAAACAAACTTTTAGAATTAAGTGAGCATTGGTCTATCATTTCTGTGACAGGACCACGTCAGTCAGGTAAGACTACGCTATGCAAAATGGCTTTTCCTGATCAAATGTTAAAAATGTATAAAAATGCTGCTATCTAGTTATAGGTTTTACATAGAATTTGTACGAGAATATAACGATTTATTAAATATAACTACATGATTTATTAAACATAATTGTATGAAGAAACTATTCCTTCTATTTAGTGTATTGGTCTGTAACGCAATATCGTTATTCGCCTCAAATAACACGGCAGACACATTTGATTGGCGTGGCGCTTCGGTGTATTTTGTCATTACTGATCGGTTTTGCAATGGAGATACCACCAATGATATCAACTATGGGCGCATCGTTGATTATGGTACTGAACAATTGAATGCTGCAACCTTTCATGGCGGAGATTTCAAAGGTATGTTGCAAAAAGCCAAAGAGGGGTACTTCACCGATTTAGGAGTGGATGTTGTATGGATGACTGATGTCTATGAACAAATCCATGGTTGGATGTCAGGCAGTGGCTCAATCAACGATTTTCCGCACTATGGCTATCATGGTTATTATCCACTGGATTACACCCAAATAGATAAGAACTATGGAACAGTAGAGGAGTTTCGTGCATTGGTAGATACACTGCATGCACAAGGAATACGCGTGATGCTCGGAGCTAACTTGAATAATCCAGGTTATCCGACTCTATTAGATGCCATACAGTATGATTTTGCAGAAGTGGGATTGACTCCGCAACAAGCAGCAGAACACATACCTGAGTGGAGTTTTGATGATTTCTTTGCGCAGCGATTGACATGGTCTGGTTGGTATGACCGTCCATGGATTCGTATGCCAGATGAGCATTGGGATGAGAATAATCCGTTAGAGGCAACGGTGTTTGGTATGCCTGACTTCAAAGAGGAAAGTACGGAGATGGTTCGTATCCCTGCGTTTCTCAAACGTAAATGGAAAGCAGAGGGCAAAGCGAATGATGCGTGGGTGAATCCTTCTGCACGAGTGCTACGCAAAGACCGAAAAGCCACTATACAAAAATATTTAGTAGATTGGATAGCCTCGTGGGTTCGCGAATTTGGTATTGATGGTTTCCGTTGTGATATTGTTGAGAATGTTCATATAGATAGTTGGAAAGCTCTGCATATCGCCTGCAACGAGGCATTGCGAGAGTGGCGTTTGGCTCATCCCAAAGATGCCGCAGCCCAATGGACAGAGGATTTTTATATGACGGGCGACTTCGATTGCGCATCAATAGATTATAAACCCGAATATGCAAGTGCGGGATTTGGTAGTATGGTCAATTTCTATTTCCCTAAGCACGGCGATTTGGATGGGATAGTATATACTTGGCAAGCGTATGCCGATAGCCTGAATATGTACACGAATTGGCACCCATTTAGCTATCTCAACAACTCGTATCATCGCGATGCAGACATGTCTAATATGATTGATTGCGCTACCACGCTATTGTTGGCTCCAGGTGCCGTGCAAGTGTTTTATGGAGATGAGACTGGTAGAAAATTGAGTGATGCGCGCTTCAATGTAGATAGTGATCAAGCCTTTCGTTCAGATATGGATTGGAGCGATATTAATGAAAATCAGTTGCAACATTTTCAGCGTTTAGGGCAGATACGCAAAACCTATCCCGTGATTGGCACAGGCAAGCAACATACGATAGATGTGCACACTTGTGCACGATACAACGATAATGATACAGTGGTTATTCGTGTACTACCGATAACAGGACAAGCGATTTGCCTTGACAACACTTTTGCGGAAGGCGCAGAGGTCGTAGAACTCTACACTGGACAAAAGACGAAGGTGCACAATGGCAAAGTTGTTTTCCCTTATTTTGCAAACAATATTGCGATTATCAAATTAGTTTGCTCAAGACTTTAGCGAGAGTCCCACAAGTTCCCCGCAAATTTCATGACCTGAAGGAGTGCGACGGAACGCACTCCGAGCGCAGCGCCCGAAAAGTCCCCACTCTGAGGAATCAGCGCAAGCATAGAACAGAACAAGCATATCTATAGGAGATTTGTGGGCTTTCGGTGGCTTTCTATAAACGTGTCTCTATAATAATGCTGCATGAAAAGTGTGACAAATCGTTACGCTTTGAGAATGCTCATTACTCGCCTCCTGCTTATGGTGTTGTTCTGAAAAAGTTTTTAATCTCAATACTAGATTTGAGGAAGTGATACTTTCGGGAACAAATTGTGGCGAGTACCATTGGAGTTGAAATAGTATGGAAGAGCAGAGTAAAAGATACCATCAAGCCAAATATTACAATAGCTATCACGCAAAGATTCAAGTTCAACATAGGAAATGTTTTTCTCTAAGCAGAATTGTTTATAATTAGTTTGTTCTATGTATGTAAGAACCCATGGCGCTGCTTTGGGATATTCTGTAGCAATTATATGAATAAACATTTGTAAATCGTCAGTATGAAAACGGTTGAAGATATGACCAAACCACAATGATCCGACTGCAGCCAATATAGGTCGGTTTCTCATAGAACAGAGTTCGCGAAACATCCGTTTTTTCTTGTTTACATGCCAGTTAATATGCTCTACCCCATAATATAAATATAGCAGAAAATATAATTCAATACCATTTTTTTGCTCAAAAGAAAGTACAGCCTTTTTATATAAAATTAAACTATTGTTGAAGAAGGGGGCGCGAATATCATCTCTAATCTTTGCATAAATTTGATCAGAGTTTCCTATAGGAAGATAACCTAATTCGCTTTGAAAATAATATGCAAATAGATTATACAAAAGTTCAATCCTCTGTGTTGTATGGTTGTGGAGTTGCTTTGATAATTCATAGAAATTGCAACGTCTTAAAATTTTTAACAAATCATAGTTGATTCCGTCAACAGTGCTATAACGTTGGTACCATTCCACCAACTTAATGCATTGTTCCGTATGCTGTAAGTCTTCTTCGGATGGCATATTAATAATTCTATGTATTGTTGTATAGGAGACACTTTGGAACAAACTCTTAACAGAATGCGGATATTTTTCATGGTTTAAGTAAGTCTCTTCTATTTGATTTATCTCATAGTCCTCATATATGCAACTGTCAATAGCTTGCTGAATATTCAAGTTTAATTTCTCCAAATAACACTGTTTATTCTGTTGCAATTGTCTGGCTTGTTCATCATAATGTGGACTATGTATCCAAGAAATTATCTTGGTATCAGTACGCAACAATTCTTGGAGTTCTTTCTTCTTGAGTGGAGGAGTGATATTGTAATGTTTAACGAGGGAGAGCTGAATAGTGGGTATTTTAGATGATTTTATAGTTTGTATTTTTTCATTAGTTAATGTACCGTCAAAATCAACTACAACCGCTATTTGTTGCTCAGTATCATTAATAGAACAAGTAAGAATAGCATCATATAGTAATGTAGAGTATTGAACGGATTTGATATTAACTATTAAACTAGGGATATATAGTTCTGCCTCATCATTAGCATATTTCGGAAGGATAATTTGTTTATTCTCCTCTATGAGTTGGAGAGTTAAGCGACGATACATTTGCAGAAAGTAATCTTCACATGTCGAATTTACCATATGCACAAAACGATGGTTGGTGGGTAAATCCGAAGTATTCTCTGCCTTCACAGGTTGTTGGCATGCCGGGCAAATACAGTTGCATAATATATCAGGCTCTACACCATCTATGTGAACAAGTTTGCCTGTTTGATTGCTGATTGCGAATGTGAGTAGGTTTCGATGTAAGGGAGGATTCTTCTTTGAATGCGGTTTACGTGGTATAGTTTCTGGATACGGAATGTTGTGCTGCTGAAAGAATTGCTGATGAGATTGGTTATAGCAGATATTAAACGCTGCTTTCTTCGCTTCATAAAGACTTTTATATGCTTCGGGGAGAGGAATGAAAATTGAGAGAAGGAAGGCATCCTGTGATTGCGTGATGGTAATGGGAAAATCTACAAATTCCCTATACCATCGTTGACCTATCTGTTGCCATCTTTTTTCTTGTAAGAAACCATCAAACATCGTCAGCCTCTTCTTAGCTGCTTTTTCAAGTTCAGTAGCTTGATTAGTACCTGTAAGTTTATCAGAATGTCCACAACCAACATTAAGATATCCCCATTTTGGATGATAAACTGTATGAACATATCTCAACAAATCGTTGTATGTACAGTTAGGGTATTCACACTCCACGCTTGGTTCCTGCATATCTTCCATATCAATATACTCCCATCCCTCCATAGGCATTATATGTCCATGCTCTTGTGCATGACAATTCTTACATAGAACTTCAAGGGTGCTGAGGGGATAATCCCATGGCTTATGAAAACGTTCTGGGTCGTAATACGTGTGATGAACCTGTAAAGTGGCGCCATCTGATTCATGACGATTACATCGACTGCATCTGCACTGATGTGCTTCAATGACCTTTCTGGAGAACTCTTTCCACTGGGGTTGTCTATATGCAGCTTTTTGCAAACTATTCATAATTTGAATATGTTTTTAGATGTTACTAAATTTGTGTTATTCGCATTATTGATTATACTTTACAACAATATTAGTGCTCTTTCGGTGCAAAGGTACAACTTTTTTATCAATAATACAACAATCAATATATTTTTTCTTGTTGTATCGTGGTGGAGTATTAAACAGGCAAGGAAAAGGATTATGCCTCCTCCTTTGCCTTTACGAAAATGCCAACATGCACTTGTTGCTCGGGATGTGCTGTTGAGTCAAGTTGTTGTACATACACTTCAAACAGATTTTCATGACCGAGGTCAAGCATAGTAGCCAACTGCTCGTTTTTAGCGCTTGGGACATAACCGATATGGGTATCTCCGTAAAAGATAGCCACCGCATCATGGTCATAGGCGTTCTCGTCCTCACGAACCAAGTGCAACTTGGTACCAATCTGCAACTCGCTAAAAACGATGCAACCTTCGTAATGCGCAAAACCTGCCACATTGCAACTCAAGAAGAGTTCTTTTTGCTTTTTAATCTTCATAATGATAAAAATTTAAAAGTTTAACTTGCTGATTTCTCTCAAAAGATACCCCAAATGGCACTTTTTTCGAAATCCGCTGCAAAATTACTACAACAAACTGCTAAAACTTGTCAGTATCTCAAGAAAAATGCAAAAAAAGTACTATTTCTAAAAAAAGACATCGATAGGATAGTGATGTCCTACCGATGTCCTATAGATGTCTTATGGTGCTCCCGAAATACGAGGGGAAGTTTACCATACTTCGTTGGTATTGGTGTCGGGGCTTTTGGGATAGTCAATGGTGTAGTGCAAGCCACGGGACTCTTTGCGCTCCAGAGCTTGGCGGGTAATCAAATAACCCACATTGATCATATTACGTAGTTCGCAGATGTCCTTAGTAGCTTTTACTCGTTTGAAGAGGTCTTCGGTCTCTTCATACAACAAGTCCAAACGTTCCCATGCACGGCGCAGACGCAAATCGCTACGAACAATACCCACATAAGTGGACATCACTTGACCCACCTCACGCATGTCCTGCGAGATGAGGACATACTCCTCGTTGGTCATGGTACCTTCGTCGTTCCAGTCAGGGATATTCTCGTTGAAATCGTAGTTTTCGATCATGCTGAGCGAGTGTTTGGCTGCTGCATCGGCATAGACAACTGCCTCAATAAGGGAGTTAGAAGCCAAGCGATTGCCACCATGCAAGCCCGTGCAACTGCACTCGCCTACCGCATACAGACGGCGGATAGAGGATTGGGCATCCAAGTCCACCTTGATACCGCCACACATATAGTGCGCACAAGGGGTGACAGGGATATATTCCTTCGTGATATCAATACCAAGACTGAGGCACTTGGCGTAGATATTTGGGAAATGGTGCTTTGTCTCCTCGGGGTCTTTGTGTGTGACATCGAGGCAGACATGGTCCAGACCGTGGATCTTCATCTCGTTGTCAATCGCACGCGCGACGATATCGCGTGGCGCAAGAGAGAGACGTGGGTCGTATTTCTGCATAAACTCCTCGCCATTAGGCAGGCGGAGGATACCTCCGTAGCCACGCATGGCCTCGGTAATGAGGTAAGCGGGGTGTGTCTCGGTTGGGTTATAAAGAGCTGTTGGGTGGAACTGCACAAACTCCATATCTTTGACCAGTCCCTTAGCGCGATAGACCATCGCAATACCGTCGCCCGTAGCGACATTAGGGTTGGTGGTAGTGGCATAGACAGCGCCTGTTCCGCCCGTAGCCATCAGGGTGATGCGGCTGAGGTAGGTGTCAATTTTGCCCGTCTCAGGGTTGAGGATATACGCGCCATAGCACTCGATGTCGGGTGTGCGACGGGTGACACGCACGCCGAGGTGGTGCTGGGTGATGATCTCTACGGCGAAGTGATTTTCGAGGACATCGATATAGGGGTTGTTGCGTACCGCAGCCATGAGTCCACGTTGGATTTCTGCGCCTGTGTCGTCGGCATGGTGGAGGATACGGAACTCAGAGTGTCCGCCTTCGCGATGAAGGTCGAAGGTGCCGTCGTCTTTCTTGTCGAAGTTCACGCCCCAGTTGACGAGTTCCTCTATCTGCTTAGGCGCTTGGCGCACTACTTGCTCTACCGCAGCAGGGTCGCTGAGCCAGTCGCCTGCTACCATAGTGTCGTGGATGTGCTTTTCGAAGTCATCTACGAGCATGTTGGTGACACTGGCGATACCGCCTTGTGCACGACTGGTGTTGGTTTCGTCGAGGGTCGTCTTGCAGCAGAGTGCAATGCGATACTTCTGTGTGCGAGCGACTTTGAGCGCAAAGCTCATGCCTGCTACACCGCCACCGATGATGAGAAAATCATACTTTTTCATATGCTATTTTCATTAGATATGCTTTGGCAGCCTCATACTCGTTGGGGATGATGCCGTCGAGTATGGCGTCCTTGATCGCGTTTTTGAGTTCGCCGACACGGGCGCAAGGTTCGAGATTCAATAGCTGCATGATCTCTTCGCCACGCACAGGCGGTTGGAAATTGCGGATACGGTCTTTCTCCTCTAGTTCGATCATCTTCTGCCGTACCAGTTCGTAATTCTTGTGGAAGCGACGCACTTTCTCTTCGTTCTTAGAAGTGATATCTGCATCGCAAAGCAACATCAAGTCATCGATATCATCGCCTGCC
>JAZKZF010000033.1:0-14736 GCA_045612525.1 Paludibacteraceae bacterium | reverse complement strand
TCTACGAGTTCGTTTTCAGTTTTCACCTCTCCGTTTTCAGTTTCGGAATCTTCCTCTATGATGAGTTCGATTTCTACTTCTGGTTCTTCAGCTGGTGCAACTGCTACGCCTGCAGCCGAAAGGGAAGTCATTTCTGCTCGCAGAGTGGCAATCTGTGCTTCCAATGCTTCGTTTTCAGTTTTTAGTTTTCCGCTTTCAGTTTCCAAAAGCGCCACACGTGCCTCTAGAGCAGAGAGTTTCTGCTCCAGAGTACTTGTGTATGCGGATAATGCTTGAATCAATTGTTCCATAACTGATTATTTAGTAGCGTCTTCAAGTTTCTTCATCATTGGGTACATGAAGATAGCTGCTACAGCGCAAACGCCTACGAATACGCTCCATACACCCCACAATGGCATGTCACCCCAGAGGTTACCACCGATAGATACGAGGTAGTTACCGATAGCGGTAGCTACGAACCAGCCACCCATCATCATAC
Organism: Paludibacteraceae bacterium; assembly: GCA_045612525.1. Taxonomy (GTDB): domain Bacteria; phylum Bacteroidota; class Bacteroidia; order Bacteroidales; family Paludibacteraceae; genus Colicola. The sequence continues at coordinate 14,258 of JAZKZF010000033.1, read as the reverse complement.
CCTTGAACTTAGGAGGAGCCACTTTACTTACGAAGGAGATACCCATTGGGCTGAGCAGCAGCTCAGCGAAGGTGAGAATCAAGTATGTAAAAATCAATACATTAGCATTTACAAATGTAGGGTAACCTGTTACGCGAGCCAACTCTTGTGCGTTAGGAGTGAGCAGACCAACACAAGCTACAGCCATCACGATATAGGCGATAGTAGCCACCACCATACCCAGCGCAATCTTGCGTGGAGCAGATGGCTCTTTGCCTTTCTTAGCGAGTGCGCCAAAGAGTGCCATGCTGAATGGAGTGAGTGCTACTACGTAGAATGGGTTGAACTGTTGGAAGATAGGTGCGCTCAAGGTGATTCCTTCTGGAGAGATATTGAGGTACTTGTATGCCAATACGCCCAATGCAGCAACGATAGCCACACCAGAGAATACTTTTGCCTTAGCAGTCTTGCTTTGTACCAATGAGAAACCTGCATATACGATGATGACAATCATCACGAGATTGATGATATCAAACCACATGGTTTGTACGCCAGTGCAGAGTGGTTGTACGAACTCGTTAGCGAAGTAGGTGAGTGTCAAACCGTTTTGGTGGAATGCCATCCAGAAGAAGATTACCACCGCGAACACGAGGCAGAGAGCCACGATACGCTTCTTGGTTTGCTCTGGAGTCAGTTCTTCTACTTTTGCACCAGTAGCAGCTGCTTGCTTAGCAGAGTTCTCTACGTGCTTGAACCAAGGACGGCATGCATAGTAGATAGCAATACTCAATACGAGTGATGCGCAAGCTACCATGAAAGCGAAGTGATAACTGTCGTTTACGCTTACACCAAGGCTGGTTTGTGCCCAATCCATAATCTTCACAGCTGCGGTAGGAGCGAACATCGCACCAATGTTGATTGCCATGTAGAAGAGTGAGAAAGCAGCATCGCGTTTGTCAGCGTACTTAGGGTCATCGTAGAGGTTACCTACCATCACTTGCAAGTTACCCTTGAATAGACCAGTACCGAAACTGATGAGTACCAATGCAGCAATCATTGCACCCATAGCGGTGCCACCTGCGCCCAATGGAATAGCCAAGAGGATATATCCGAGGAACATTACCATGATACCGATAGTTACGCACTTGCCGTAGCCGATTTTGTCCGCCAAGATACCGCCTACGAGTGGCAAGAAATATACCAACGCAAGGAAGGTAGAATAGATTTGTCCTGCGGTAGCAGCTTCCAATCCGAAGTTTGCACGGAGGAAGAGTGCAAATACGGCTAACATAGTGTAGTAGCCAAATCGTTCGCCTGTGTTGGCAAGAGCCAATGCAAACAGACCTTTAGGTTGATTTTCAAACATAAATAAATTCGTTTTTTATGGTTAATATTAGTTTTGTTTTCCGATTATCAATATTCTTTACTCAATATCCTTTATTATAGTACACCACCCATGTGTATCTTCCACGCGACCGTACTGGATATCTTGCAATGCGTGATAGAGTTTGGTTAGTATAGGTCCTGGCTTATTACCGAAAGAGTAGGTGATGTCTTTATCTGAGTCAAACACTTTGGAGATAGGCGAAATTACGCATGCTGTACCACAAGCAGCAGCCTCGGTCATTCCTGCTAGTTCCTCTACGCGAATCCTGCGGCGTGTTACCTTCATCCCCATCTCACGCGCCAACGTCATCAACGAATCATTGGTGATACTTGGCAATATCGCACTGCTGCGTGGAGTGAGATATTCGTAGGAAGATTCCCAATTCTCGTCTCTCGATTCATGATGCTTTATGCCAATAAAATTGGATGCCGTACACTCGTCAATATATTTGTGCGTCTTGGCATCGGTAAACATACACTCATAGCCCATGGCGTGTGCCACTTCGCTGGCGCGGAATGATGCCGCATAGTTACCACCCACTTTCCATTGTCCTGTACCCAATGGTGCGGAACGATCTACGCTGCGATTGACAATAAAAGGTGTTCCTTTGAAACCATTTGGAAAGTATGGACCAATAGGTGTAGGAATCACAATAAACTCGCAATCCTTGCCTGGACCTACACTAATCTCTGGCGTCGTTGCCACTAGCACAGGTCGGAAATACAAGGTGGCACCAGTATTGTAAGGAGGCAGAAAATCAATATTCTTTTGCAATGCCAATACTACGGCTTTGCAGAAAATATCAGTGGGCACAGGTGTCATCAGTAGTCCTTCAGCAGATTGTTGCATGCGTTTGGCATTCTCCTCCATGCGAAAGATTCGCACTTTGCCATCTATGCCACGAAAGGCTTTCAAACCCTCAAAACATTCTTGCCCATATTGCAAACCTGTAGCTGCCACATGTATGCTCATATGTTTGTCGCGCGTAGCATATGGTTTTTCCCATACGCCATTACGATAAGCCGAGCGAACAATATAGTCCGTTTCTGTATAATGAAATGTCAGTTTACTCCAATCTATCATATCTTAATCATGGTCTCGGGACCGTATTCAAATAGCATGTCTAATATACTTTGTCCATTGCCAAAGCATGATTCCAAATCTAGTCCTTGCCAATCCGATGTTTTATTCTCACCAATTGCCCATTGCCCATTGTCCAGTATCACATTATTTGTCAGTAGACGAACTATCACATCATGCAACCCCTCGTTCAAATCCACCAAAAACTTAGTTTCTCTCTCATAAAACGGACGAAAAAAATCCGCATAGTAATCAAAATATGGTGTGCGTTTGTAGGCACTTGTGAGAGCCATCCAATGTTGGTGTTGCCAACGTTGTTGATAGCTAATCTCTACATCACGTGTCAGTTGTTTGCTATCCACACGCTTGACAGGCACACTGAGTGTAATTTTGCCATCAGGTGTGGCGATTGTGGTACGATTGCGGTAGGTTTGTTTTGGAAAACTTTCCATCACTTCAATTTCTACATCTATAGGATTCGCCAGAAACTGGCGATACCATTCCACAGATCCTAAATATGTTGTAGGTAATATGATCATTCAAAATGGCTCAAACCAATTCTCTTCCAACGGATATGTCCTTTACCCCAATGGTTGTCTTTCTCAATGCTGAGCCAAACGAACATTGGTCGTCCTACGATATGGTCTTCAGGAACAAACCCCCAATAACGACTATCTGCAGACTTATGGCGATTATCGCCCATCATCCAGTAATAGTCCATCTCAAATACGTATGGTTCGCCTAGCTTCATTGGCTTGAATTCATACGCATCTGCAATACGTTTGTACACCCAATAATTCTCTTCTGTGATTATCACAGTATCTCCCTTTGCAGGGATATAAATAGGTCCATAGTTGTCGCGTGTCCACGAGTTATGCCCCAATGGATATACCTCTCCACCTTGATCTTCGGGCTCCACCTCAATGCTTAAGATATGGGGGTTCTTTTCCAATTCTGCTTTCATGGCTGCTGTCAGTGGCAGGCGATACAGCCCATTACCATTGCTTTCGCGGTCTTCCTTGGAGATGCCGAGTTTGGAAAGGTAACTATTGCCCAACACATGTCCATCGGTGTAAACGATATAATTGAGTTGCAAATATGGGTGCACAGGCTCTGCTTTTCCGTTGATATAAATCACATTATCAATGATCTGCAGCGAGTCACCTGGAGTACCTACGCAACGCTTCACATAGTTCTCGCGTCTGTCCACAGGTCGCACTACGATATCTCCAAACACATCCTTGCGATTTTCTACCGTGCGTTTGCCATAATAGTGGCATAGGGTGTAGTAATCTGGGTTTTGCATTTTGGAGCAAACAGTGTCGCCTGTAGGGAAGTTGAATACCACGATATCTCCTTTCTCTACTTTATCCCAGCCTTTGAGGCGCTTGTACTCCCATTGTGGTTTCTCGATATAACTCTTGCTACCCCAAGGGAAAGTATGTTGTACCAATGGCATTGAGAGTGGTGTGTTAGGAACACGAGCACCATAACTCATCTTATTCACGCATAAGAAATCACCTACGCGCAGGGTCTTTTCGAGCGATGAGGTAGGTATTTGATAGTTTTGGAAGATATACACATTGATAAAATACACCGCCACCAACGCAAAAACGATGGCATCGATCCATGAACAAATGGTATATAAAGTAGCATTGGCATACGGATTTTTCTTACCTGCTTTTTCCTCCTCCTTGGTGAGTGGCTTGTACTTCTTCCACCAGTTCCAAGGAATATACTTGGTAACAAACATATCCATAATAATTGGCAGTAATACGAGCCATCCGAGACTTGCCCAGTCGCCCCATGCAACCCAAATCACAAAGGTAATATAGACTACACTCCATACACAGCAAGTAATCCAACCTTTGATGGTCACTTCTTTGATTCTATCGTTAAAACCTTTCATAGATTACAGAGATTTTCAAAAAACGCGACAAAAGTACAAAAAAAAATGCACATACGCAAGCGCGCGAGCATTTTCTTGTGTCATTTTATATGGATTAGCCTTACCATAGCCATGGAATAAGGCGCCAACGAACTCGCTGTTGATAGTAGATATATCCCTTTAAATCTGCTGCAAGCACTTTCTCTTCATTATGTATTCGCTTGATTATCAGTATAGGGTACACTGCGAAAATGCATAATGCCCACCAAGAACCTAAAATGAGAGGCATTGAAAGAAACATTAGTAGGGTTGCAGTATACATGGGATGGCGTACTATACTATATAATCCCGTGTCAATAAGTTTTTGATTATCTTGAACTTCGATTATGCGTGATAAATAGGCGTTCTCACGTAATACTTCGGCATAAAGGATATAACCTATGAGGAATATTACTGAAGCGGTAACTCCTACCCAAAAAGGTATTTGAGACCATGTGAAACGATAGTCTAATCCACAAACAATAAATCCACCAACAAACATCAATCCAGATAGGGCAATCACATGCTTTTGTGTTTGCTCTTTCTCCTTGTAGTTCAGACGCTTAGCTAATAATTCGGGGGAGGATATTAGCATCCAAATTCCCATGCTTATCATAGGAATAAACAGCAGGGCAATGAATAGCCAAGCCTGCCAATACTGCCATGTACCAGCAGGTAAAAAAAGTAAGAGTCCTATCAAGGTAATACCGCATGCGAGTTTGCTAAGTCCGCTAATTATCAATCTACTTGTTTTCATATCCATTCTATATTTGGAAATATTATTTGGCATACTTTTTGTGAGTAACAATGTGACAGAGTAATATTAACGATTAAATAACTAAAAATATGAAAAAGTATATTTGCGATGTGTGTGGTTGGGAGTATGACCCAGAAATAGGTGTAGCGGATGCTGGTATTGCTCCAGGAACAGCTTGGGAGAATGTGCCAGCAGATTTTATTTGTCCGCTTTGTGGCGTAGGAAAAGACGAATTTTCTGTATCAGAATAATTATTCTTTATATCCAACAATCGGGCTACCTATCTTTGTGGAAGTATTACTTCTTCGAAGGTATGGTAGCCTGTTTTTCCTTTCATCCACTCCGCCGCAATCACGGCTCCAAGAGCGAAACCGTTGCGTGATTTCGCCGAATGAGTAATGGTAATATTGTCCACTTCGCTATCCCATATAACGGTATGAATGCCAGGTACTTCACCTTCTCGAATCGATTCTATTGCTTTGATTGACAATCGCTCTTCGCCAATTGCTTCTTGCAGGGTTTTGGCGGTGCCACTGGGGGCGTCCAATTTATGGATATGGTGCACTTCTTTCATATGGGGTGTGTATGAGGGATATGCTTCCATAAATTTGGCCAATTGCTTGTTGAGTGCAAACAAAATATTTACACCAATACTATAGTTGGAAGACCACATTAGGCCACTTTTTGTATCTTTGCTTTGGATCTTTCGTTTAATGGCTTCTATATTCCAACCTGTTGTACCACATACTACAGGTACTCCTGCTTCACAAGCACGCAATATATTTGCCTCTGCTGTTTTAGGAGTGGTAAATTCAATCGCTACATCTGCTGATGCGAATGTCTCAGAGAGGAAGTCTTCGGTGTTATCTTTGTCAATAACACATACTATCTTATGCCCGCGTTCAAGTGCGATGGATTCGATGATGTGTCCCATTCTTCCATATCCAATTATTGCAATTTTCATAATTGTTTTCTTTTGAAAAATTTACTTGTTATCTCTAATATGATATAATTTTTCGCAAAGTTACTATTTTTTTTTTACATATGCAAATAATACAGCGTAATCATTATATTTTCTTAGTTTAATATGATAGTCATTTTATTTTGCTAATATTTTACAAGTAAATTTGTAGGATTCAAAAAAAAAAAGTAACTTTGCAGCGGAAAAATAGTTGTATTTGCATATGAATAGAATTAATTCTCATATACTTAGCATGAGTATTACCATCTTATTGATTGTAGTTGTGGTGATTAGTTCGCTGATAACAAGCAATATAGTAAATACTCTGCAGGAGGAAGAACAAAAGAAAATAGAACTTTGGGCTGAAGCCACGCGTCAGTTTATATTAGCAGGTGAAAATGATAATATCGATTTATTGCTACAAGTGTTGGAAGGCAATACAACCATACCTGTTTATATGGTAGATACTAACTATAATCTTCTTTTATCTCGCAATGTACATGAGCCGAAACGTAATATAGAAGTCTTTTATATAAAAAAGATTAATGAACTTCGTGCTACTCAAAAACCGATTGAAGTACGTATATCAGACAGTGTCATGCAGTATATATATTATGAACCATCTTCTACTTTGCGTTGGTTGTCTTATTTTCCTTATATTCAGTTGGTTGTAATGCTTGCGCTCGCAGGATTAGCTGCTATCGCTTTGCTTATGGTGCAACGTAGTGAGAAGAATATTCTTTGGGTTGGGCTATCCAAGGAAACGGCCCACCAATTAGGCACACCGATTTCTTCGCTTAATGCATGGAATGAGCTATTGAAAACAACTTATCCCAATGACCCGCTTCTTCCACAGATGGATGAGGATATACGTCGCCTTCAAATGATAACTGAACGATTCTCAAAAATCGGCTCGCAACCGACATTAAAATTGTGTATGGTGCTACCTGTAATACAGTCAGCAATAGAATATATGCGTGCAAGAACATCTAACAAAATAACTTATACTATCCACGCTGAAGGTGTGGGAAATTGCCAAACAATGCTTTGTGTGCCACTTTTTGAGTGGGTAATTGAAAATATCTGTAAGAATGCCATAGACTCAATGGAAGGCAAAGGAAATATTACAATTTTTATACAGAAAGTACAGCGTGCTGATAAGAGTCAAAATCAGGTGTTCTTTAATCGTTCCCGTTCATCAGATTCTGACAAGGTGATTATAGATATTTCAGATACCGGAAGAGGGATTGATCGCAGAAATTTCAAACGAATTTTCAATCCGGGTTATACGAGCAAAAAACGTGGTTGGGGATTGGGATTAAGTTTAGGTAAGCGTATTATCGAGGATTACCATCGTGGCAAACTCTTCGTAAAACAATCTCAGTTGGGTGTTGGAACAACCTTCCGTATCATTCTCGAACAACCCAAAGACTGTTGAACCAGACCCAGACATTGCTGTATATATCGCACCTGTTTCCATTAGGCGTTGTTTTATTTTTGCGATTTCGGGATATAATGGAAAGACGGTCTGCTCAAAATCATTGACCAACAATGGACGCATTTCTGCAAACGACTTACCTGTTGTTAGTGCTTGCTTGATATGTCCTTCTACCTCTGGATGACGTATTATCCCCCCGTATGCGTCGCGCGTAGAAACCCCACAATTTGGTTTAACCATTATCAAACGCAAACCGTTCAATTTCAACGAGATGGGTGATAGTATGTCACCAATACCTTCTGCATAACAAGGGGTGTTATATACAAAAAATGGACAGTCTGCTCCTAGTGGACGAACTTCTTCTGCTAATTGCTGTTGGGTTAGTCCGAGTGCAAAAAGCTCGTTGAGCGCAATTGCCATATGAGCTGCATCGCTACTACCACCACCTAAACCGGCACCAAAAGGAATCAGCTTTTTAAACCGAATATGCACATTACCAATCTGAGGATGTTTCGTCCGCATGTGTTGGTAGCACTTGACAATTAGATTATCCTCAGAGGGGCAATCCACAACTAAACCTTCTTGGATAAACTCGAAATAATCTGCAATCTCTACTTCCAACTCATCATGAAGTCCCATAACAGGATAGAAGATGGTTTCTAAATCATGGTACCCATCCTCACGCTTGCGTACTACGCGCAAGCCAAGATTGATCTTGCAGTTAGGAAATAATTTCAAAGTTCTCAATTATTTACACAGTATCCATGAAAGATTTCTGTACTTTATTGAATACTACGATACCCACAGCCAATAGCACTACCATAAAGCCGAAACTATATCCCAACATCCACCAATCATGGTTGCCAACACCCAACATTCCATACTTAAAGAACTCCACAATACCAGTCAATGGATTAAGTTGCATTATCAAACGCAATTGTTCGTTTGTAATGGTAGATAGAGGATATATCACTGGTGTAGCATACATCCATAAACTAACAAAGAAACTTAGCAATAACTGCAGGTCACGATACTTGGTGGTCATACTAGAGAATAATATACCAAAGCCTAAGGCTAAACCTGCTAATATTACCACCAACACTGGGAAAAGTAAGGCGTAGAGATTTGGTTGAATAGTAGCATCGGTGAAAATGACATAGTATAGATAAACCAATAAGAATAAACCAAATTGAATTCCAAATCGTACAAGGTTGCTAATCACATCGCTTAGAGGAGTCACTAAACGAGGGAAATAAACTTTACCAAAAATACTTGCATTGGTGACAAATGTATTGGATGTCTTAGTCAAACAATCTGCAAAATATTGCCAAAAGCTGATACCCGCTAAGTAGAATAATGGTTGAGGTAATCCATCGGTAGATATCTTTGCAATGCCACCAAATACAACCATATACATCACTGTTGTCATCAGCGGTTGAATCAAATACCACACAGGGCCGAGTATAGTTTGTTTATATTGTGTGATGATATTACGCTTAACAAATAGCATCATCAAATCACGATATTGCCAAATCTCTTTAAAATCAACGGAGAGAAGTTTATCTTTTGGACGAATTTCAGTTGTCCATTTTTCTTGAGTTTCTGCCATAATTAATAAAATTTGCGTGCAAAGGTACACTTTTTTTTGCAAATGTGCAAATTTATTAGTACCTTTGTCGCGAAATTTATGAACCCCGCTCGAAAGGGCGTAACTTTTTATTGTTATGGCAAACGAAAAACAACAGTTCGTTGACGAACTAAAGGAACTACTACAAAAGAATGTAGCTGAAGTAAAGGAACAAGTAGAAGTGTTGAAAACGCAATTCTATCGTCAGTATCATCAAGAGTTGGAGGCTCAAAAAAAAGCTGCACTTGAGGCCGCAGAGGCAGCAGGCGAAGTGTTGGAGAATTGGTTGCCATCTGTTGATGAATTAGAGCAAGAGTTCCGCGAATTGTTGAATATATATAAACAACGTCGTGCTGAATTGCAGAAGCAAATAGAGGAAGAACAATCCCAAAATCTTCTTCGTAAAGAGAATATTCTCGCACAGATGAAGGAGTTGGCCGATGCAGAAACAGCAGATGTTATGGACAATCTCAAGAAAATGCGTGAGTTACAAGCAGAGTGGAAGACCATTGGTCCAGTTCCTGCACCTAAAACTCAAGAAATTTGGAAGAATTATCAGCAATATCAAGAGCGTTTTTATGACCTTGTGAAGATTAATATAGAGCTCCGAGACTTGGACTTTAAGAAAAATCTAGAGATGAAAACCATGCTTTGTGAAGCAGCTGAAAAACTTCAAGAGAATCCAAATATAGTAGAGGCCAATCGTGCATTGCAACAGTTACATGATGAGTGGGCTGAAATCGGTCCAGTAGCTCGTGAGTTGCGTGAGGATCTATGGAATCGTTTCAAACAAGCAAGTAGTGTCATTAACAAAAAACACCAAACATATTTCGATGAACTTCATGCTAAAGAAAATGAAAACTTAGAGAAAAAGCAAGCTTTGGTGACACAACTCAAAGAATTGGATCTAACTAAGCTAAAATCTAACAAACAGTGGGATGAAGCAACAGAGAAAGTGCTATCTATCCAACAAGAATGGCGTACAATCGGTTTCGCTCCAAAAAAACAGAATCAAACTATCTATAACGAGTATCGCGAACTATGCGAGGCATTTTTTAAAGCAAAAACCGCTTTTTACAAGGATATGCGTGATGAGTTTAGTGAGAACTTGAAGAAAAAACGTGAACTCATTGAAGCTGCTGAGGCATTGAAGGATAGTATCGAATGGACTGAAACTACGAATAAACTGATTGAGTTACAACAACAATGGAAGAAAATCGGCCCTGTAGCCCGTAAATATTCTGACGAACTTTGGAAGAAATTTACTGCAGCTTGCGATACTTTCTTTGAAGCAAAAAGAGTGGCAACAAAGGAACTACGCGAGCAATACGCTCAAAAACGTGCGGAAGCTAAAGAGCGTTGGAACAAGAAAGTAGATGGTATGAACGATCGCCAGAAGTTGATTCGTATGTACGAGAATCTTGTGCAGGAAATCAAGACTGCAGAGAATAACATTCTCTTCTTTACTGGTAAGAGCAAATCTGCTAACAAACTAGTAGATGATATGCGCAAGAAGATAGACACTCTCAAGAGCCAACTCAATGATCTTGAGAATAAAATCAACCAAATGGATGCAGAATGAGTGAACTCATCAAATATAAGGGCGTGGAGATCTGTCAGGACGAACAGATTGTGTTGACAGATATCAATCTTACTATTTCTTCAGGTGAGATGGTGTATCTATTAGGGCGTGTAGGAAGTGGCAAGTCGAGTTTTATGAAAACTATATATGGCGAGTTGCCTATTGATGGTATAGGAGCTAGTGCTTTAGACTATGACCTGTTGAAACTTCGTCGTCGTGATATCCCATATCTGAGAAGAAAGGTCGGGGTGGTGTTCCAAGATTTCCAATTGCTAGTAGATCGCAATGTAGAAGAGAATTTGATGTTCGTACTCAAAGCTACAGGTTGGAAAGATAAACAAGCAATGAAAAACAATATCTACGATGTACTCAAGCAAGTCGGTATGGAAGAAAAGGCATACAAGATGCCTTACCAACTTTCTGGTGGTGAGCAACAGCGTGTGGTGATTGCTCGTGCCTTGTTGAATGCCCCCGGACTGATTTTAGCAGACGAACCAACAGGCAACCTCGACCCCGAGACAGGCAAAGGTATTATGGACTTGCTATATAGTATCAGCCAAGCTGGTATGACCGTGATTATGTCCACCCACAACCCCGCATGGCCTGAACAATACCCCGGACGCAAACTGCAGTTCGCTGACGGAAAGATTAGCGAGGTATAGGCGAGAGGTTAAAGGCAGGTAATAAACAACAGACACGCATTTGCGTGTCTGTTGTTTTATTATATGGGATTTACCAACCAAATTTATATGCAAGTAGTATTAGGTGTTTGGTAGTATATTTATTTGTGATTGTGATATTTCCTATCGTGTCATCTATGCTAATACCGCGATCGTAAAGGTAGTTGTACCGGTAGGTAAGAGTTAAAGAATTATGTTTGTTAATTTTCCATTGCACACCTGCTTCTGGACGCAATTCGCTAATATACTGACCATAGGAAGCCCCCTCCAAATCCCCCTGAAGGGGGAGAGCCTCAGCGCCTTTCGCCTCTCGCCTTATCGCCTCATTAACATAGTCCACGGGGGCATTCAAGGTGTTGAGTATTTCGAACTTACCCACTATGCTAAGTGGCGTTTCTGGAATCGCATATACGGCTTGCAGGCGACTACGCAGTGTAAAGTCCACTTGATTTTTCTCTCGTTTATCTACCTCATCGCAACGGGCATCTAACATTACACCCTCGCGCAGCGATAAGTTCCATTGACCCAACTTCACTTGTCCTGTTATCAGGAAGTTTGCACGATGGCGAAGATACTTATTGACATCGCTCCAACCTTGGTCACCATACAATTTCAGCGTATATGCCGCATAGATATTCACATATTGGATAGGCGCATAGGTCAAGCCCACCGTAGTATGCGAACGGTGCGATGGTGCACTACGAATCTCCTCCTCAAAAGTAAGCGATATTCCGTGGTCAAAAGACTTGACAACGGTGGCAAAGAAGTGTGCTTCAGGAGTTACAATCGAAGTATCCTTTTCTATGATAGCCGCTTGTGCAAAAATAAAGGCTGGAACAAAAGCGATCAAAATGAGTATGCTCTCTCTCAATTTCATGTTTAACTTTGTGCTTGATAGGTTAGTGCGAACAGTCGCATCTGCCTGAGCATGGCGTTGAGGCCATTGCTGCGGGTAGGGGAAAGGTGTTCGCGGAGATTGATTTCGTCAATAAAATAGAGTTCAGTTTCCACAATCTCTTTGGGTGTATGGTTGCTCAACACACGGATAAGCAATGCTACAATGCCTTTGACCAATATGGCGTCCGAATCGCCATGATAAATCACTTTACCATTTTTCATTTCAGCAGTAAACCAAACCTTTGATTGACAACCATCTATCAAGTTTTGATTGTTCTTATCTGCTTCAGGGAAGGGCTCTAAGCCATTTCCATAGTCAATGAGCAGGCTGTATCGGTCCATCCAATCATCAAAACTGCTGAACTCTTCAACTATCTCATCTTGTATGTCGTTGATATTCATTGTATTCAAGTTGTATATCGCTTAGCGACGTTGTTATGCTATGTGTGCTTCTAGCGCATTGTGTTAGTTACTCATTATTAATAGGTAAAGCATATCTGCGATATGCCTATCATCCTCTGCTGCGATTTCTTTAATAGGTGCCTCCACCACATAATCAGCTTGCATATAGAATGGCTCACGGGCCTGAAGTTGCGGAGTGATGAAGGATAGTAATTCTTCTTCGGTGCGCCCTTGTAAGACGGGGCGAGTAGTTAAATCTGTCAGTATTAGGCGCTGTGCCAAATGCTTGGGTTTCCACTTGAGATAGATGCTTGTGCCGAGTTCTGCCAAACAATCCATATTGTCTTCCCAACATGGATAGCCTCCACCTGTGGCATAAATGACTTTTTCGATAGGTAGTTCTGCAAGGTCTTCTACCACGTATTTCTCCTTTTTTCGAAATTCCTCGATGCCATTTTCTCTAATAAATTCTGCAGGTGTTTGGCCATGAATCTCTGCAAAAGCCTCGTCTAAATCGACAAAATGCCATCCTAAACGCTCCGCCAACAAACGACCAACAGTAGTCTTGCCTGCTGCCATATACCCAATCAAATAGATAGGGCACTTTAATGGTTTTATGGGTTTTAGCGGTTTCAAGGATATGTTGGAAATTAGTGGTATGTTAGTGGGAAAGTATTGGATGCTATCGAAGTGGTATCGCAGTGGTATCGAAGTGGTAACGAGATTGGATTAACTATTTATCGGCAAGGTGTATAATCAAAAGTGTCGTTGTCGCGCCAAAGGAGTTGGTTATTTTCGATATATGCCTCTGGAAAAGCAGATTTGAAAGGTGCTTTTAGCACACCAAGGTATTGCCACTCCTTATTATATACGCGCACGTGCGAGGAGCATATAGGAGCGCAGACGGTATGGATGACTATGATACTGTCGTTCGTCTGCAGCGTATCGCGCATACTGACAAGTCCAGCGTTCAGCTGTTCACCATTGTTCAACTCCTGCGTACCTGACAGTTCAGCAGTAGGTGTTTGCTGTGCAAACGAAAAGTGACTTATTCCGCAAGCAAATAATAGGATTGATATGAATTGCTTATAATTCAAACTTACTTCTTAATAATCATCACTACAGCTTGAGCGGCAATACCTTCTTTACGCCCAACGAAACCGAGTTGCTCAGTGGTAGTGGCTTTGATACTGATTTGGTGTTCGTTCACATCCATTACTTCTGCCAGACAAGCAGTCATGGCTGGGATGTGTGGGTTGAGTTTCGGTGCTTCGGCACAGATGGTGCAATCGCAATTGCCTAATTCATATCCCGCTTCGCGGAGCATGGTCATAACCTTGCGCAGAAGAATCTTAGAGTCGATATTCTCGTACTCATTGCCCTTTACGGGCGGGAAATGGTAGCCAATATCGCGCATAGCGGCTGCACCAAGCAGGGCATCGCATAGCGCATGAATCAGCACATCGGCATCGGAGTGCCCTAATAACCCTTGTTCCGCAGGCACACGAATGCCCCCCAACCACAATTCGCGGTTGGGAGCA
>JAZKZF010000032.1:0-70239 GCA_045612525.1 Paludibacteraceae bacterium | reverse complement strand
GAAGGTGGAGAAGAAAGGCGATAAGACGATAAGGCGAGAAGGCGAGAAGGCGAGAGGAGAGAAGCAAAAGAATATCTTGCGCGATTTGAGCGAGTTGAAGGTCTTGGCAAAGAATCCTGCTAAGTTGATTCAGGAACAAGGCACCAAGAGACAGGAGCAAAGACGAGTTAGCAATGTGGCAGTTGAACTACGCCGCCGCAAATTGTCGTTTAGTCGTGAGTTGGATATCCGTGGCTTGCGCGTGGATGAAGCATTAGAAGCCGTAATGGCATATGTGGATGATGCATTGATGGTTAATGCCGAACAGGTGACTATTTTGCATGGCACAGGTACTGGCGCACTGAAACAAGTGGTGCGTGACTATTTAGCAGAACGTCAGAAGAGTATGCGTCGTCTGAAATCAGGCGATATCTCCTTCCACGACGGCGACCCCGATCGCGGTGGCGCAGGGATAACTATTATTGAATTGTAACGTTCGAACTGAAAACTGAAAGGTGAAAACTGAAAGGTGAAAACGGCAAGAGAAAAAATGAGGGGCACGGAAACGTGCCGCTCGGTTTGTGTTTGGTATGTGTGTTAGCGATTATTGGATTTCTGCGCCCATCACATTATAGGTCTTACCATCGCGGAGGATGAGGAGTTGACTATCGCGGAGGAGTTTTTGGGTATTGACCGTTGATGATGAGCTTAGAGTATTCTCGACTGCTGCAGGCAATTCCTCTATAGGTAAAATGGTACCAAACTCTTTCCATTGTTCTGCTGTTTTGTAATCGTCTAGCGATTGTTCAGGAACATAGAGAGTTGCTTCTGCAAGAGGTATGTAACCGAATACGTCACTCTCTAACTCTGGCACTTTGATGGCTTTGCAGATTACTGTCGTGAGTGAGGAGCAATTAAAGAAAGCCCCCTCTCCAATGCTCGTTACGCTGTTAGGGATAGTGATGTAGCTAAGGGAGGGGCAATCAGAGAAAGCCCACGTTCCAATGCTCGTTACATTATTGCCTATGGTAACGGAGGTAAGGGATCTGCAAACATAGAAAGCCCCCTCTCCAATGCTCGTTACGCTGTTAGGGATAGTGATGGAGGTAAGGGAGGGGCAATAATAGAAAGCCCCCCCTCCAATGCTCGTTACGCTATTGGGGATAATTGTATTCTGACAACCTGTAATAAGGGTGTTGGTGGCTGTTTCTATGATTGCGTTGCAGTTCTCGCGGCTATCGTAGGTGGTGTTACTGCTTTCGACTACTATTGAGGAGAGTTCAGGGCAATTAACGAAAACATCTGCTCCAATGCTTGTTACGCTATTACCAATGGTGATAGAAGTGAGGGCGGAACAAGAAGCAAAGGCACTATATCCAATACTCTTGACACTATTAGGGATGGCGATGGAGGTAATGGAAGAGCAACCACAGAAAGCCCCCCCTCCAATACTCTCAACGCTATTGCCGATGGTGATGGAGATGAGTGAGGAGCAATTAAAGAAAGCACCATATCCAATGTTCATAACACCGTTGTCTATATCAACAGATGCAAGGGATGTACACCCTTCAAAAGCCCCCTCTCCGATATTCGTTACACTATCACTGATAGTAGCGGAAGTAAGAGATGTACAATAATAGAACGCAAAATCGTGAATGCTATCTACAGAGTTTGGAATTATAATATCAGTCACTTCTTCACCATTAATTTGTACGTGTCTAGGCAAATAGTAGTATCTTTCCTCATATAAAAACTCATTACATTTACCATTACAAAATACCTCCATCGTAGGTGCAGATAAGGTAAAAGAAGTGAGAGAATTACAACCATCAAGGGAGGTTTTTCCAATACTAACACTATTTGGGAGGGTAATAGATGTGAGGGAGGAGCAAGCAAAGAAAGCGTATTCGCCAATGCTTATTACGTTCTCAGGGATAACAATAGAAGTAAGAGAAGAGCAACCATCAAAAGCCGACTCCCCAATGCTTGTGACACTATTAGAGATAGTAATAGAAGTAATGGAGCGACAACGACTAAAGGTATAATTTGCAATGCTTGTGATACCATTGCCGATAGTGACAGAAGCAAGGGATGTACAACTAGCGAAAGCATACTCTCCCATACTCGTTACGCTATTGGGAATATCAATAGAAGTAAGAGAGCGGCACCATTCGAAAGCATAATTTCCAATCCTTTCCACATTATTGGGAATTGTGATAGAGGTAAGGGCGGAACAATATTCGAAAGCATAATTTCCAATGCTCGTTACACTGTTAGGGATAGTGATGGATGTGAGAGCGAAGCAACCATCGAAAGTCCCATGTCCAATACTCGTTACGCTGTTTGGGATAGTAATGGATGTGAGGTCGTAGCAACCTTCGAAAGCATGATCTCCAATCCATTTAGTTCCTTCTTTAATGGAATAAGTAGATAATGTTTCGTCAACCGCCTCTACTAAATAAGTGTCTGCATAACGAAGATTGTTTTCCACAGGTAAAGAAGAGCAATCATGGAAAGCCCTCTCTCCAATACTCGTTACGCTGTTGGGGATAGTGATGGACGTGAGGGACCAGCAATATTGGAAAGCCATATTCCCAATGCTCGTAACACTGTTAGGGATAGTAACAGAGGTGAGGGATTCGCATTCCCAGAAAGCCCCATATCCAATGCTCGTAACGCTGTAGGTTGTGCCCTCGTAGGTAACAGTCTCGGGGATGGTGGCGGAAGTGAGATGTGGGTAATTAGAAGTATTAGGCTCCAAATATGTCACCTCAATGGTAGTATCACTAGTGATATTGTAATACAAGTCACCCGATTTAAAGTCAAACGCATAGAGGGTGGTGGTGGCGAGGAGGGCGAAGAAAAGAAGCCCCCTTCTAACTCCCTCCTGAAGGGTGGAGGATAAAACAGATGAAAGTTTTCTCATAATTGTTTGATTTTAAGAGTTAATATTTTTTTATTAGTCGAATTAGTCGGATTGGTCAAATTGGTCGAATTAGTAGGATATTGCTTGCAAAGGTACAGAAAAATTTGCAAGTGTGCAAGAAAAAACGCATCTTAGTGCAATTTTTTACTCGGAGAGATAGCGTCGAGCATTAGACTGCCAAGAGGGGCGAAGGATACTCAGCGTGCACGCTGAGTGGTAAAACTATAATAGAAATACCCGAATATGATTCGGGGCTAATGGACAAAGAAAGAACAGAATACTCGACTACAAGTCGAGACAATAGAAGAATATTTATTTACTCGACGGGATATCGCCGAGCACTTGACCAGGCGGTGGATATTGGGGAGTCGAGAGTCGCGAGATGGATATCCGTGGTTTGCGCGTGGACGAAGCATTAGAAGCTGTAATGGCATATGTGGATGATGCATTGATGGTGAATGCCGAACAGGTGTCTATCTTGCATGGCACAGGCACTGGCGCACTGAAGCAAGTGGTGCGTGACTATTTGGCTGAACGTCAGAAGAGTATGCGTCGTCTGAAATCAGGCGATATCTCTTTCCATGACGGCGACCCCGACCGCGGTGGTGCAGGTATCACGATTATAGAATTGTAACGTTCGAACTGAAAACTGAAAGGTGAAAACGGAAAGGTGAAAACGGCAAGAGAAAAAAATGAGCGGCACGAAAACGTGCCGCTCATTTTGTGTATGGTATGTGTGTTAGCGATTATTGGATTTCTGCGCCCATCACATTATAGGTCTTACCATCGCGGAGGATGAGGAGTTGACCGTTAACAATCTTTTTTTGGATTTGTTCGTCAATGATAGTATTGGTCAGTGTAGTTGGAGTTCCTGTTTCGGTAATAGTTTGAAAACGTCTCCAACAATCAACGGCCTCGTACGCTTCTTTTGTTCCTGCTGGAACTTGGAGAACAGCCTTGCTATATACTTCAGGGTGGAACGTATCGTATGTGATTGTCATAGGTACTTGAATTTTAGAAACAACCGTAGTAATAAATGCAGATCCCATAAATGCATCATTTATAGAAGTAAGTGTAGAAGGAAGCGTAATCTCAGTCAAACTTACACACGAGTAGAAAGCAGCAAAGTCAATAGTAGTTAGACCTTCATTTAATACTAAATCTTTGAGATTGTTACACTCTCTAAATGCATTTACGCCTATGCTTTTTACGGTTGAAGGAAGCTCTAAAGATGTAAAACTAGAATTAGAAAAGGCTCGTTCACCAATTACTTCGATTCCTTCTGGTATAACAATGCCTGTGATATAACATGATGCAAAAGCATAATCACCGATTTCTGTCACCTTATAAGTAATATCATTATGCGTAATAGAACTTACAAGCACATAGTCTTTTTGGGTGTACCAATTGTCAATGATTTTTACAGTCTGTGCACTTGCGTCCGTTATTTCATACTTAATTCCATCAACCTCAAAGGTTTCTTGTGCTTGAATACTCGTTGCTACTGATAGCATTGTAACTATACTAAGTAGCGATAGTAAAATTTTTTTCATGATTCTCTTTGCCAGTTATATCCCATTGGCCCATCGGTTTTTAGTGTTATTATTGTTGTTTTCATTTTTTTTGCATGTTTATACACACAAAAAAAGCGTAGACCTCGAATTGTTTATTCACAAGTCGAGGCCTTCGCATTGCCTTAAAAGTCAAATAAACAACAGGAAACCTACGCTGATATGACAACACACTACACCTATTATAGATATAGTATGGATATAGTCATACCCATAGGCATTTACTGTTAACTTTGATTTTGACTTTTAATTCCGAAAGTTGCGAAGTTTCGACTTGCCAAACACAAAGCGCAATAAACGCTATTTAATATGTATGAAACCTACCCGAAGAAAGACCTATTGCGAAACGCTTTTCGCAGGTCGTATTTCCCTCCAATGTAGGATTTGGGTGCAAAGGTACAGAAAAATTTGCAAGTGTGCAAGAAAAAACGCATTTTAGTGCGATTTTTTGCTTGGAGAGATATTGCCGAGCATTAGACTGAGAGGGATGCAAGGATACTCAGCGTGCACGATGAGTGGTAAAACCAGAACAGAAATACCCGAATACGATTCGGGGTTAATGGACAAAGAAAAAATAGAACAATCGACTACAAGTCGAGGCAATAGAAGAATATTTATTTACTCGGTGGGATATCGCCGAGCACTTGACCAGTAACGGGTAGGCAAACAATATCCGAATACGATTCGGGGGTAATTAACAAAGAAAGAACAGAATACTCGACTACAAGTCGAGGCAATAGAAGAATATTTATTTACTCGGCGGGATATCGCCGAGCACTTGACCAGTAACGGGTAGGCAAACAATATCCGAATACGATTCGGGGGTAATTAACAAAGAAAGAACAGAATACTCGACTACAAGTCGAGGCAATAGAAGAATATTTATTTACTCAGCGGGATATCGCCGAGCACTAGACAGGCGGTGGATATTGGGGAGTCGAGAGTCGCGAGACGGGAAACCGTCGAGCAGAGGACAGGTGGCAAGGTACGGGGAAAGTACTGGATGGTAATGGAGTGGTATCGAAGTGGTAACGAGATGGTTTCGAGAAATATCTATACCTAATGCAATATTGGACAAAAACGACAAACGCATCCATCTTTCAAAAAAAGTGCTCGCTATATTTGCGTATTCGCATTTTTTGTTGTACCTTTGCAGGGTGATTCTTAATTTTGAATTAAGAATTTTGAGTTATGAGAAATAGACACTTTTCCGTTTTAACTTTTCCGTTGGCGCTTTTCTTTTTATTCTTGGCACCTATGGCCATGGCGCAAGTGCAGCCAGGGGATACGACATACAGCGTGTCGCTGCATGCGGGCTACGGGCATAACCTGACCTATGGCTCACATGCGAACTTCGATATCGATGCGTATATGCCGATCAATAAGCATTTTGATATGCAAGCTAGTGTTCGTACTAGTACAGCGGATTTCTACACCATGGGTGTGCAGTTGCGACCCAAGTTTGTGTTGCCAGTGGGCGAGTTGTATGTGGAAGATCGACTGATGATGCGTTTCGCTCAACGAGATAGTTACCGCGACTTTGTGCATGTCATCTCACTAGGATATATGATCCAGTATGTGAATGTGCAAGTGGGTATGAGTAATCGTATCATCACACCCCTGCCTTATACCAAACGAAGCGGAGATGAGATGATACTAGAGCCCTTTGATGCCGTTTATCGCGTAGAGGCATTTGTGCGTCCGCAGACATCGCCATGGAACATCAGTTTGGCTTTGGCGAACATGGACAACTACCAAGTGGAGCGCATGTGGCAACCGATGTTCTACCTAGGCGGTTGGTACGATGTGAACGAGCATTGGCGTGTGCGCCTATCGGGCAAAATGAAACTGGCAGGAATGTTCCACCTCAATGCACACTACTACGGCGCAGAAGTGAGAGTGGGAGCGGAGTATAGATTTTAGTTTAGAGTTTATGGTTTAAAGTTTAAAGGCAAGAAATTATGAAAAAGAATATACAAATTGGTCTTGGTTCCTTGTTCCTTGTTCTTGGTTCCATCTTTACCGCGTGTGGACCAGATGCGAGATTGGATATGGTAGGTATGTTTGCGGGAACATCTCCCACGATTGACAAACGATTTGAGCAGTCGATGGAGTATAACAAACAAGCAGGATACGCTACCATCCAAGCCCCATCGGAGAACTATCATGTGTACGTATGTACCGATACCCATATCCACCAGACTCGCAAGCGCTGGGAGTATTTTATCAATGCCTATCGTGGAGACGAACTGTGTCCTTTGGCAGTGCATTTGGGCGATATTATCGATGCTACAACCGATTTTGGATATATAGAGGAGGCATTAGCACCACAAGCTTTGTCTGCAGAACTAGCTAAGCAAGATACGTTGATGGCCGTATGTGGCAATCATGATATTTATTTCAAACAATGGGAGCAGTTTATCCAAACCTTCAAGACAAGTAGCTATTATTTTGTAGTGGAGACACCTGCGGGCAAGAAGGATCTGTTTATCGTGTATGATTCGGCTGATGGTACGGTAGGCAAAAAGCAGTTGGAGTGGCTTTGCGAGACATTGCAATGGGCTGATACACAAGATTTTCGCCATATCGTTGCCTGCACCCATACCCACTTCTTCAAGCGTGATGGATCGCAAGGACATACATCCAACTATACTCAAGAGGAGACATATACCTTGCTCAATCTCTTTACCAAACATGGTGTGGAGATGGTATGGACAGGACATGATCACTCACGCGAGATTACCCAAGTGAAAGCCATGACTAGCATTGTAGTAGATTCGATGAAAGATGAGGACAAAGAGCCATACTACATGCTAGTGAGCATGGGCGAGAAGATTGATTATGAGTTTGTGGCAGTGCCATGATTATATATTTCGGCATAGGTACTAATCTGGGCAATCGCGAGGAGAATCTCCGCAAAGCCGTCGAACTGCTGCACGAACGAGTGGGGGAGTGTATCGCTTGTTCGTCTTTGTACAGGAGCGCACCACAAGGGTTTGTGTCAGAGAATGAGTTTGCGAATATCGTTGCTGTGTGTCGAACTGTTCATTCGCCAGAGGAAGTGCTGCTCATTACGCAACAGATTGAGCGCGAGATGGGACGGACAGAAAAGTCGGTAAATGGCGTGTATCATGATCGGGTGATAGATATTGACCTGCTGCAGGCGAGAGGCGATGAGGCGAATGAGGTGATAAGGCGATCAGGCGAGAGGCTCACGTTGCCACATCCTCGAATGCAGGAACGTGACTTTGTACTTATTCCTCTCCGCGAGGTGGAGGCAATATTAAACTAAATATGCAAGTATTATACGAAGATAATCATATAATTGCAGTCAGCAAGACCTGTCACGAGATTGTCCAGGGCGATAAGACGGGAGATACACCGCTCTCAGAGATGGTGAAAGCGTATATCAAAGAGAAATACCAGAAACCTGGCGAAGTGTTTTTGGGTGTTACCCATCGCTTGGATCGTCCCACTACGGGCGTGGTGCTCTTTGCTAGGACTAGCAAAGCATTAACGCGCCTTAATGCCATGTTTCAATCGCATGAGCAAATACGCAAAACGTATTGGGCGATAGTGGAGAAAACTGAAAACGGAAAGGTGAAAGGTGAAAACGATGAGGCGATAAGACTGGAAAACTACCTTTGGCGCAATGAGAAGCAAAACAAGTCCTTCGTGGTGAAACCTGGTACGAAGGATGCGAAACGTGCCGTACTAAGTTATAGGGTCATTGCGCAGAGTGATCGATACACCTTGCTGGAAATCAATCTAGAGACAGGTCGCCACCACCAGATTCGTTGTCAGTTGGCAGCAGTAGGCTATCCAATAAAAGGCGACTTGAAGTATGGTGCCAAACGCAGTAATCCCGATGGTGGTATATCATTGCATGCCCGCAAGATTGAGTTTGTGCATCCTGTGAGCAAACAGCCTATTTCTATCACTGCTCCTGTGCCAGATGATAGGTTGTGGCATGCGTTGGAAGAGCAAATATAAATGTTTTACAACATATATAGAACAAAAATCGCACGATGTATTTGCACATGTGCGATTTTTTTTGTAACTTTGCACACGTTAAAAAAATCTATAAAACCATGAAACACCTACTATTAGGCGATGAAGCCATAGCGCAGGGTGCTATTGATGCAGGATTGAGTGGCGTATATGCCTATCCTGGAACACCCTCTACGGAAATTACTGAGTATATTCAATTAAGCGAAAAGCGCAAAGCGCTTTCCACTAATTTAGAGGTTAGCGGTCAGATTTTCTGCCAATGGGCTACCAATGAGAAGACTGCCATGGAAGGTGCACTCGGTATGTCTTATATGGGCAAGCGTGCACTTGTCTGCATGAAACATGTTGGCATGAACGTCTGCGCAGATGCATTCATGAACGCAGCCATCACGGGCGTTAACGGAGGACTTGTTGTAGTGGCAGCAGATGACCCATCGATGCACTCCTCACAAAACGAACAAGACTCGCGATTCTATGCGAAGTTTGCGATGATTCCTTGTCTTGAGCCAAGCAACCAACAAGAGGCATACGATATGATGCATTATGCCTTCGATCTCTCCGAATCGTTGCGTACACCCATTCTGTTGCGCGTGACTACACGCATGGCGCACTCGCGTGCCGTGGTGGAGACTATGGATACTCCACGTGAGCAAAATTGCCTCTCGGCTCCCGAGAATACGAATCATTTTATTTTGCTACCCGCATTCGCACGAAAAAACTACGCAGAACTGGTAGAAGCACAAGCGGACTTTGTACAAACAAGCGAAGAGTCTCTATACAATACCTATACCAAAGGTATACAACCTAAGAAGGCGATAGTGACTACAGGTATAGCGTATAATTACCTTATGGAGTGTTTAGAGAACGGCGCTAAAAGCGCCCACAGTTTAGAGTTTAGAGAGGCTAGTATATTGAAGATTGCCCAATATCCATTGCCAAAAGCATTGATTGATCAGATGGTGGCAGATGGTGCAGAAGAGATTTTGGTGATGGAAGAAGGACAACCTGTGGTAGAGGAATTGCTACGTGGCATGGTGCCATCTACGGTAGCTGTCAAAGGTCGCTTGACTGGTGACCTGCCTCGTATGGGTGAGCTGACTCCAGATTGTGTATCCCTCGCCTTATCGCCAGATAATCTTATCACCTCATCGCCTAAGTCTGTTCCTGAATTAGTAGTTGGCCGTCCTCCTGCATTGTGCCAAGGTTGTGGGCATCGTGATATGTATGCAGCGCTTAACGAGGTAGCAGCCGAGCACGAGGGTGCAAAGATCTTTGGCGATATTGGTTGCTACACCTTGGGTGCTTTGTCACCCTTCCATGCAATACATGCTTGTGTGGAGATGGGTGCCAGCATCACCATGGCCAAGGGTGCTGCTGATGCAGGTCAGTTCCCATCGTTTGCTGTGATTGGTGATAGTACTTTCACGCACTCGGGTATGACGGGATTGTTGGACTGCGTGAATAGCAAAGCGAATGTGGTAGTGCTGATTTCGGACAACCTCACCACAGGTATGACAGGCGGACAAGACTCGGCAGGTACTGGTCGCTTGGAGGCCATCTGCCTTGGTTTGGGTGTAGAACCAGAGCACGTGCGCGTGGTGGTGCCATTGCCAAAGAATATGGAGGAGATAAAACAAGTGCTCCGTGAGGAAGTGGCGTACAATGGTACTTCCGTGGTCATTGCTCGTCGTGAATGTATCCAAACGCTCAAACGCCACCTCAAGCAAAACAAAAAATGATTAATCTCCCACGGATCTCACGGATCAACACGGATGCTCGGAATCATTTGTGTGAATCAGTGTTATCAGTGGGAAATAAAAAACACATACGATGAAACGCGATATTATTCTAGCAGGCGTAGGCGGACAAGGTATCCTCTCTATTGCCACTGTAATAGGTGATGCAGCCCTCAACGAGGGACTCTATCTCAAGCAAGCCGAAGTGCACGGAATGAGCCAACGAGGCGGCGATGTACAATCCAATCTTCGTCTGTCTTCTGAACCCATTTACTCAGATCTTATCCCAAAGGGTGGGGCAGATCTCATCATTTCACTCGAACCCATGGAGGCGCTCCGCTAT
The DNA here is from genome assembly GCA_045612525.1 of Paludibacteraceae bacterium. Taxonomy (GTDB): domain Bacteria; phylum Bacteroidota; class Bacteroidia; order Bacteroidales; family Paludibacteraceae; genus Colicola. Next base: position 59,673 of record JAZKZF010000032.1, on the reverse strand, counting down.
CTGCCATATCTGAAAGAGGATGGATGGATTGTCACCTCCAGCAAACCCTTTGTGAATATCCCTAATTATCCTGATATAGAGGACGTTTTAGCGCATGTTAAGGCGATTAAGAATCATATCTTGATAGATGTAGAGACATTGGCAAAAGAGGCAGGTGCACCTGCTCAAGCTTCCAATATGGTACTTTTGGGTGCAGCTATCCCGATGTTAGGCATTGATCATGATAAAATTATAGCTGGTGTGAAACGTATTTTTGCTCGTAAGGGCGAAGCTGTTGTGGCAGCTAATGTGGCTGCCATTGAAGCTGGATACAATCATTCCTACTAATTGTGTGGATTTTGAAGATATATAACTCCCACGGATCTCACGGATGAACACGGATACTCCAAATCCATTTGTTCTAATCAGTTCCAATCAGTAAAAATCAGTGAGATTAGTGGGAAATACAGAAAAATATTTATGCAAGAAGATGAAATAACTTACCAAATAAGAGGTGCTATATACGATACTTATAATGCCCTAGGTCCAGGTTTGTTAGAGTCTGTATATGAGGAAGTTTTAATCTATTATCTTTCTAAAAGAGGACTTTTGGTAGAACGACAGGTAGAAGTTCCTATTGAGGTAGATAATTTTATATTGTCAACCCCTCTTAGATTGGATTTGTTAGTTGAAAAAACGATAATCATTGAAATCAAATCAGTTACAGATATGCGTGATTTATTTCATAAGCAGATATTGACATATTTGAAATTAACAGGATTACATTGGGGTATATTGGTTAATTTCAATACTACAGATATACAAAAATCTATATGGAATAAAGTCAATGGCCATTTAAAAACATACCAAGAAGAATAAACCATCTCCCACGGATTTCACGGATGCACACGGATTCCAAGATACATCAGTGCAAATCAGTGTTATCAGTGGGAAATACAGAAAAATTATGAGCTTTCCTTTGAACAAACAACTCGTGGACCAAACATGTATTGATTTTGGTCTGCGCAACGCCAAGGAGCTGGGTGCATCATCCATTCGGCAACTCGTGGGCGTAGTCAAGGATATCGAACGTGCTACAGGTGTGGAATTTATCCACATGGAACTCGGTGAACCAGGATTGCCAGCCGAGCAGATTGGTATTGCTGCCGAGCATAAGGCCCTCAAGGCAGGCATGGGCTCCAAGTATCCACTCATTACGGGTATCACGGAAGTGAAGCACTGGGGTAGCGAGTTTGTGCGTGCGTTTATGAACCTGGATATACCGACCGATTGCATTGTGCCTACTGTGGGCAGTATGCAAGCGGCGTTTGCCATCAATATGCTAGTATCGCAATTGGATGAGAAACGTGATACAATCCTCTTCTTAGACCCATGTTTTCCTGTGCAGAAGCAACAATGTAAGGTCATTGGTGTGCGCGTGGATGCTTTTGATGTGGCAGATTTCCGTGGCGAAGCCTTGGCTGCAGAACTAGAACGTCATTTCCAATCGGGTAGGATAGCCGCTATGTTATTTTCCAATCCAAACAACCCTTCATGGATGTGCCTTACCGAGCGCGAACTGGAGATTATCGGTCGTCTGGCTTCGTTGTATAATGTGCTGGTTATCGAGGATTTAGCTTATTTGAATATGGACTTCCGTGACTCGGAACGTGGTGTACCTTACGAACCTCCATATCAACCTACTGTGGGCAAATATACTAACAACTGCATGCATATGATTTCCTGCTCTAAGATGTTTTCATATGCAGGACAGCGTGCGGCTATTATTGCCATCAATCCGTATCTTGCGCACCGCCGATTCTCATCATTAGCAGAACGTTATCAGAACGATGGCGAGTTTCTGCGTAACTTTATTTATAATGTGCTCTATAGTCTGTCATCGGGCGTTACACATAGTGTGCAGTTCGCAATGGCGGCAATGTTCAAGGCCGCTTGTCAAGGTAAAATTGATTTTGTGACGACTACTAGTGAGTATGCACGAAGGGCCAAACTAGTCAAAGAAATCATGCTCCGCAATGGTTTTCATATCGTCTATGATAAGGATGCCGATGACGAAGAGGTGGGTGATGGTTTCTTCTTTACCTTTGGCTACAAGGACTGGACAGGCGAGAAGATGGTTAACAAGATTATCTATTATGGTATCTCAGCTATCTCATTGGCTAGTACAGGCGCTAAGCGCGAAGGCATGCGCGCATGCGTATCGTGTATAAAGGATGAGCAACTAGCAGAACTTGACCAACGCCTAGCCCTCTTTAATCGTGATTATCACGACAAGTAATTATTGTGTATGAAATATGTATCTCCAATAGAGGCTGTAGGCCTCGTGAAGTCAGGCGACACGATTGTCGTACAAGGTTCAACCTCCATACCTATGGTACTTTTGCGTGCGCTCACCGAGCGCGCTAGCGAACTCCGTGATGTGAAAGTCATATCGGGCTTTGGCGTGCATCCAGAAGAAGCACCATATGCTAAACGTGAGTTGATGGATTCATTCCGAGCACTCAATATCTTTGTTCCTAATAATCTTCGCCGGGCAATGAAAGAAGGCGTGGCAGACACTATTCCTTGTTTCTTGGGTGAAGTGCCATTTCTCTTCCGTAGTGGACAAGTGCCTGTGGATGTGGCGTTTCTAAATGTCAGCGAACCCGATGAGAATGGCTATTGCTCCTTTGGTATATCAGCAGATATTGCCTTCTCAGGTGCAGAATGTGCGAAGATCGTCATTGCACAGGTCAATAAGTATATGCCCCGCACGTTTGGCGACCCTGTGATACATGTAAGCCAGATTGCAGCTATGTGCCGTGGTGACGAACCATTGATTGAAGTGCCAACTCCTGTACCAAGCGAGATAGAAACACGCATTGGTAACTTCATCGCCAACGAGATTCCCGATGGTGCTACTTTGCAGATTGGCGTAGGCGGAATACCTAATGCTGTGATCAATGCACTGAGCGGACATCAGCATTTGGGATTGCACACGGAGGCGATAACAGATGGTGTTTTGCCACTAATAGAGAAGGGTATTATAGACAACTCACTCAAGAAAATTTATCCTGGTAAATCATTGGGCAGTTTGGTGTTAGGTTCTAAACATCTGTACGAATACATGGATAATAACCCCGACTTTGTTATTCGCGATGTGGCCTTTACCAATGACCCACAAAATATCCGCCAAAATCCCAAAGCTATGGCAATCAATTCTGCTATAGAGGTGGATTTGACAGGACAGATTTGTGCCGATTCAATAGGCGAAACCATCATCTCTGGTGTGGGCGGACAGCATGATTTTATGTATGGTGCTGCATTGTCGGAAGGTGGCAAATGTTTTATAGCACTACCGAGTATGACGAGCAAGGGGCAGAGTAAGATTGTAGCAAACTTGGCTCCTGGTGCAGGCGTGGTGACAACCCGCTTCCAAGCGCAATATATTGCCACAGAGCATGGCATAGTATATTTACGCAACTTGCCACTAGCTGAGCGTGCTAAGGCGCTTATTAGCATAGCAGATCCATCGGTGAGAGAGGAACTTGAACGTGCAGCTGTAAAACGTTTTGGTATAGGATTCTTACGACTGAAATAACCTGTCGAGCACTTCAATTGCATTCATTGTTAAACGAGAAACGGGATAGGTGTCCAAATCGTTTAACACTATGGTTATGCAATCTGCAATATGGGGTAAACTTGTTACTCTGTGTAGCAAGAATCGCGTATGAATACGCTGGTGAGACAATACATGACGGTATGTACCAATACATGGCACATCTGTCGCAGGAAAACAGTCAGAGTATTCATTCAAAGGGAACTCATACAAATGTTTCCATATATCGTTGGCGGTACGACGATGCAGTAGCGTGTGCTTATCAGGTGTCACGTAGATGTGGTATTCAAAATAGCGGTCACGTACTTTTGGACGAGGTTTGCGTACGGGCAACAAGTCTACAGTATTATTCTCCAGTGCTTTACACCATGTCTGCAATGGACAACTATGGCAGTCAGGAGCATTTGGCACACAATGCAATGCACCCAATTCCATAATAGCCGAATTGAACAAGCGTGGGCGTGTACGATCTAATAGTTGCTCTGCTAATTGCCGAAAATGTTTCTTACCTTGTGTTGTGTCAAAGGCAATGTCGCAGTCAAACAAGCGTGATAATACACGATATACATTACCATCCAAAGCAGGATAGGGCAGGTTGTATGCAAACGATGAGATGGCACCAGCTGTGTAATCTCCTATTCCAGGTAGTGCGCGCAGTTGATCGTACAACGTATCATCATGCTGCACTGCATTAAACAATCCTGAAGATGCAGCTATTTTCGCTGCTGCATGTAGATTTCTTGCTCGTGAATAATAGCCCAGTCCTTGCCATACACGCAGGACATCTTCTTCCGTAGCAGCAGCTAAGGTTTCTACATCAGGAAATCGTTCAATAAAACGAAAGTAGTAACTAATTCCTTGATCCACACGTGTTTGTTGCAGTATAACTTCGGAAATCCATATGCGATATGGATCACTTGTCTCTCGCCATGGCAATATACGCCCATTACACTCGTACCAATTAATCAGCTGATCGTATAATAACATCTTATTCATAATCGTCTGCAAAGATACGAAAAAACATTGAAATATACAAAAAAACAAAAAAAATACATTTTTCTTATCGTTTTCTTTTGTAAATCAAAAAATTATTATTACCTTTGCACCCGATTTCGGTTTTCGGAACGTATTTTTTGATTTTTGGGACTCGAAAAGTATAACTCATTAAATATAAAATTATTATGACAAAAGCAGAACTCGTTAATGAAATTGCAATTCAAACAGGTTATGATAAGACAACTATCATGAACGTAGTAGAAGCTGCAATGAATAACATCAAGAAAACAGTGGCTAACGGAGATGCAGTATACCTTCGCGGTTTCGGTAGCTTTGGTACTAAGACTCGTGCTGCAAAAGTAGCTCGTAACATTACAAAGAACGAATCTATTGTTGTTCCAGAGCACAAGATTCCTTCTTTCAAACCAGCTGATAGCTTCGCAGAACTTTTAAAATAATCTATTAATACAATTACAATTATGCCAAACGGTAAGAAACACAAAAGACATAAGATGTCTACCCACAAACGTAAAAAACGTTTGCGCAAGAATCGTCATAAGCATAAGTAAGCTTTGATGTTTCACTAACGCTTTGTGGTTCATACCTATTTGGGCGCAAATAGGTTGCCACGAAGCATTTTTTTTAACAAGGGGGCAAGTGAGCCTCCAACAAATGATTAATTGACATATGAAAAGCGAATTGATTGTGGATGTTACCCCACAGGAGATTGCTATAGCGCTTACAGAAAACGACCGACTAATGGAGGTCAATCGCGAGAAAAGAGGTATCGACACCTTTGCCGTAGGCAATATCTACTACGGTCGCGTAAAGAAAATTATGCCAGCGCTCAATGCAGCCTTTGTGGATGTAGGACATGAGAAAGAAGCTTTTCTGCACTACCTTGATTTAGGAACAGAGTTTCTCACGCAGCAGAAGTACGTCACCAAATTGGTCTCTGACCGTCGTAGGATACCTGAAATGCACAAGATTGAGCATCAGCCTCCTTGTGGCAAAGAAGGACAGATTGCTGACTATCTGAAAGTGGGAGATACCATTTTGGTACAAGTAACAAAGGAGCCTATTAACTCTAAAGGACCAAGACTCTCTGCCGAAATATCCATCACAGGGCGCAACTTTGTGCTCATTCCTTTTATAGATAAGGTGATGGTCAGCAGCAAAATCAGCCGACAAGCCGAGAAAGGACGACTCAAACAACTTGTGCAGTCTATCAAACCCAAAGGATTTGGAGTGATTGTACGTACTGTAGCGGAGGACAAACGCGTGGCTGAACTTGACAACGAATTGCGAGTATTGATCCAACGATGGGAAGATTGTGTGGCTACATTGCAAAAGAAGGAACCTGTTGCACTAATCAGCGAAGAGCTAGGGCGAACCATAGGAATCATACGTGATATATTCTCGCCAAACTTTGAGAGTATTCACGTTAACAACAAGGAGGTTTATCAAGAAATCAAACAATACCTTGACCTCATTGCTCCTGAGTCCTCTAAGATAGTCAAACTATATAGCGGAGAACAACCGATTTTTGATAAGTTTGATATCACTCGACAAATGAAAACTGGACTTGGTCGCACCGTAGGATTCAAAAAAGGTGGATACCTTGTTATGGATCGTACCGAAGCACTCTTTTCCATTGATGTGAATAGTGGTAGCAAAAAACTATTCGAAGATCAAGAGCAAAATGCATTTCATTTCAATATGCTCGCAGCAGATGAAATTGTACATCAACTTCGATTGCGAGACATAGGTGGAATCATAGTGATTGATTTCATTGATATGGATGATAAAGACAATCAGCAAGCACTCTACGAACATATGCGTGAGCTGATGGAACATGATAGAGCTAAACACAATGTGTTGCCGCTCTCCAAGTTTGGATTGATGCAAATCACAAGACAACGCGTGCGCCCAGCGGTGGAAGTGAATGTCACAGAAGTTTGTCCTACCTGTATGGGAAAAGGCAAAATTCAATCTTCTGTGTTATTTACTGAACAAGTAGAAGAGCAAATCCAAAATATGAAGGCTTCGTATGGCCGAGGAATCAGACTGCATCTACACCCTTATGTATATGCATATGTGGAAAAATCTGGATGGAAAAGTCTTAAAACAAGATGGAGATTCAAATACGGAGTCCATACCATTGAAAATCAAAATCTGGGAATGCTGGAAACTAAGTTCTACGATAGAAAAGGAGATCTCATAGAACTACCTATCAGCAATGAGGAAACTTCGAAAGCAGAAAAGTAAAAAAGAAAAATCACCTATTTTTTAGGTGATTTTTTCTTCTTTTTTATCTTATCTCTTGTTTGTCTGCAAAAAAAAGTGTAACTTTGCAGGCTAAAATAGGAAAACTTTAATATTATAATATTATGAAACGAATAGTATTATCCATTTTGTGTATCGTTTTTACACTGTCCCTAGTTGCAAAATCAGTTACCCCTGCGACTTCGTTGCCTGAGTATTACGAAAAGATCAATGGAAAATCTGGTAAATCACTTTTTGATGCAGTACAATCTGTCACAAAAACAGGTTATTCCTCACTAGGATATGATGGTCTGTGGGATGCATATCCTTACACAGATGTACATGAAAATGGTTATGTGTGGGATATGTATAGTGATTGTACTTGGAAGAGCATCAACTCCAATCGTTGTGGTAACTATAGTAACGAATGTGATTGCTATAATCGTGAGCACTCTATTCCTAAATCGTGGTATGGCGGTTCGACTAGCGGTCCTGGTTGCGATATATTCCATTTGGTTCCTACAGATGGAAAAGTTAATGGTATCCGTAGTAACTATCCTTTTGGTGAAGTGTCAAGCGCAGATTACAATAAGCATGGTAATAAGAGAGGAACTGCGAAAAGTATTACTATTATTGGCGGTAATACAATAGCTGGCAATACCGGAGCCACAATCTCATGCTCAGGTACAGTGTTCGAACCTCGCGATGAGTACAAAGGTGACTTCGCCCGTGGCTATATGGGTGCTTTGCTACGTTGGGCTGGCGAAAAAGCATTTACAGAAGGTGAAGGAGATAAAACATTTACAACCAACTTCTCTACTGGCTCTTTCGGTTTGACCAAATATGGTGTGGCATTGTTGATGAAATGGCACCGTCAAGACCCTGTTTCAAAAAAAGAAGTTGATCGAAACAATGGTATCCAACAAACACAAGGTAACCGTAATCCATTCATCGATTATCCTTACCTAGCTGAGTATATTTGGGGCGAAAAAGCCGGTGAGACACTTTATCTAGATGATATAATGACTGCCTACGACGCTGATTTTGTATTGGGAGAGAGTGATGGTAGCCGCGAAGACGTGGTGCATACCCCTGTATTGAGTGTAAGCAATACTACAGTTAACTTCCCAAGCGTATTAGTAGATGAAGAGTCTTCCGTTAGCATTAAGGTTACGGGTGTATATTTGACCTCCAATGTTACCCTCACCATTTCAGGTGAAGACGCAGATATGTTCGAGACATCACGTTCATCCCTTACCATAGCGGAGGCAAATAGCAGCATCACTCAAAATAATGTGATTCTTTCTTATGTTCCAACCGAAAAGGGACAACATTCTGCAACTCTTCAGATCGCATCTCAAGGTGCTGAAACACTCACGGTAAAACTGAATGGTACTTGCAATGCCGCATGCCAAGTTACTTGGATGGTTAATGGAGAGAATTATACTGTAGGCAATCCGACTACTTCATTGGCTGCTGGTGGAAAAGTAACCAAACTACCAACCGCACCTACATCTCCGTGTGCCGAGTGCAATCAGTTCGTAGGGTGGAGTGAGGAAATTATTACTACGCCACAAGACGAAATACCTACCGACCTATTCTCTGATGAAGAGGATGCTCCTGTGGTTACTCAAGACGTAGTGTATAACGCGGTGTTTGCACATCTCACAGAAACGGAGTCTTCTGCCCCAGAAACACTGTTCTTTGCCAAAGATCAAGAAACAGGCTGGACCATTAGTGGAACTACCTATACAAATAAGTATTGGGTATTAAAAACTAATGCCTATATTGAATCTCCTGTAGTACATTTAAGTAAATTACAATCCATTACACTCAAGGTGCGTACATATGGAGGAAAACAGTACAACGTAATTGATATTTCATGCAACGGAGAGAAATTGGGTGATATAAATGCGGAAGACAGTAACTTAAAGAATAAAACATGGACGCCTTCTTCCGCACTTTCGGGTGAGGGTAAGATTCGTTTTAGCAGTACGGATAATACTGAGGAATTTGGACCTGCTATAGCTGAAATCACTATTAATCAAGCGGGTGGTCCAACATATGAATACTCACAATACATTACCCTTTGTAATGGTACATCTACCGAAAATATTGAAATAAAACAAACTAAGCAAATCGGCAGAAAAATACTCTCCAATGGTCAACTCATCATAGAGCTCAACGGAGTGTATTACAATACATTAGGCCAAATATTAAATAAATAATGAATTTATCCGAACAAATACGCACTTTGTGCCAAGAGAAGAATGCCATCATCATGGCGCACTACTACCAACGTCCTGAGATTCAGGATGTGGCTGATTTCGTAGGTGATTCCCTCGCTTTGGCGCAACAGGCAGCAAAAACCAATGCTGACATCATTGTGATGTGTGGCGTGCATTTTATGGCAGAGACAGCTAAGATTCTCTGTCCCGACAAGAAAGTGCTTATCCCTGCACCAGAAGCTGGATGCTCTTTAGCAGATAGTTGCAAGGCTGCAGATTTAGCGGCATGGAAAGCTGCGCACCCCGACCATATGGTTGTGTCGTATGTAAATACCAGCGCAGCGGTGAAGGCGTTGACCGATGTGGTGGTGACTAGCAGCAATGCCTTGAAGATTGTGAAACAATTGCCTGAAGATCAACCCATTCTCTTTGGTCCGGACCAAAACCTTGGTGGCTATATCAATCGCATGACTGGTCGCAAGATGGATCTCTGGAATGGTGGATGCCATGTGCATGCCCGTTTCTCGGAGGAAGCATTATTGCAACTCAAGGATCAGTATGCAGATGCTCCTGTTTTGGCTCACCCTGAGTGCAAAGCTGCTATTTTGCAACATGCTGATATCATAGGATCGACCCAAGCGTTGCTCAATTATGCGAAAGCACATCCTGAGCATAAATCGTTCCTCGTGGTTACAGAGAGTGGCATTCTTCATGAGATGCAAAAAGCTTGTCCAGAGGTAGAGTTTATTCCAGTACCTGCTGAGGGTGGTGGTTGCAACGAATGCGAATACATGCGCATGTGTACACTCCAGAATCTTCGCGACTGTTTGCTCAACGAAAACAACGAAGTGGTTGTAGATGAGGATATTGCTAAAGATGCTATTCGTCCTATTCAACGAATGTTGGAGATGAGTTGATAATTCCTAGTCAAGTCCTTATTAGGAACGGGTTCTTTACGGGTTCATTACGGGTTGATGCAGAACCTTCGCCCTACGGGACAGCGAGAATTGAAACTCCAATCCGCCTTCTTGACGATTAACTGCTGTGATATTTCCGCCGTGGAATATCACAGCATGTTTTACAATAGATAGTCCCAATCCCGTGCCACCTGCTTTGCGACTACGACCCTTATCCACTCGATAGAAACGCTCAAAGATATGCGCCAATGCTTCTGCAGGTACACCCTGACCATTATCGCTAATGCTAAAATACAAATTAGCAGGGTCTTGATTGGTGAGCTGGATATTGATCTCCGCTTTCTCTACATAGTTGATGGCATTATCCACGATATTGTGAAAAATGGAGTAGAGTAACGTATAGTTGCCTGAGATAATCAAGTGTTTAGGTATATTATGCGTGATGGTCGCTCCTGCTTGCATTGCGCGTAGCGACAAGTCTTGTACCACATTCTCCACTACTGTATGCAAATCCAATTGCAAGCGGTTGTAGAAGTCGGTTTGGGTGTCCAGTTTATTGATAGTAGATATATCTTCCACGAGATTAGCAAGTCGACCTGACTGCTGATAAGCCCGCTCAATAAACTGCTTGCGTTGTTCCTCGTCCATATCGGGGTGCATAAGGATGGTCTCCAATGCCCCACGAATACTTGCGACAGGTGTTTTCAACTCGTGACTAATATTCTGTGTTAATGTCAATCGCTGCTGCTCCCGCGCATGATTGATTTTGCGTTTGTAGATAGCATAGCACACGCCTACAATCGCCACAATCCCTATTCCTATAATAATCCAAATATTCATAATTCTCGCCTTTCGCCTCTAACCTTTCACCTTTAACCTTCAAAGAGATATCCATACCCCGACTTAGTCACAATCCGCTTTCCGTACTGCCCCAGTTTCTTGCGCAGGTGGGTAATATGCACATCCACAGTGCGCTCCATCACAAAACCATTGCTATCCCATACATTCTTCAATAGATGTTCGCGTGATAGTATCTGTCCGCGATGGGTAAGCAGATAGCAGAGCAACTCTATCTCTTTGCGTGTCATGACTACCGCCTCGCCATCCACCTTGAGCGACATATCCGCTTTGTTCACCACAATCCCCTCAAAAACGATGCAATTGTCATCGTTTTCTTGCCTTATCGCCTTATCGCCTGATAACCTCATAGCCTCTGTCCTGCGTAGCACCGCCGCCACGCGTGCCAACACCTCCGCAATACGGAATGGCTTGCTGATATAGTCGTCTGCTCCCAATTGAAATCCCTGTAGCACAGTATCTTCATCGCTCAAGGCGGTTAAGAATATAATAGGCGGAATATGGTTTTCACTTTTCACCTTTCCGTTTTCACTTTTCAATATCTCCGCCATCTCCAATCCCGACATCTCGCCCATCATAATATCCAATAGAATTAGATCAATAGGCGATGAGGCGATAAGGCTATTAGGCGACTGGAGTAGTTCAAGTGCTTCTTCTGCGCTATGTGCCACAAGCACTTCGTAGCCTGCTTTTTGCAACGAATAGGAGAGGATCATGCAAATATCCTCTTCGTCATCTACTATCAGTATGCGTTGTTTTGTCATGTTGGTAAGATTTTGCCTGCAAAGTTAGTAAAAATAATTCACTTGACCAACCAAAAAGGTGTATTTTAATGATTTATTAATATATTTGTTAATAATTGAGTGCGCCCATTGGACGCACCCATAGAAATTATTTCTCTTCGTTTTCTTCTTGCTTTTGTTTAGCTTCTTTGCGGTCTTTGATGGCACTAATCACAAAGAAAGGACCCATAAAGACTGCTACCATGCCCAAAGCAAGCAGAATCATTGTTAAATCTGTCATAGTTGTTTTATGTTTTGATAGTTAATAACTTACTTTTTTGATTTATATACCTGTTGACACCACACATTGTTTTCCTTGCCGCTCGAGGGAGTTGATTCGAGCGGAATGTTGTTGAAAAAAATGTTGTTGATGTTGTTGGATTAAAGTCGCTCCTTTTGTCTTAACTTGTGAGGTCAACTTGTATATACTTTCATAATTGACGTTTTAATAAGTCCAAGTACTACCAAAAACTATGAAAAGGGAAGGATATATGTTCTGTCGGTAAACTAAGTGGCATTATGCGTGACTTTGCCACTATTTGATTGATATTGTGTGCGATACGGTTTGCTTCGTATCGCAATGCTGCATGCAAATCCTGTATGTTTATCCTTACTTGCCATGACGAGGAGACACGTTCCTGACGGCGTGTGCGCAAGCGATTATCTTCGCTGCGTGTGCCTATCTGATACGAAGTGAGAGCGTCCGTCCAATCATATTGCTGTTGCAGTCGTTTGGCGTAGTCCTCTAATGTATTATGCAATACGGACGGCATACTGCTCTCGCTCGTCGCTGGGCAAGAAGCATCTGCTTGCATAGGCATATCGAATCTCTGCCAGGAGGCATAGAATCCGATTACCAACAAGATCAATATGTAGCGCAAATCTCTCACTACGAAATAATATTTCGTTTTATGCTGCAAAGGTAGCAAAAATTATGCATATTTCCATACCGTTCCTGCGAATTAATAATTTCTTAACATATTTTTCATACTTGCGTAATAAATTCATGCTACTTTTGCACAGAAATTGTAAATTAGAGCTTAGAAGATAGACCGTCTTATAGACTGTTAGACCGCCCTGCGGGCTGATAGATTCCAGAATCTAACAGCGAAGCGTTCTAACAACGCAGTGGTCTAACATCTAACAACGAAGTGATCTAAAACCATTATAATTATGTCATACCTCATTCTTATCATCTCATTAGTTGGCATCGTGTTTGGTGCTGAGTTTTTGGTAGCAGGATCGGTCTCTGTGGCTCGCCGCTACAAGGTTTCTGATTTCGTGATTGGCGCAGCCATTGTGGGCATTGGTACCAGCATGCCCGAGTTGGTGGTTAGCTTCTTTGGCGCCTTGAAAGGCAATGCCGATGTGGCTATTGGCAATGTGGTGGGCTCTAACATTTTCAATGTCTTGGGCATTCTTGGTCTCACGGCTATCTGTTTCCCGATTGCTATTGACCGCAAGAATATGACTTTTGAAATACCATTTTGTATTGGTGTCTCGGTATTGCTGACTTTGTTGGCGCTTAATTTCTTCAAAGGCACGCCATCTATGATTAGTCGTATAGATGGTCTGATATTGATACTCCTCTTTGTGGGCTATATGTGGTACTCTTTTGCTCGTGATAAAAACGAGCAAGGCGATGAGGCGATAAGGCGAGAAGGTAATGAGGCGAGAGAACAAGTGACAAATACTCCTCTTTGGGTAGCATTGCTGAAGATTGTAGGCGGTTTGGCGTTGCTGATTACGAGTTGCGATTTCTTTGTGGATAATGCTATTGTGATTGCTAAATCCTGGGGTGTTAGCGATGCCATTATCTCACTCACGCTGATTGCTTGTGGTACTTCGTTGCCTGAGTTGGCAGCCTCTGTGGCAGCAGCGTGTAAGAAGAATACCCAACTGGCATTGGGCAATATCGTGGGCTCTAATATCTTCAATATCTTGCTGATTTTGGGCGTAAGTTCACAAGTCATGCCATTGGTTTCTGCGGATATCACAATTGTGGATTATGCGGTGATGATTGGTGCTGCTGCTTTCCCGTTGTTGTTTGGCTTCCGTGGCAAGATTGGCAGAATAGGTGGCGCCGTGATGCTTCTCTGCTTTGTGCTTTATACTTGGTATTTGATAGCAGGGTAAGTGCGCTTTGCCTACTAATTGCCTATCTCTACTATGATATTACTATGTGATTACTATGATATTACTATGTGATTCAGAGCACATCTATATACCTTCTGTTGGCTAAAATCACTAGTACTGCTTAGGTCACTACTTTCTATTCGTCCATATCTATGTGCGAAAACTGCGATTTCTGCGAAAAGTGCGCAAAAGTAATCCTAAATAAATATTATCAAATTCGCACTTTTCGCAGTTTGCGCACATATTTTTGAATAGTCACTATCTTTCATTATCAATGACTTGAAGAATAAGAAACCTCTTTCCACGGACTTCTTCCTACCTGTCTTCAGCCCTCCTCTTTCGTGTCCGTAGGATGTATGCAATTGCTATTTTTCTTTCGTATAGGATTCAAACTAGTTTGCACGAATTTATTATTACGGAGTACAAAGAAACTCTCTCCTTTCTTCTTTAGCACGGATTTTGAATAGTACTCTGTATAACGGATATAAATAGGATATACTATGGATACAAATCTAACCAACAACCTTAGCAACAAGATTCAATACATCGGTTGCGATGATGCGACCTTAGACCTCTTTGAGAGTCAGTACTCGCTACCTAACGGCATGTGTTACAATAGCTATTTGCTTCAAGGTGAGCGTGTGGCTGTGATGGATAGTGTGGACAAACGCAAGACTGCCGAGTGGCTTCAGAAGATTGAGCAGTCCCAATGCACGCCCGATTTCTTGATCATTCAGCACACCGAACCCGATCATAGCGGTTCAATAGGTGCGTTCTTGGATAAATATCCCCATGCTACTATCGTTGCCAGTCGCGCAGCGCTTCAGTTCTTGGAGCAGTTTGGCTATCAACCTGCACATACCCTCATGGTGAAGCAGGGCGATTGTTTGGACTTAGGCGGACTGACTTTGCATTTCGTTAGCGCACCCATGGTGCATTGGCCCGATGTGCTGATGACCTATCTGCCCGAGGAGAAGACGCTCTTCTCTGCCGATGCGTTTGGCTCGTTTGGCGTGTATTCGTCGTTTTCGGCACATTGGATAGACGAGGCACGCAGGTACTACATCAATATCTGCGGGAAGTATGGCGCACAAGTGGCTGCCACCTTGGCGAAGATACAATCCTTTGATATTCATCGCATAGCCCCCTTGCATGGTTGTGTATTGGAGGGCAACGAAGTCACAGAGGCACTGCGCTTGTATGGCATCTGGAGCCGATACGAGATAGAGAACGATGGTGTGCTGGTAGCACATGCTTCAATCTATGGCAATACCGCAACGGTGGCGCATTGTATCGCAGAGCAATTGCGCAGTAAGGGAGAGGAGGTTAGGGAGATAGACTTATGCCGTTCGGATATGTCGGAGGCGGTGAGCCAGGCCTTTCGGTTTGGCAAGATGGTGCTGTGTGCAGCGAGTTATGATGGCGGTGTCTTTCCGCCCATGCATGCGTTTTTGTATAAGTTGGGCATCAAAGGCTACCAGTCGCGTAGGGTAGGCATAGTGGAGAACGGCACTTGGGCACCCACGGCAGGAAAAACGATATGCAGCATGCTGGAGCAAATGAAGAAAATCGAGATACTCACTCCTATGCTCACCATCCGCAGCGCCTGGAAAGAGGAGTATCAGCAGGATTTAGAGAAGTTGGTAGAAAGGGTGATTAGGGAGGAATTTCTGTAGCGGTGTTTTTCCATTTTTGTGCTTATCGAATGACCTTTTTTATAGAATCGGCTCAAAAATGCGTGTTTTTTGATATTTTTCGGTGCAAAATGAGCCGATAATTTGTCATAATTGATTAATTTGTAACTTTACAGCAAAGGTGCTGAAAATCTTTGATATATGCAAATATTTTGGCAATAAATCGTGCATTTGGCGCAATTTTATCCGTTATTTGGCTATTACTTGGCAGGAATGCTACGGGCTAGGCGACCACCATAGGAGATCTCTGGGACATCTGTGGGCTTTCTGTGGCTTTCAAATAACTCTCAAGTTGACTGCGGGCTACACGACCATTTCGCGACCACTGTAGCACATCTATCGCCTAGTTGTGCCCTATCTGTGGCGATTATCTAATATTATTTGTGCCTCCATATATTATAATAATGCCGTATTTTCGGCATTTTGGTACTTTTGTGCCGAAAAATCGCTTGCGATTAATCGTTCGAGCCCATTGGGCGAGATAAGACGATTGTGTATTTTGCCATAAAAAGGTACTCAAAGCAAGCGGAAGGTATTGATTACAAACGCCTTCCGCTTGGGTGATTTTTTGTTATTTTTTTCTTTGTGCCGAAGAAATTACTGAGTTATACAGTGGAGCTTGATAGTTTAGTGTATTAAACAGAATTTAAACAATAACTGCAAAGAACATCTTCTTAGAGCATTCCCTGTTATCGGAGCACCTCCACCCTCTCGTATAGACTTGTACTATACATAATATTACATCAACCTTGATTCCATGTCTTTTATTTGTTCTGTAAGGATTTCTATACGTTTAGGATATTCTATTTCTATAAAACATGATAGCTCCACATATTGTTTCATAGTAGGTTGTATTTGCTCAGTGAATAATTCTTTAGAAAACTTACGCTCTGTTAAATTGTTAATTTTGGCTTGTTTTTCGTATATCCTCTTGAATTGTCTATATTGGAATCTCTTTTCGTCCATCTGTACACCTATTATAATTAAAACAATACTGCATACTGCTAGCAAAAACGCAATAATTCCTACCCAAGACATCTGTGACAACTCTCCCAAAATATACAATACTATTGATATGAGCATAAGCCCCATCCCAGTGATTGGCAACAACATTCGCTGCTTTTTATATTTTTGGTCAATAGTGTTTTTTTGCTCTACGAATAATATTGCTATTCTCCCAAATTCTGTATTTGATACCCTATTTAATACTTGTTTATACGTATGTAATTTCTTGGTGAATTTTTCGATAGCATATTTACGTTCTTGGATTCTTTCCTGCAGTAGGCGATTTATTTCGGTATTCTCGAAGTTTAATCTGTTGTCCTCTTCAAGTATGTTTTGTTCATATTCAAGATGTTTCTTAATAGGTTGTTCCATCGTTTATTGAAAATTATAGGTTTAACATTTCTACTGCGTGTTCTGCGTCGGATTGGGTTAGACCATAAAAACCATTGGTTATAATAAGATGGTCGTATTGGTCTGTATTGAATTGTTCGCGTGGCTGGTCATCAATAATGACATAGGAGCAAGTATCAGGACATAAGTTGATCCATGTAGCTATCTCATCACCACGATGGCGGCTAGTGCTAGGCGTTACATCTATCACTTTGCCCGGCAATTGGCGCTTGTGCCACATGGCTTGAATCTCATCCATGGTCATATAGTCCTTCCACGAAGAAGAAATGACAATATCTGCCCCTGTCTGTTCTACAATGTGGGCCAGTGCCGCTATGCAGTCGGGGTCGAACAGTACACCAAACTCATCTTTTTCGGGTAGGTTATGCTTGTTGAGATAGATATCGTATTTGGCATTATCCATTACGCCATCAAAATCAAGGAAGATGATTTTGCGAGAAGCAAGTTGTTGAGTGTTTTTCCAATACTGCAATGTATCTTCGTGTGGTAGCCACGCCAAAGGTGCTTTGCGCAAGAGTTCAAACATCTTCTTGTATAAGTTGCTTGAGCATTGCTGATGTCCTGTTTGATTTAACGAATCAAGCATACGAGTGATGCGTAAGAAATTGTGATATGGCAATTTATAGAAAGGCATATCTCGTGTAGAATCAATGATATTGCCATCGCCATTGCAATCGAAGTTCATATAATTGAGATAGCGTTGGCACGACTTGCAATAATTCTTCAGTGCGCATTTATCCGCACATAATATTTCTGCAAAATTATCATCAATAATTGGTGCTTCAAGATGCATTATGCTTGGGCGTTTGGTTGGGAATATCCATTGTATGAAATCATGGTACATTTCCATTTGGTTATCATCATAGACAACTATATCCTCATGGCGATGTGGAATAATATCGTCCGTCTCATTACGAAAGAAACGGAGCAATAGTTCGTTTTGGGATGTTTTTGGAGAATAGGCTTGATGTTCTGGATTAATACGCAAGATTTGTGTAGTTAAGTCATTTTGTGCTTTCGTTTGTTTACGTGATAGCGTTAGATTAGTAAGTGTTTCTTTTAACGTAGTGTACCACTTACGGGGTGGATGTTTATGAGAAATTTTCATAGGGTTTATGAATTAAAGTTTTCATTGTGTAATTACCGCACACCTACAATCTCTTGCAGATACATAGGTCGTAGTGCAAAATAGCCATACTCATTAAGATCAGAGTTGTACTGAGTTCCAATGGTATCAAGTAGGTTCTTTTCTTGAGAAGTTGTATCTGCGATGACATGAAAGCCATAAGCATATTCTTCGTGATCATCAAAACCTCCGCAATTCATATCCCAAATCTCTATAGTGTCATTGTCTAGCGTTGCTTTATAAAAATCATTCGCACAAGAACCTAGAATTTCATGAGAACAGCGCAATTTCAATTGTGAATTTGCTTGTAATTTCCAATCTATTTGATGGCTGTTATAATAGATTGTTGTATAACTTTCACCATCTACAATATCGTGCGTAAAATGAATGAGAGTAGTAGAATCTTTAGACAAGTAGCAAGCAAATGGAATGATATGTGTGTCCGTTATTCCTAAAAGTGTGCGTTCCTTTTGTCGAGCATTTTCTAAGTCGGTATACAGTTGTGGATTATCATCAATGTCTGAATTTACAGTACGAATTTTTACACCAGAATCAAACAGATCAATCCATATATGTCCATTGCAGAACATTATCCCTCGCCAACCCACTTGGCTCCAATCGTCCATAGTGGAAGTATCAAGTCTTTGTAATAAGCTTTTAGGGAAAATACGGTTATAATGTTTGATGAACTCCTTTTCATTGGCAATATCTTGTAATGGATATGGCTGAGATAGAGGATAGGCGATCATTTTAGCAATAGCAGAACGATTGTTTTGTCGCACTGCTTGCGTGAAATCCTCAATGAAGACTTTAGAATGAGAATCTATTGGAGGTTCAATGTACTCTTCGTGTTCGTATATTTGCAGCGTTTCATACTCAGGAGAATGTATTTCTCCCACTGTTTCCGTGCGGACTTTCACACATTTTGTAAGACAGCCACCACAAATAATAAGTAATGCAGTAATGCCAAGCAATAGATAAAGAATAGATTTTTTCTTCATAGTTATTGATGAGTTTAAGTTTACTTGTTAAAAATCGTTGCAAAGGTAGTGATTTTTTGTGATATGGACAAATATTAGATGAAAAATCCAAATCTATATCATATTGATTGAATTTATTGAATCAATATTTGAAATTTTTGCCAGCCACCATAGTCATAATTTATATCCACAGTTGCATATGCAGAGACTACATTTCCATATTCATCTCGTTGAAAATATAATGCACCTCCTCTGTAGTAATATCCACTATTATTTGATCCCTTGTGCACATATCCCCCATTCCCAAAATCGATTGCAACTACGACTAATCGTTCTACTTTTACATTTAATTGATATGTAGATTCTTGTCCAGTGTGACTTGTGTATTTTATTATCGCTTCATACCAACCATCCGCAATAGCGTTCCTGTTCGCAGGATGATATGGATTAGGAACAGCATCAAAATATTGCGCATAAATATTGTTTGTTGTAGTACACAATAATAGAACTAATAGAATTTTGAATATTTTCTTCATAGTGTGAAATAGATTTTTTAATTAAACTTTTTTATTTTATCCATTAAATGATATTCTGACATTATGAACACATTGCCATTAATAATGCAATAACAAATAGTATTGGGAAGATAAATTTTAGTGCGACTAAACATCCCATCCCTGAGCCAACAATACCAGCTGCACTATCACGCGGAGCACCTTCTTTAAGGGCAAAATACCCTATAACTGCCCCTATAAGGCACACAACTATAATAATTGTCCACATATTAGAGATATTTTAAGAGAATTTGATTGTAATCTTCTGTCGTTATACCGCACATTACCTCCTGCATAATTTGGTCTGTTTGATCATCACTTAATCTGTATCCTAACTCAAGTTTTTGTACATATCTACCTGCTATATATAATGCAGCAAACATAGTTATCTCCTTTTCCCCATGCCAATAAAAAGTGAATTTTTCAGAACGAGGGTTGGTAACCTTACGAGCACAAAAATCTGCTAATATTGTCATATGTTGGCGAATCTTTGCACTAGCAACAACCTTACTATCATTAATTTCATTATAAGATAGATTTTGAATATAATTAAGTGTTGCTAACCATTCTCTTTTAAATGCAGGTACTGGACTTGATGAGAAGTGATCTCTTAACTCACTAAATAATCCCATAACATTGTATAATTAAACAGTTATAAATTATCAATAGGATAGTTATAAATATATCTTTTGACCATATTTCTTATTAAATTCATACCATTTTGGTTCTCCATAAAGTATATACCAAATGGGTTTAATGTCAATAGTATAAGCAGTTCCCATATCATATACTTCTATTTTGTATCCAACTTTTCTCTTTTCTTCACCGCTAAATGTTATTTCCATTGACATATTATCCCACATATAGGAAACATGAGACACTGGAAAATTTTGATATAAGTATTGACTAAAAGAACTACTATCATTAAAATCATAGTATAATACTCCTGTTTGCATTCTTATGTATGTAATGGATGAAATAAAACGATCCATATCCATAGCTGTAGGACTATGGTATTCTAGTTTAAAACCAAGAGCTGGACCTACTCGATAAGCTTGAACTGACTTGCGTATGCTCATAATAATAATTAATTTTGTTGCCTACTCTTTATCGGATTTTCGGCATACTCCGTCGGCTTAATTATCTGATTTGTTGTTAGTTTCAAATGGTATTCATCTATATACACGAAAAAAGCGTGAGGCTTGTTAGCTTCAATCTGGGTTCTTAGGTTCTGGACTACCTTACATACCAAATATCAACGGACAAAACTCACGCTGGGCGTGAGCACTTTGGCTTGTCCTTGGTATGTAATGAATTCAAATAATTGTCCAGATTATAAGAACCCAAGTCTGAGCTTAATGCTTTTATCTAAATATGTCGGGCAACGGTATCGTTGCGGATTAACTATAAACTATAAGTGATGAGTGATAAGTAAATTAGGGGGTTAGTATTGTATGATTTTTATTTCTAAATTATGCCATCGTCAGATGGCGGCGTTGGAGGGCGGTAAGTACGCTTTCGGAGGCGATCGGGTTAAGACCACGGAAAGTGGTGCGGCTCTTTAGGTCGGCAAGCGACATAGAGAGTAGCAACTTTGCAATACACTCATCAGCAAACGAGTTACTTACCACATTTACTCCAGTAAAGTCGAGCACAACGCGATCGTTCTGCTCTATCATAGGCAACAAATCCTCACGCACACGCTTACCCAATGGGCGTGTACCTAAATTCTCTCCGTATTCCTTAAAACTGAATGTTACCATAATGAGATAGGCATTAGTCTATTTGGGCGCAAAGATACACTTTTTTTTCGAGATGTGCAAGAAAAAACGCTGTTGAGGTGATTTTTTCTTAAAAAAACAGATAAGTCAACTATCTCAGGAAAAGAATCAACCTTTTTAGGATGGGAGTCTACTTTTTTAGGAATAGAGGCAACCTTTTAGGAAGCTAATCTTAATAAAATGCACTTTTGAGTCACGGGGAGTTGAGTCGGAGTTCTGTCGCTCTTCTCTCGGTCGTCGGTCGGTGGAATAAGGCAAGGTATAAGAGAGGGTAAAGAGACAGGAATCTTAAGAAAAAGCACTTTTTTACATTAGGGCGTTCTTTGGTTCATCCTAGGTTCGTCTTTGGTTCATCCTTGGTCTTTAGCCCGAGAGGATTTGGGTAGGTACAAGGGAAGTGAATCTTAATAAAAGTACTTTTTTGCAAAAGTACCCGCATGAGATTCGGAATTAATAGACAAAGAATGTGAGGCGACAAAAATGAACGATTTAATAATTTCTTAATATTTTCTTCATACCTATATAACAATATAGCGGTACTTTTGCACAGATTTTGAAAAGAAGACATTCAAATTGCCTTTAAAACGCATAAAACTTTTAAAACTTTTCAACATATAAAGTTATGGGAATTTTACAAATCTTTACGCTCCTGGGAGCGCTTGGAATGTTCCTCTACGGAATGAATCTTATGTCCTCTGGACTTCAAAAAGCCGCAGGCGATAAACTGCGCAGTTTCCTCTCTGCGATGACCTCTAACCCAGCCAAAGGCGTGCTGACTGGTCTTGGCGTGACGACCGTTATTCAATCATCATCCGCTACTACCGTCATGGTGGTGAGCTTCGTGAACGCAGGTCTGCTGACCTTGGCACAAGCCATCAGCGTGATCATGGGTGCGAACATCGGTACGACCGTTACCGCATGGCTCGTAGCATGGTTGGGATTCAAAGCGGATATCTCTATCTTGGCAGTGCCATTGATGCTCTTCGGTTTCCTCTTCTCCAACTCGAAGAAGAACCAACGCCAGAACATCGGCGAGCTGATTGTCGGTTTCTCGCTTTTGTTCCTCGGTTTGTCGTTTATGAAGAACTCCGTACCTGACTTGCGTGAGACACCACATGTGCTGGAGTTTGTGACCACTTGGGCAAGCCACGGCTTTGGTTCGGTGCTGCTTTTCTTGGCATTTGGTACGGTGTTGACCTTGGTGTTGCAATCGTCTTCTGCGACGATGGCTATCACGCTGATTATGCTCAGCATGGGTTGGATACCTTTCCACATGGCTTGTGCGATGGTGTTGGGTGAGAACATCGGTACAACCATCACGGCGAATATCGCAGCATCTGTGGGTAATACACAAGCGAAACGCGCAGCGATGTCACACACAATCTTTAATGTGTTTGGTGTGATTTGGGCGCTGATATTGTTCAAACCATTTACCGCGTTGGTGGGTAAGATTATTGAGTTATTTGGCTTGCCTAACCCTGCGGCAGAGGGCTTTGCAGTAGTGGAGGGTAGTGCAGATACCAGCACAGCAGCGTTGTACGGACTGAGTATGTTGCACACGCTGTTTAATACCATCAATACGCTGATACTCATTTGGTTTATCAAGTTGATAGAGAAAGCTGTAGTATGGATGATCAAACCTAAGAACCAAGACAAAGAGCCATTCCGCTTGAAGTATATCTCAGCAGGTCCGTTGGCTACGCCCGAGTTGGCTGCGGAGCAAGCTTTT
This sequence comes from Paludibacteraceae bacterium, assembly GCA_045612525.1. Taxonomy (GTDB): domain Bacteria; phylum Bacteroidota; class Bacteroidia; order Bacteroidales; family Paludibacteraceae; genus Colicola. The sequence goes on along the minus strand of JAZKZF010000032.1, from coordinate 36,613 downwards.
GACGAGATTATCCACTTTGCACAAATCTCTCGTAATGGCTTGGGTTATGCTAAGCAAGCGATTGCAGCAGATGCTAAGCATTTTGAAGAACTGCGCGAGAAACTGGTGAAATACGAGGAAATTAGTGACCGCATCGAGTATGAGATAGCCGCCTTCCTCAATGGCGTATTGACGGGAGATATTAGCGAGGCAACGAGCATGAAGATTAAGGCGATGTATAAGATTATCGGCGAGTTGGAGTCTTTGGGCGATTCGGGCGAAGCCATCAGCCGTATGCTTAGCCGTCGCAACGAGCATAAGAAGACCTTTGGCACGGAGACGATTGATAATATCAACCTGATGTTGGAGAAGGTGGATAGCGCTTATGAGGTGATGATTGCCAACCTGACTGCGGCGCACGAGGGTACATTGAGTAGTATTGCGAATGCGTATCAAGCAGAGGAGCAAATCAATACGCTACGCAATGAGCTGCGTGAGGCAGAGATTGAGGCGCTGGAGGACAACGACAAGAACTATCAAACGAGTGTGTATTACATCGATATCATCAACGAGCTCGAGCATATGGGCGACTATATGATCAATATCTCGCAAAGTTTGGAGAGAGCGTTTGTACATTGACGTTTAGAGGACGCTCGCGTTCGGCAATTGATGCGCACAGAACTCGCTTGGCGAGTTGAAAGCGCTCAATGCCTCCGCTCTCCCCACTCGCTCACGAAGTTCTTATCTCCTTCGGTCGAACGATTATTTCGTGGGGACCCCGATTGATGGCTACTGTTTAGTATTTAGAGAAACAATGCACAAGCTTTGGGGCTTGTGCATTGTTGTATAGATGGTTGTTGGAGTTGTTTATCCTAACTTCTGTAATGCTGTTTTTACTCGAGCAATAGTTTCCTCTTTGCCGAGTACATCAGTAATATTCCAGATATGTGGACCACGAGCTGCACCTACGAGGCAGATACGGAAGGCATTCATCACAATACCTACGCCATATTCCTTTTCTGCAATCCAAGGCATAATCAAATTGTCTAAACCCTCTGCAGACCAATCCTCATGTGATTCAAGCAAAGTGAGCATCTCGGTCATATGCTTTGGAGAGTCTTCTTTCCAACGTTTCTTGAGCGACTTCTCATCATACTCAGTTGGAGCTACGAAGAAGAAATTAACTTGCTCCCAAAGTTCCGAAACAAAGTTTACACGGTCTTTGGTCAAACCAATGACTTTAGCGACTACGTCAGGCGATACTTTGAGAGGGCTATTAGGAGAAAGGTGAGAGGTGAGGATAGGCATAAACTGCTCTGCGAGCTCTTCGTTGCTACGTAGTTGGAGATATTGATGGTTGAACCATTTGCCTTTTTCGTAGTCGAATTTAGCACCAGACTTGCTAACGCGCTCTAATGAGAATTGGTCAATCAACTCTTGCATGGTGTACATCTCTTGGTCGCCAGTAGCGTGCCAACCGAGCAATGCGAGGAAATTGATGACAGCCTCTGGATAGTATCCCTCCTCACGGTAGCCAGATGATACAGTGCCATCCTTCTGATTGTGGAACTCAAGTGGGAACACAGGGAATCCGAGACGGTCGCCATCTCGCTTAGAGAGTTTACCATTGCCGTCTGGCTTAAGGAGCAATGGCAAATGGGCAAATTGTGGCATGGTATCTTCCCAACCAAAAGCTTTGTATAGCAACACGTGGAGTGGGGCAGATGGCAACCACTCTTCACCTCGTATTACATGGCTGATCTCCATCAAGTGGTCATCCACAATATTAGCCAAGTGGTAGGTTGGTAGATCATCTGCTGATTTATACAACACCTTATCATCTAGAATATTAGAGTTGATGACTACTTCGCCACGGATGAGGTCATGCACATGTACGTCGATATTTGGTTCTACCTTAAAGCGCACCACGTACTTCTCGCCATCTGCAATACGTGTCTCTACTTCCTCTTTAGCAAGTGTGAGGGAGTTTACCATCTGCTCGCGAGTGCGGGCATCGTATTGGAAGTTAGCAATTTCAGCACGCTTTGCCTCCAATTGCTCTGGGGTATCAAATGCAATATAGGCATTGCCGGAAGCAAGTAGTTGGTCCACATATTTGTGGTAAATATCACGTCGCTCACTTTGGCGATATGGACCATGGTCACCTTTACCGTTAGGAGCATCTTGGCAAATACCCTCGTCAATCTCAATGCCAAGCCATGCAAGAGCCTCTGTAATATATTCTTCAGCCCCAGGAACAAAGCGAGTAGAGTCGGTATCTTCGATACGAAGCAACATATCGCCACCATGTTGGCGTGCAAACAGATAGTTAAACAAGGCAGTACGAACACCACCAATGTGCAATGCGCCGGTTGGACTTGGCGCAAAACGAACGCGAACTTTTCTTTCCATATAATTTTATATTTATTCTATTATCATTTTAATTTCAGTATTTCCATTTTCGTTTACGATATACATTCCAGGCTCTAATGTTGGCATCTCTTGTCCCTTGTAGATTGAACGCCCGAGAATATCCCAAATTGCCACTCGTGGTGTTGATACAATATCATGCACGATGTCAGTAGCAGTATACTGTAAACGCTTATCTAACCATTGGATACGTTTGGTGACGTATTCTTTCAGATAGTTTACTTCGTTTTCGAAACTACCTCTAGCTACAGGATTCATGTGCTCTTGTCTGTTGAGTATATCCCAACGCATAAAATTGAGTCGTTGTGAGCGATAAATGGTATTAGCCATATCATCAATCCATGTGCACAGAGCGTCTTCAGTAATACCATGATGTCTTCCTTGCATCCATAACTCACGGATTTGTGGTAGTGTGTTGACATCTTGCTGGATGATACGACGTACAAAGGTACCCATATCACCTGCTACCGAACCGCCACTGAAACATACGAAATCTGCTTTGTTGTTCAATGGATAAGTACGATAGTCATTGTCAAACGCTATGTCAAAGTCCCAAACAGGACCTGTATATATCTTATCCTCGCTACGTTTTTTGTATTGGTACACACTCCAATACGTGTCCGTATTGCCAGAGAACTCTCCAATCAAGAAGTGTTTGAGGAAAGTCTCCTCATCTAATAATCTGCGCCAACCATAGTTGTAATCATCGAAGTTTGCGCCATATACATCAGCCTCCATGGCGTTGAAAAAGTCTTTGAGGTATTTGGTTTGTTCTGGTGTGATCTCATCTTCATCTGGCGATTTGATGGTAACGGGTATGTTATGATTGGAGTTGAACCAACTAACCTCTTCGTAGGCATAAGCATCGATTTCCCACAGGTAACCACCAGTTAGGTTCTCGCCTGTGATATCAGTAGTTTCCATTTCATCGATATTTACGCGATTCTCATTGACTTCTATTTGGTCACATAGTTGGTAACAGCCCTTATATTCTCCGTTGAGTATTACATCTACCGCTCTGCCGTATGGTGTATAAGGCATATCCATCTTTTCGCTGATATGGAAAGCCAAGAGGTTGCGCATCAGGGTCTTGTCTCCATAATTATTGATTAAGGTCCATTTTTTAGCTTTTGCAGGTGCGTCCAAAGGTTGTTGCTTGCTATCGAACTTAATGCGATATGGTTTTTTAGGGAATTGTGTAGACGCATTACCACGCAAACGGGTAGTTGCGCTATCTAACACATAAGTATGGTCTGTGTTAATAATACGCACATAGCAACCTATATCGTTGACCTTATCCATGGGTTCTGCGGCATTCACCGTTTGTATTACAACCAATGGTAATCCACTAGGCAGATAATATTGAGTTTCATCGCCTTCGCCTTCATAACCATAAAATTCAACTTCAGCAATATTGCATCGTGCATCATTAGGCCCTACGTAACGCACATATCTAAATCCTTTGCTGACTGCTACATCGGCATAGTGTGTTTCCCCAATAACGCCAATTTGATCAATGATATAGAGTGGAACTGCATCCAAAAAGTCGCTACGATTAGCACCTTCAATTGTACCTAATATCACACGTTTCGGTCCAACTCCATCGTTGCGTGGAGACCAACCTACACGAGTGATGATATGTGGTTTGCCTAAGTCGAGACCCACCCAAGTGTATGAACGGTCATATGATGCGTAATATGTATTTAAATCCCCATCAAAGGCATTAGCAGGTTGATTGACAGTTGTGCTAATCGAACCATTACTATAATCCACAGAAGGTGATCCCATAGGTGTGCCATGAAGCAATGTGGAATTTGCCCATGTATTTACACAGGTGATAATTGCTAATGTGATAAATAAAATCTTTTTCATGATATTTATATTTAGTTGACTTTGTAATAAATAATATTGTCAAGTTTTAGCATTTTGAGCCAATGATAGAATGATGAGTCTATTTTGATGGGATGCGCATTAAAAGTAATCAAATTCTGCTTTGTCTCATCAAAAATATTGACACGTAAAGAGGTGTTTCCGGTATGTTGTTGAGTCATCTCTGTCAACTCATCTATTAGGTCTGGCTGTATCTGCTCGATAGGAATTTGCAAGGTCAAACTCTGTAAATGCTTTTGAGCATCTTCAATCAATTGTACTTGCTGTAGTGAAAATTCATATTCAGCTTCTTCTATTGGCTTTGGTTTGAACCACTTCATATGTGCTCCTTTTTGCTGGATCACACCAGAGATGTAAACATATACATTTTGTTTGAGCAAAGAAGCATATTGTTTGTATGTCTCGCCAAATGCAGAGAATTGGTAACTACCTGAATAATCTTCAATGACATATCTTCCGTATGGATTACCTTTTTGTGAAATTAATTCTTCAGAACTAACAACAATTCCACCAATATGCAATGTTTTGTCAGCATGTTCTTTTATCCATTCGGTAGGGGTTTGTCGAACTTCGTTAGTCTGCTCATCTAATTCTTCTTTGATCGTAGTATTTGCACGTGATTCAGGTTTACGCCATGATTCAAACTTAGTCAGTTCGTCGGCTGTGATATTGCATAATTCGCGCACTTCGAACTCCCATTCGTCTAAAGGGTGAGCAGAAAGGAAGATTCCAATAAGTTCTTTCTCTTTGTTGAGTCGTTCGATGCTTGACCAACGAGGTACGATAGGTAAGTCAGGTCTTTGTACCTCAACGCCTAACCCTCCGAAACTATCAAACAAGGTAATGGATTGGGCTTGTTTGTCTTGCTGATATCGGTTGCCGTATCGCATCACAACTTCTAGCATATTTTCGCCTTTGTTATTAGTGGTAAATAGCTGCTCACGGTAGAATCCGTCAAAGCAGTCAAAGGCACCAGCCAACGCAAGACTCTCAACCGTCTTGCGGTTGCATGATTGAAGGTTGACACGCTCTAGGAAATCAAACAAATCTTTGTATTTGCCATTCTTTTCACGCTCGTTGATGATAGCCTCGACAGCACCTTCGCCTACACCTTTTACGCCACCCAAACCAAAGCGCACATCGCCCTTGTTATTGACTGTGAAGTTCATCTCTGACTCATTTACATCGGGTGCAAGTACGGATATCTTCATCGCCTTACACTCATCCATAAACTTCGTCACATCCTTGATGTCATCTTTTGCCACAGTCAAGTTGGCAGCCATAAATTCGGCAGGGTAGTGTGCTTTCAGGTATGCTGTTTGGTATGCCACCCACGAGTAGCAAGCAGCGTGCGATTTGTTGAACGCATATGATGCAAACTTCTCCCAGTCTGCCCAAATCTTTTCGAGCACTTTCTCGTCGTGTCCGTTGCTCTTACCGCCATTAATGAACTTTGGTTTCAATTCTGCCAACATCGCCATAATCTTCTTACCCATCGCCTTACGCAACTGGTCGCTCTCACCACGAGTGAAGTTGGCCAACAATCGCGACAATAACATCACCTGCTCTTGATATACCGTAACACCATAAGTATCCTTAAGGTATTTCTCCATCACAGGTATATCGTAAGTCACAGGCTCCTGACCATGCTTACGGCGGATAAACTGTGGAATATAATCCATAGGTCCTGGACGATAGAGTGCGTTCATAGCGATGAGGTCACCTATCACCGTAGGTTTTAGCTCCTTCATATACTTACGCATACCTGCCGACTCAAACTGGAATACACCTACTGTGCGGCCTTCTTGGAAGAGTTTGTATGTCTCCGCATCATCAATGGGGATATGGTCGATATCGATACTTATGCCGTGTGCCTTGTAGATATTTTGCAAACACTCTTTGATGATAGTTAAGGTTTTCAATCCCAAAAAGTCCATCTTAATCAATCCCACGCTCTCTACCACGTGACCGTCGTATTCGGTCACCAAGACACGTTTACCAGATTCACGATCTTCCACCGTGCTCAACGGAGCAAACTTGGTAAGATCATCCGCACCAATAATCACTCCACAGGCGTGCACGCCTACTTGACGGATAGTGTCTTCCAACTGAGCTGCATAGGTTAGCATATTGCGAATCTGTGGTTCATCGCCATTCAGCAGCATGCGCAATTCATCCACATACTTATAGCAGTTCTTCAGGTTTACCTTAGGCGATTTGCCTTTCTCATCCTTAATGTTATCAGGGAAACTGCGGTCAGGGATATAACTCTTAATCTCATTCACACGAGGCAACGGAATACGTTGGACGCGACCGACATCCGCAATTGCAGATTTGGTGGCCATGGTGCCATAGGTGATGATATGTGCCACCTGTGTATGACCATACTTATCACTCACCCAATCTAGCACTTTACCACGACCAGCATCATCAAAGTCGGTATCGATATCGGGTAGGGATATACGGTCAGGATTCAAGAAACGCTCAAACAGTAAGTCGTATTTTAGCGGATCTAAGTCAGTGATTCTCAGACAGTATGCCACTACCGATCCTGCTGCACTACCACGACCTGGACCTACACTAACGCCCAACTCCTCACGCGCCGCACGAATAAAGTCCATCACAATCAAAAAGTATCCAGGGAAACCCATCGTCTTCATGATATGCAACTCAAACTTGATTCGCTCCTCTTGCTCCTCTGTCAGCGTATTGCCATAGCGCTCGTGGGCACCTTTGTATGCCAGGTGTGCCAAATAATCTGCCTCCAACTTGATGCGGTATAGTTTGTCATATCCACCTAGTTTCTTAATCTTCTCATTGGCTTGCTCTTCGTTGAGGACTACATTACCGTGCTCATCGCGTGTAAACTCCTCAAACAAATCTTGCTCTGTGAATTTCTCGCGATAACTATCCTCCGTACCAAACTCCTCAGGAATAGGGAACTTAGGCATGATAGGTCCTGAATCGATGTCGTATATCTCCACCTTATCCACAATCTCTTGTGTATTCTCCAATGCCTCTGGGATATCGCTAAATATCTCTGCCATCTGTTCAGGTGACTTGAGCCATTCTTGTTTGGTGTAGTGCATACGATTCTCATCGTCAATAAAATGGTTGGTGCTCACGCACACCAAATGGTCGTGTGCCTCCGCATGTTCTTCCTCTACAAAGTGCACATCGTTGGTAGCAATCACCTTCACATTATATTTCTTTGCAAACTCTATTAATACAGGATTAACATCTTTTTGCACCTGATATACCTGTTGATCAGCCCCGTCTTTAGTAGTCTGATGGCGTTGAATTTCAATATAATAGTCCTCTCCAAACAGATTTTTGTACCATTGGATGGTTTCCTCCACTGCTGCCCATTGTCCATCGCCAATTGCAGGAACACCTTCTAGTGGTTCGCCTTTGCGAGGTGTGCCATATACGGTAGCACCATCCCCCCATGTAAGGGTAGCCATGATCTTCTGTGGCAACTCACCACCCAAGCAGGCAGAACAGCATATCAATCCTTCGTGGTATTGCTGTAGCAGTTCGCGGTCAATACGTGGACGGCGATAATAACTGTCTTCCATAAAGCTAGCGCTGACTATTTTGCATAGATTGCGATATCCTTGCATATTCTTAGCTAGCAGAATCAAGTGCCAACCACTTTGGTCCACAATATAGGTTTTGCCTTCTGTATTAGGTGCTTTTAGGTCTTTATCACGTAGCAAGCGTCCACGACGTGCACAATATGCTTCTACACCCACGATGGGTTTGAATGGCACAAAATCCGTACCTTCTTCTTTGGCTTTCTCTTTGAGTTTCTTATTGGCTTTCTTGGTATAGTCAAGCAATTCCTTGATACCATACATACATCCGTGGTCGGTCAATGCGATAGCGGGCATACCCATCATGATGGCTTTGTCCACCAAGTCGGGTACTTTGCTCATTCCGTCAAGCACAGAGTAGTGTGAGTGTACGTGTAAGTGAGTAAATTTCATAGTTTTAATGTGTTGAAATATAGGTTCCTAATATATTATATAAGTGGTTGTCTTTTTTTATAAATAATTGTCCATTCAATAATATTTTTTGTGCCTTGTGTGTGTGATTATCTTTAAAATAGGTTAAGTTATTTTCCATCCCGATGCCATAAGCTTCCCAAAGGTTTGGAATACCATACCCATATCTACTATGAGGTTCATCATAGCGGTCTGCAGAACGGATGATTCGTTCGCGAATTTCCATATTGGTTGCTTGGGGTAGTGCAGACCATAGACATGCCGCTGCACCTGCAATTTGTGGACATGCGAAGGATGTTCCATCGCCATATACCACATCATTCGTTACGTCGATAAGTGCAGCATTCACACCTACGGCACATACTTCTGGTTTGATGCGTCCGTCGCTTGTTGGACCATAGGATGAGAATGGCGCAATAATGCCATTAGTGGTTATTGCCCCAACACTCAATATGCTATCAGCATCTGCTGGTGTTGATAGATAATGCCATGAGTTGGTGCCATCATTACCCATGGCCACCACTAGTAGCATGCCCTTTCTTGTAGCAATTTGGGCAGCTAATGCACCACGAGTGGTTTGTCCATCCATATCTGCGTAATTGTAGCTGAGTTCATCGTCATCAAAGAGCGCGTACCCAAGCGATGTGGATAAGATATGCAAACCCATCGAATCAGCCATCTCCGTTGCTGCTACCCAGTTGTCAATCTCCTTAGGACTTTCCGTGTCGATTTCTTCGGTCTTAAACAAAAAGTATTCTGCTTGAGTTGCCGCGCCTGTATATTCATCTGTAATGCCCATAATAGTCGACAAACATGATGTACCATGGGTCAAGTGCATACTAAATATATCACATGTATCATCCGTCAAATCGGCATATCCTAACCATTGTTCTCGTGTAGCATCTAGTGCGGGTAACGAGTCTGCGTTGGCAAATCCCACATCTGCTATACCGATTCGAATACCTTGTCCCTCAAACCCAGCATCGTGTAAAGGCGGCAGATTGAGCAGTTGTAATTGATCATATGCTTGTCCATAGTATGCGCTGTCTGTATAGGTAACCATTGTCTTGTTTGGCATTGGTGATGTGCGTGGAGCAATCATCTTTGACTTTCGTGTCACATATACAGTATCCACAAATGAGCATGCTAGAAACTTACTCTTTGCACCACTTTTAGCATCTACCGTTGCGCCATTCATCCATCTTGATGTATGCAAGATCTTGCCTCCTAATGCCTCTATCGAATCGAGGTAGATCGGAGAGACAGCATAATCCAACGAGTCAATGCTAATCCCTCGCTCCTGACGCATCGCCATCGCAGTATTGCTCAATGCAATACGATCTGAGCCACCTTTATCTGTGAACTGTACAAAGAAAACCGTAAGAATCAATAATAATTTCATCGCCTTTACGTTTAATCTATAACCTTTAATCTCTCTTCTCCAACAGCACCACATTCTCTACATGGTGTGTATGGGGGAACATATCCACCGGCTGCACTTTCACTACACGGTACTTGGTATCCAACATATTCAAATCACGTGCCTGTGTAGCAGGGTTGCAACTCACATATACAATGCGCTTTGGCTCTGCAAACAAAATTGTATTCACCACATCCTCATGCATACCTGCACGAGGTGGGTCAGTAATAATTACATCTGGGCGTCCATATTGCGCGATAAAGTCCTCATTTAAAATATCCTTCATATCACCCGCGAAGAATAGGGTATTATCTAGCTTATTAATCTTCGCATTTACTTTAGCATCCTCAATTGCTTCTGGCACATACTCAATGCCAATCACTTGGCGTGCTTGGTGCGCCACAAAATTAGCGATAGTACCCGTACCCGTATAGAGGTCGAATACCAATTCTTTGCCAGTCAAACCAGCAAACTCACGAGCCACTTTATACAATTCATATGCCTGCAAGGTGTTGGTTTGGTAGAAGGATTTAGGGCCTACCTTAAATTGCAAATGCTCCATCTGCTCCATGATATGGTCTTGTCCGTGGAACACATGTACGTCTTGGTCACCGATCGTATCATTGAACTTACGATTCACCACGTATAATAGGCTGATAATCTCTGGGAAACTATCACGGATATACTCCATCACGCGCATGTCAGGTTCGTCTGCCCATACTACGATGAGCATAATTTCACCCTTATGGTTTGAGCGTAAGATGAGTGTACGCAATTGTCCCTCGTGGCTGTGTTCATTATAGAATGTGATACCTAATCCTCGCGCATACTCGCGTATGCCGTTGCGGATACGGTTGTTAATATCGGGCATGAGGTGACACTCAGTAATATCCAACACCTTGTCAAAGCAGTTTGGTATATGGAAGCCGAGTCCGTGACTGTTGTCCACGTTCTCCAGTCCGCCTGCAGCACGGATGGCATCCCAACTCAACCACTTGCGGTCGGAGAATGTAAACTCCAATTTATTGCGATATTCATATACCTCTTTGCTACCGAGAATAGGAGAAATCTCGGGTAGTTCAATCTTACCGATACGTGTGAGGTTGTCCACAATCTGTTGCTGCTTATGGCGCAATTGTTCCTCATATGGCAGAATCTGCCACTTACAACCACCACACTCGCCATAGTGTTTACACACAGGTTCACAACGCACAGGAGATGGTTTTACGATACGCTCTACACGCCCTTCCATAAACGAGTGTTTCTTGCGTGTTACTTGTATATCCACAATATCGCCAGGCACGCAGTAGGGTACAAAAAGCACCATATCATCCACACGCGTTAGGGCTTTGCCCTCAGCAGCTATACCCGTAATCTCAATATTTTCCAATAATGGTAAATTCTTTTTCTTTTTCATCGCTTTTTATTTCTAACTTCTAACAGCACTGCGGTCTCACAGCCGAAGGCGGTCTAATTTTATTTCATCAACCATTCAATACATGCTTTGTACAGCGCATCAAACTCACGCACACTCTCCAGCATAATACTCCAGCACAGCGTTTTTGCACCACCTTCTGCTGTCTTGTCACACCCAATTGCAGCAGCCACATTCGCCTCAGGGAAACGTGCTACCACAATGCCATCCTTTGTGGGATAAATACCATCTGCATTCTCGGTGTGAATGATCGTGTCGTTTGGCTCTGTGCGAAAGGTATAATTGCCTTTAGCTAATTGACGTTCTATGCGAATCTTGCCCGTCTTCGATGCGTTGATAGTGCGGAATTCATAATGCAACTGATTCTTGATGAACGCCTTATCCATTTTGCTCGTCATATCGCTTGCGATATACGCACCCGCCAATAGCAGACGACCGCCATGTTGCAAGTAATGCGTCAAAGCATGTTGCAAATTAGTTGGCATGCAGTGGAAAGAGGTGTCCTTACCCATGATAGTGGTCTTTTGCTTACCCAATATCACGTCCACAGCGTCATAGCCTGCAATGCTATCCAAGGCATCCACACCTGTTGTGACATACGAGTAACCCAACTCTGCCAACACCTTGCCGTGTATAGTAGGGTACTCAAATGTGTTACCCACAGTAGGATGATCCATGTGGTCGCTATAGCACATGCCCCAACCACAGTTGTCATCCGTTACCCATTCGTTGCGACTATCAAAGTCATACACGTCACCAATATAGTTCACGCCCTTGCCATATGGTACAGCATGGCTATTAGGGCGAATACCGCCATAGATACTGTCACTCCACCATTCAGGGCCGCTCACGCGTGTAAAACCATTGACAATCAGCACTTCGCCCTTCTCCTCAGGAGCAATGTATGCTGACAATACCTCACTCTTGAAACTCAGGCCTCCTGCATTGCCTGCTGCCACGCGAATATCGTAGCGCATACCTGCTTCTGCAGTAAATTTGTATTCATTCTTTGTCACACGCACACCATTATCCCAATCACCATCATTCGTGCGAGTATATACGATATAGTAGTTTGGTTCCGCCGTTGGCTCCAAGACATCTGGAGTAGATTGCCAACTTACCCGTATCTCCTCGCCTAATCGCCTCATCGCCATACCACGTACCGGCAATGGCTGCACCACGTACTCTGTACCATATTGCTCATGGATAAAGCGCAACATGGATTTGTATATCGCGCGCGACACGACAAAACGTACACGTGGATCAAGACCATATTGCATATCCGTCATGTTTTGGTGCGAGAGCAATTCCAATAATACGGCAGGTACCTTAGGATGCCGTGCTTCAGCATACGATGAGTTGTCCAACTGACGGCGAGTCCATTCAGGAGCATACAATGCACGCATATCATCTACAATCTGTGTTTGCATATAGTCTGCCAAATCACGATTTAAGATGCGACTTTTGCCAGTAGGGTAGGTTTTGCTTTGATCGTCGTCGTGATCTTTATAAATAAGCAACGTACCCACCACATCTTTGCGTACACCAGCATCAGTATGGAATGCCAAACATAAGTGTAGCGGGATATTCAATCCGGCCTCGCTAGGGTTGGCTGCGCTACCACCTGCCAAATAGTTTACCCATATACCACGTGCAGCATAATCATCCACATAATCGTTTTTGCTGTCGGTAAAGTTGTAAATACTATCTGGTATACCCGCATATTGCATCCAATAGCGTGCACCCTCGATATAACGAGGCAAACCGCTAGTTATTGCATTGGATTGGTTTGCAAGTAATTCGGCGCTATCTATCATCACTATATCGCGCTGTGGTAAGTCTTTGGACGAAGGGATATTCTCAAAACTATCGGGTTGTTTGTAACGTGCTACGTTTCCCATACCACCACCAAACTTCACCGCATCGGTAGTCACTACCTCTTTGCCATTGGCTACTGTGGCAACGCTCACATAGTTGTTCGCCTTATCGCCGTCAAAAGCAAACGTGCCAAGATATACCCATGTGCCGCCACCCATCTTTTGATTCACAGCAAAGGTGGTCTTTTGGCCTTTGTGAACCACTGTATATTGTGCTTTGCTAGTGCTATTGGGCAAAGTCTTATAACTTACATACACAGCATATTCACCTTCTGGTAACGATGGAGTGTATCGCATCTCGCCTTTGGTCTTGTTACCGATTGCTTCTATAGCATAACTACCCAAAGTAAAAGGATTCTCGCCTTCCATCAGTACACCATCTTCATCTCTTCCCCAACCACTTTGAACCACATTGAACAATGTTGAACCACTTTGAACTGCATCACGATTGTCCACCACCTGCTCATGCGTTTGTGTATCGCGCTCACGTGGTTGTACTACTACCGCACCAGCATTCTCTAGCATAGGCACCAGGAATGGCATCGTATAGCTAGTTGTATATAAATCCTCCACCGTGCTCCACACCTTGGCCCTCTGCCAACGCCATGACTCAGTAGGTTGGTGGAAATATTGTCCATGACTGCCCCATAAGGCAATATGCCTCCCTTCCAAACCTTGTTTGGCATTATAAGGGCGCGAAATATTCGTCACCCACTGCGTTGTCTCGGGGATAGTATAGCGCTCACCCTTGGCGCGATGATGGTGCAATGACGTCACCAATTCGCCCACCTCATAACCATCCGTGTAAATCGTTACCTTACCTTGGTTATTGCCTAATACCATCTGACTCACCAATAAGCGTAAACTGCGCACATCACCCTCACTCAACGACACTTGGCTCAAACTGCGATTGGTATATACAAACACTTGTGTCTTGCGCACACGCACACGACTCACTGTCACTTTATCCACATATGCACGCGATTGAACAAAGGCGCTCAATGTGTCTGCTAATGCCTCTTTGTCAAGGGCATACAATCCCAAGCTAAGAGCCAGAGAAAGACAAGTAACCAATATACGTTTTATCATCTAATAAAATTCTCTTAAAACTGCTGCAAAGGTACAAAAAAATACGCATATGCGCAAGAGAACCAGCACTTTTTTTTTTGAATGATAGATTACATCTATACTCAGATGCATCACATCAGTGCTCGTTACACCTGCACTCGCCTGCCGAGTGCTATATGCCTACTTGATTAATTAAAGAATAGTGACAAACCTATCGATACCATCAACGGACCAGACGGATTGCGAATTTCGCCCTGGTTGATAGCCGCTTGCTCAATGATAGTTGGCAGCAAGTGTTGCGTATAAGCCAATTCTGCAAACACGCTGAAATTGTGCATAATAAACCATTCTATACCCGTTGAAAAACGTAGGGTAGGTACCGCATGATCCAAACTCTCCAACTCATATGCTACGCCACCTTCTGTATGCTCCAATAGCGCAGCATTCTTAATCGTAGCAATCGATACGCCCGGCTGTACACTCACATACATATCCCACGGATGAAAATACGGCTGTTCGTAAAATTTCTTAATGTCCTTTACTAGTGGAAAACGATAACCCACACTCATGCCCACCTCATTATACCACACTTCTGCCGTGCGCAAGTTACATCCAGCAAACTGCAAGTCTAGATTTTCATACTTGTTGCTGTGCGTATCGTAGGTGATATAAACAAACGTACCATAGTTCTTATGATGACGCCACCCTAGACGCATCGCCGAATTAAAGGTCGCTCCTTCGATGCCATTAGGAGTGAAACCAGCACCCAACACCGTAGGCAGATCCAACGCATCAAAGAAATCACCAAACGTATATTTATCTTCCTTTACCTGCGCATAAATACTATCGTTTTGCGCAAATAGTCCCATGCTCATTGCTGAGCACAGGACCAATATCATTGCTTTTGTTTTCATTTTTCGATTACTCACTTGATTAGTATTCAAGTACTTATCTTCTCATTTGTGCTTTCGCATTCTCACGAGCCAGACGTTGTTGTTCCCTTTGCATAGCCTCTAAGCGTGCAGCAAAACCCGATTTCTTTTGCGAGCCTTTCTTCTTCGCATTTCTCTCCATCTCGGCCAACACCTTCTTGTCGTCTATCGACCAACGGAATATCATCGTTTGGATAATCGTCATCAGCAGACTCACAAAGTAATAATAACTCAATCCTGCCGCATAATCATTGAAGAAGAACAAGAACATTAATGGCATCAAATACATCATCCACTTCATCATCTTCATCTCCTGACCACCAGATTGTTGTTGCATCGTGATATGCGTATATACGATATTCACAATGGTCATCAGCAAGCAGAACAAACTCAGGTGAGTCCATCCCAACAATGGCAACGGTGTATCCCATGATAGGATGGCGTCATAGGTAGATAAGTCATCTGCCCAAAACAACGATTGACCACGCAACTCAATAGCGGTTGGCAAGAACCAAAACATAGCCATCAGTACAGGGAACTGGAACAACATCGGCAAACAACCCGACATAGGGCTCACACCTGCTTTTTGATACAACGCCATTGTCGCTTGTTGGCGCTCTTGCATCTTCTCAGGGGGGTATTTTGCATTGATTTCATCGATCTGAGGCTTCAGCACACGCATCTTCGCACTCGATTTATACGACGCAAACACGAATGGCAATATAATCAATTTGATAACCAACGTCATTAGCAAGATAACAATACCAATATGCAACCCCCATGATGTAAACAAATCAAACATAGGAATTACCAATGCCTTGTTAATCCAGGATACTAATTTCCAACCTAGTGGCACCAACTCATTTAGGTGCAGACGTGCAGCCTTATCCACATCTTTGTCATACGCTCTCAGCGTATTATAGTGGTTCGGACCCAGGTAATATTGCAAGTCAGTAGTTGTTTTGCCATTTATATCCCAACTTAGACTTGCACTCGTCTTATACTCTTTGATATATCCACTATGTGCGTTCATTGGCGTAGACTCAAGCTGGGTAGACTCAAACGCATCATTGGCAATCAACACCGTTGAGAAGAACTGATCTTTATAGGCTATCCATTTCAGTCTTGCGGACTCCTTTGCACGATCTGCCTTTAGCGGATCCAATTCATCGATATCACCGCCTACAAACATATACTGCAACTGCGCATATTTCTCCTCAAACTTACGCCCTTTTTCTTGTTGTGGCACCCTCTGATTCCACTGCATCTCCAATGTCGACATGTTTTGCGCCAGAGCTAGTTGCATATTGTGAGGCTGAATGCTCATGCCTAACATATAATCATTAGCTGGCAATGTATATACCATGTCCATATAGCAATCGTCTATGTTTGTATTTAGACGCATCGTCAGCTTTGTATTGCCTTCCGCATCGGTTGTTTGCTCGACTACATCAAAATACAAGTTCTCTGTTGATAATATTCGACTATTATTCGTCACCAACGTAAATGCCAAACTGCTTTCATCTCCTTGAAATAGACACAGGTCATTCACGCTGTCGCCATATGCTTTGTATTCCTTCAATTCGGCCTTTACCAATCTACCACCACGGCGAGCGATACCTACGCGCACCTTCTCATTTTCCAAAGTGACTACTCCTTCCTCACCTTGTGCCGATACAGCAAACGCACCATACAATGCAGCTACTTGCTCTGCTACTTGTGCATGGTTCTTGTCAGTATTGCCTGTTGTTTGCAATTCCTGAGCAATTTGTTCAGATAGCAATTGGGCCTCGGCCTCTTGCAATCGAACCATCGCAATGGAGTCTTGCACTCGCTTACGTTCAGCCAATTCTTCCTTCGAAGGGCGGTTAATAAATGAAAATCCTACAATAATTACGGCTATTAATCCAAAGCCAATCCACGTGTTTTTATCCATTATCTTTAAACCTTATATATGATTATCAATATGAGTTATGATTTGGTAAAACCCAAAAATCGGACAAAGGTACTACAAAAATTGCACATACGCAAGAAATCTATGCAATTTATTTTTTTTGTGACGATGTTCAATATTTTTTTCTGTATCATTTTATCCATCTTCTCATTACTTTCTTAGTGCCTTATCACCATATTTAACACTATTTTCTGCTATTTTTCGTTAAAAATATACTTTTTTTGCATTTTTTTTCGAAAATATTTGGTCAGTTCAAAAAAAAGCAGTACCTTTGCACCCGCTTTCGAAAAGGAAGTGTGCGGGATGTAGTTCAGCCCGGTTAGAATGCCTGCTTTGGGAGCAGGAGGTCGTGAGTTCGAATCTCGCCATCCCGACAAAAAAAGAAACTTCATTACGAAGTTTCTTTTTTTTGTCATCCCCACCATCAATACGCTAAATCTCTGCACCATCAATTACTATTAATCCCATCGTATTGCGACTGTCGGGTAGGGTCGATATCCGTCAGCAACTCATATACCATCTTCTTCTCCTCGCTTGTACCCCCCTTAAAGATATTGATCAACTCATCACTCTTGGCATCTAAAAACGCATTCACAATATACGTGGCAGGACGTGCGTGATACGCCTCCTTCAGCACCTTGATCTCCTTCGCTATACGAGCACGAGCATTCGCCACATTATTACCCATCTCATCCAATCCATAACGATGGTACGTATAGTAATACGTGCGATAACCCTTAAAAGCCTCATCCATCAGATTGTTGATCATCGCATAACGATTACGATTGCTCTCAAACGTCTTCCATCCAGCCAACTCAGTATCCGACAACGATGCAGACTGAGCCGAACTTACGATATTTTCACACATCTGGAAATACGGCGTACCACCTAACTTCTGAAACGAGTCCATATCATGGCCTATGATCAAATAGCAATAATAGGCCAACAACGCACTCAAGTTGCTCGTGAAAGTACTCGTTTGAAACTCAAGACGATCATGCTCCTGATATGTGAACACAAAATAATCATCCTTCACATTCAACGTAGGTGTCTGATAACTCGTTCCATACACCGGACGACGACTCTGGCAAGTAAACTCACATGTAAACACATTATCCTGCACACTCTTCACTACGATCAGCATACTACACTCGATACGCTCCTTGCTCTGAAACGTCATATTCGTCCAGCGAAGCGTATTCACATACTCCTCTATACTCTGTTGCAGTGTAGTATACAGCGATTGATTACTGCCTTGCACCTGCTCCGAATTGATGTTCACTGTGCACTGCAACTCTTGACCCCGCACACCACATACCAGCAGCGTCATCACTATTACATACAATATTCGTCTCATTGCTCAATCGATTGGATATGGCCCGTCTCGGCATTTATATATATAATAGGTGTATCTTTACCCACGAAGAGCTCAGCCGACAACGGTATTGCCACGCCAAACTGCGCTATATCATACCTGCCTACTGCCAGTTCCTCGCCTTTAAATACCACTCGCACCTCCGCACTGCCTGGCCAGTTATAATACAGCTGCGAAGCCACTGGGCCCTTGTTATTCTCCACTACGGCTTCACCTAACTGCTGGTAACTGCCCTTGACACGGACATACACCGGTTCACCACTCAGGTCATCGTTCTTCACCACACCCTGATGCAACGAGAACCTACTTACCACTTCATCCCATGCATCTCCTTCGGGCGTATACACCACTTGATAGCGATAACTAGTCACATACCTTCGGCCTACGAACAGCGCCGTCAACGCCTCTTCCTGACGTCTCAACTCTTCCAACGTCAATGCCATCGCCTCACCATCAGCTGGCAGATGCTCCACCTCACCCGAAAGCAAGTTCAGTCGTGCCTCACGTATACGGTAAATCTGCTTGGCGGCACCCTCTGCCATCTTCGCTACCGTAGTGGCCATAAACTGCTCCTCCAGCAGCGGCATTGGTGCACAATCCTTACTCAGACGAACCACATCCGTTTTCCAGTTAACATGCACCTGCTCCTCCTTTACCGCACCGATATTATACCCCAATAATCGTCCATCGCTACTCAAACTCACACACTGGTTCTTCACACCTTTTTGTGCTGTCACCACATAAGCTCGATCACGATCTGCCTTCGCACGAGGCACAATATCTGCACTAGTCAGCACATACTCCACCACGGTATCCAATACTACATCACATGCACCCAAATACCGCTCAGCATACTGATAATACACTCCTGGATACGCCTCCACTACATCATACCCCAACTCTATCACCAACTCCGTCTTAGGCATGTAATACACCACTGCCTGCTCATGCTCATGCACTTCGCCTAACATTGAACTCATGCACAATAGCATCAAAGCCAAAATAGTCAATACTTTTTTCATATCTCATTCCAAATTTTCCAAGCATAATCCGCCTGGATGTGTAACATTTCCAATCCATTCTTTATCCTACAACCACGTGCCTCTCCCTGCTGCAAAAACAACGTTTTACCCGGGTTGTATATACAGTCATACAGCACATGTTTCCTCCCCAACAACTCGTATGGTAACGCTGGCAATTCGCCTTCATATGGACACATACCCAACGGAGTGCAGTTGACGATCAACCTGTGTCCATCTATAATCTCATCGTCTAGATCTTCATACCTTATCATTCCCGACATGGCCTGCCTACTGACCAACGTATAACCTATCCCCATCTGCTTCAATCCATATTGAATAGCCTTGCTCACTCCCCCTGTACCCAGCAGCAGCGCCTTGTCATCACGAGTCACTAGACTAGCAACACTATCGCAAAAGCCCAACCAATCCGTATTATACCCCTTGCCCTTATACACCACATTCACCGCACCTATACAAGCTGCACACTCATCTATACCAGTCAAATAGGGTAGGATGGCTTCCTTATATGGATACGTCACATTAAAACCATCCAACTTTTGCATCACCTCCGCCACTTCATCTATCGACGACAATTCCCACACATCATAACGTGCATCCAACGACTCACGACGAATACGCTCAGTGAAATAGCCGGACGAGTACGAATGACCCAACGGATTACCTATGATACCAAAATGCTTCATTCTTCTATGGCGCGAATAACCAGTTGCCTATGTTTGATCGTGGCTTCGTGTGTGGCAGAGCGGAAAGTCTTACCTCCAACGCCTTCTTGCAACGCATGGTGTATCTTATCAATCTCCGCAAAACCATACTCGCGCAACTGCTCGTATAGTTGCGCACGCTGAGCACCTAACGTGTCCTTACCTTCCACCCAATCCAAATACCCCTGCATATATACTGCCGTTGACGCCATATGCTCTATCTCCGACTTAGTAAAACTCTTCAACAAGGCACGTATCGCATTCCGAGGAATACTGACATCACTGTTCGTGCTGTCATCTACCCAATCAAGGCCACGTATATCTCTAAGGTAATGCTCTATATAATCACGAGTAGTACACAGCAACGGACGTATCACTGGCACACCATCCACCACCTCATGCTTAGCCCGCATGCCACACATGCCCCTTAGTCCTGCACCACGTTTTAGGTTCAGCAACAATGTCTCCGCTTGATCATGCTGATGATGCGCTACAGCTATCGCTTCGCAATCCAACGACGATGCCAATTCTTGAAACCATTGATACCGCAACTCACGAGCGGCCATCTCTATGCTCTGATGTGTGTCTGCAGCATATGCCCTCGTGTCAAAATCACGAACATACAACGGCAAACCTTCACACAAAGTACGGACAAACGCTTCGTCCCTATCGCTCTCTTCACCACGCAGATGGAAATTACAATGCGCCACCACACAGTCATAACCACCGCGTTTGAGTACGTCCAACAATGCTACACTATCCGCCCCACCACTCACGCATACCAGTACACGTGCACCACTACTTAGCAATGCATTATCTCGGATGTATTTCAGTACTCTACGTAGCATGTATCGTCACTATATACACATATTCAGCCTGCAAAGATACTATATTTTTCGCATATATGCAAAAAAAATGGATATTTTGTCATTTTATACCTAGTAAAACTTGTATATCTCAAAATAATGTGCTACCTTTGCAGCGAAAAATAATCATTATAAATTGTTGATTATGGATATTTCAGTAAGAGCACAAAACATGCCAGAGTCGCCGATTCGAAAATTGGCTAAATATGCAGATGCAGCAAAGAGAGATGGAGTACATATCTACCACCTCAATATTGGACAACCAGATATCAAAACACCTGCATGTGCAATCGATGCCATGCATAATTTCCACAACGAGATTTTCGAATACACCCCATCGCAAGGCATCAAATCTCTTCGCACTAAAATGGTGGGATATTATGCTGAATATGGCATCGATATCTCACCCGACGAGATCATCATCACCACAGGTGGATCGGAAGCAATCATGTTCGCATACATGGCATGCCTCAACCCTGGAGATGAAATCATTGTTACTGACCCTAGCTATGCTAACTACATGGCTTTTGCTATTTCATGCGGAGCAGTGGTCAAAGCAGTAAAAACAAGCATCGAGAATGGATTTGCACTACCATCAGTAGAAGAGTTTGAGAAGCAAATAACTGACAAGACAAAAGCGATATTAATCTGCAATCCAAATAACCCCACAGGATATCTCTACTCCAAACAAGAGATGATGCAAATCAGGGACCTTGTCAAGAAATACAATCTCTACCTCTTCTCAGATGAAGTATATCGTGAATTTATCTACACCAAGCGACCATATATCTCTGCCTTCCACCTTGAGGGAATTGAGCAAAATGTAGTGCTCATCGACTCTGTCAGCAAACGATACTCTGAATGTGGTATACGAATCGGCGCACTGATTACCAAAAACAAAGCAGTACACAATGCTGTGATGAAATTTTGCCAGGCACGCCTCTCTCCACCTCTTATAGGACAAGCCATAGCAGAAGCATCATTATCTACACCACAAGAGTATATGGAAGAAGTCTATGATGAGTATCTTGCACGTCGCAACTTCCTCATTGACCAACTCAACCAAATACCAGGCGTGTTCGCACCAACTCCTATGGGAGCATTCTACATCATGGTGCAACTGCCAGTGGAAGATACCGACGACTTCTGTCAATGGTGCTTAACCGATTTTCAATATGAGGGACAAACCATTATGATGGCACCTGGCAGCGGATTCTATACCGATCCAAAGCAAGGTAAAAAGCAAGTTCGAATGGCATATATCCTCAACAAAGATGATCTGGCCAAAGCAATGATAGTGCTAAGAAAAGCACTCGAAACATACTTGCAAACCAAAGCATAAACATAAGCTCGACTTATATGCAAACAATAAGAAAAAATCGCCATTGTGGCGGTTTTTTCTTATTGTTATACCTTTACTGAGCAAGAAATGAATACTATATACAAAAAAAACACCAAAATCTATGATTTTATTTGCATATCTCGGATTTTTTTACTACTTTTGCGCGCTTTTTAATACAATGACTAATTATGCGTGATTTTCAAAGTTTGTGCCAAGAAAGGCGTTCGTATAGGAAATATACAGCTCAATCTATTGAGCAAGAGAAATTAGATTATATCGTGCGTTGTGCGTTGATGTCGCCAGCTGGAAAACGTATGAATCCATGGCGCTTTGTGGTGATAACCAATCAAGAGATATTGCGTCAGTTAGCAGGTTGCCGTACTTATGGTAGTGGTATGTTTGATACTGCTATGGCGGGCATCGTGGTAGCAGCGGATACAAGTATCATCGACACATGGCAATGTGACGCAGCTATTGCTGCACAAAATATTTGGCTCGCAGCTGCCGATCAAGGTTTGGGCGCATGCTGGTGCCACGTCTATCAACGCGAAGGCGCAGAGGATCTGGTGCGTAAGTTGACCAATTTACCAGATAACCTTACCGTTCTATGCGTGATGTCGCTGGGCTACAAGAACGAAGAGCGTAAACCATTCGACTTCGAAAAGCTGCAATACGACAAAGTTACGCAGATAGATTAATGATTAGAGTTTAAAGGAAAGGTATATGAAACCAACTATAGCAATTACAGCGGGCGATATCAATGGAGTAGGGTATGAGATTATCCTCAAGAGTTTGATCAATCCACATATTTGTGAGATATGTCGCCCCATTGTATATGGCAATGCCAAAGTAGCCCGCCTACACGCAAAGACTCTCGGTGAGGAATTGCATAATATTCAATGGAACATCATTGAGTCGCCTAAACAAGCGAAAGATGGTCGTCTGAATATGATCAACTGCTACGGCGATGATACGCCATTGCAGTTGGGTGTTTCTACCCCAGAGGCCGGGCAGGCAGCGTTGAAGAGTTTGCAACGTGCAACCTCCGACCTGCAACAAGGTATGCTGGATGCCCTGGTAACCGCACCAATCAATAAGGATAATATCCAATGCGACCAATTCCACTACTCTGGACACACCGAATATTTAACACATATCTTTGGTAATGGAGTTGATAGCCTAATGATGATGATCAGCGACCGCATGCGAGTGGCGTTGGTTTGTAATCACACACCTATTTCGCAGGTAAGTGAAAAGATAACAATAGAAAATATCATTGCTAAACTCACCGTACTGAATCAAACCCTGCAAACCGATTTCTCCTGCCGCAAGCCACGTATAGCGGTGTTGGCATTGAACCCACATGCAGGCGATAATGGTTTGATTGGCAAGGAAGAGCAAGAAGTGATCCGTCCTGCTGTAGCAAAAGCGCAAGAAGATGGTATCTGGGCATTTGGTCCATATTCGGCAGATGGCTTTTTTGGTGCAGGAGAATATAACCATTTTGATGCTGTATTGGCGATGTATCATGACCAAGGTTTGGCGCCATTTAAAGCGTTGGATATGAGTGGCGTGAATTTCACAGCAGGTTTGCGTGTTGTACGCACATCGCCAGACCATGGTACTGCATATGGGATAGCAGGTAAGAATGAAGCTTCAGAAACGAGTATGTTGCACGCCATCTACACTGCTATTGATGTGCTAAAAACACGTAATGAGAATACAGCATTGCTCTCAAATCAATTGGTGGTGGAGCATAAGGAAGTGAAGCGTGAATACCATGTGGAAAAATTTATACCAATAGATTAATATAAAAACAAGATATGACAAGCAAAGAAATTAGACAATCCTTTTTGGATTATTTTGAGAAGAAGGGACATAAGATTGTACCCTCAGCACCTATGGTCATCAAAGATGATCCTACCTTGATGTTTACCAACGCAGGTATGAACCCTTGGAAGGGTATCATCCTAGGTAATGATCCTATTCAATATCCTCGCGTAGCGGACTCCCAGAAATGTCTGCGCGTGAGCGGTAAGCACTACGACTTGGAGGAAGTAGGTCACGATACCTACCACCACACCATGTTTGAGATGCTCGGCAACTGGTCGTTTGGCGACTACTTCAAACAAGGCGCTATCGACATGGCATGGGAGTACCTCGTAGATGTGCTCAAACTTGACCCAAAGAACCTCTATGTGACCGTGTTCGAAGGTTCACCAGAAGAGGGTATCGAGCGTGATAATGAGGCAGCATCGATCTGGGCAAAGCACTTGCCTGCTGACCATATCCTCGACGGCAATAAGCACGACAACTTCTGGGAAATGGGCGATACAGGTCCTTGCGGTCCTTGCTCGGAGATTCACGTGGATAGCCGTAATGAAGAGGAGAAAGCCGCTATCTCTGGTCGTGAATTAGTGAACAAAGATCACCCACAAGTCATCGAGATTTGGAACCTCGTGTTCATGCAATACAACCGCAAAGCCGATGGTTCGCTCGACAGTCTGCCATACAATGTGATTGATACAGGTATGGGCTTTGAGCGTCTCGTGCGCACCATGCAAGGCAAACAGTCGAACTACGACACCGATGTCTTCCAGCCTATGCTGAAGAAGATTGGCGAGATCTGCGGCGTAGAATATGGCAAAGAGGAGAAAGTGGATGTGACTATGCGTGTGATTGCGGACCATATCCGTACCATTGCATTCGCTATTGCCGATGGTCAGTTGCCAAGCAACGAGAAGGCAGGTTATGTGATTCGCCGAATCTTGCGCCGTGCCGTGCGTTATGGCTATACTTTCCTTGGACAACGCGAGGCATTCATGTACAAACTTGTGCCACAACTCATTGCTGACATGGGCGCTGCTTATCCTGAGCTTGTGAAGCAAGAGGGACAAATCACTCCTGTGATCAAGAGCGAGGAGGATGGTTTCCTCCGTACTTTGGACAAGGGTATCAGTTTGCTCGACAAACTCATGAAAGAGGCCAAAGGCAAAGAGATATCGGGTGTGGATGTGTTCACATTGAAAGATACTTATGGTTTCCCACTTGACTTGACCCAACTCATTCTCAGCGAGAACGGTTTTACCACCAACGAGGAGGAGTACAACAAGGCATTGGAGCGTCAAAAAGAGATGGGTCGTCAGGCCAACAAACAAGAATTGGGCGACTGGAATGTATTGGCAGAAGGCGATAGCGAGTTTGTCGGCTACGACGAGCTCTGCTGCGAGACTAAGGTGCTTCGCTACCGCAAGGTAGAGCAAAAAGGCAAGAGTTTGTACCAAGTGGTACTCAGCAAAACTCCTTTCTACGCCGAGATGGGTGGTGAGGTAGGCGATACAGGTACCCTCGGTAATGTGCGCGTATTGGACACCAAGAAAGAGAATAACCTGGCTGTTCACCTCTTGGCTGAATTGCCAACAGATATAGAAGGCACATTGGTGGCAACTGTAGATACCTCTCGTCGTCAAGCCATCGCTTGCAACCACACCGCTACCCACATTGTACACTATGCATTGCGCCAAGTATTGGGCGAGCATGTGGAGCAGAAGGGTAGTTTCGTGAACGCTGACAGTTTGCGCTTTGACTTCTCTCACTTCCAAAAAGTGAATCCAGAAGAGCTCCGCCAAGTGGAGATCCTCGCCAACGAGATGATTCGTCAGGACTTGCCACTCGAGGAGAGTCGCAATACACCTATTGCCAAAGCCAAAGAGATGGGTGCGATGGCGCTCTTCGGCGAGAAGTACGGCGATGAGGTACGTGTGATCAAGTATGGTCCATCAGCAGAGTTGTGCGGTGGTTGCCACGTAGGTAGCACAGGTAAGATTGGTGCGGTACGCATCGTGATGGAGACCAGTGTGGCTGCAGGTGTGCGTCGTATTGAGGCGGTGACTGCGGCTAAGGCAGACGAACTCTACTACAAGCAAGTGGACATGCTCGGTAACCTGCGCGGACTATTGAATAACCCACAAGACCTCGAAGGCGCTATCCGCAAAGCATTGGATGAGAACGCTGCGCTGAAAAAACAAATCGAGACCTTCATGGCGGAGAAAGTGGAGCGCTATTGCGACGAACTTATCGCCAAGGCAGAGGAGCAAAATGGCGTGGAGCTCGTTCGCCTCATAGGCAATGTAGATCCAACGCTGCTACGCAATATGCCACTTATCCTTAAGAATAAGATTGCTCATAAGCATTTTGCGCTTGTGGCTGCTACCGAGTGGGAGGGCAAGCCAATGATTGCTGTAGTGCTTTCTCCATCGATGGTGGATGCCGGCAAGAACGCTGGACAAATCATCAAGTCGGCTGCCAAGAATATTCAAGGTGGTGGTGGCGGTCAACCATGGATGGCTACTGCAGGCGGTCGTAATGTAGAAGGTTTAACGGCAGCCATGGAAGAGATGCTCAATGCAATCATGTAATTATTTGTGATAGTTTATCAAGCAAACATATTGTTTACTTCCTCATCGACACACTTTGAAGTGTATGAGCGAGGATATATAGCAGTGGATGAAAGCGGAATCATTCAGGGAGTGTATGATGCACTTCCTGAAGATTTGGCTTATGAGCAATTGGTGGATTATGGCGATAAGCTTCTGATACCTGCTATGAATGATATGCATGTGCATGCACCACAATACACCAATATGGGTGTGGCTATGGATATGCAGTTGTTGCCATGGCTGGAGACATATGTATTTCCAGAGGAGTCAAAGTTTGCCGATGAAGCATATGCTCGCGCCGTCTATCACTGCTTTGTATCAGAGTTGTGGCGTCAAGGTACGATGCGTGCAGCAGTATTTGCAACCATTCACACCTCCTCTACACAGATTCTTGCTCGCACGTTTGATGAGGCAGGTATGGGCGCATTGATAGGATTAGTGGGTATGGATCGACATGCTCCAGCAAGCTTGTGCAATACATCTGCTGAATGGGCAACAGGTATACAAACATTGATAGACTCACTCGCATCGATGCCATTGGTGAAACCAATTATCACGCCACGTTTCATACCATCGTGTACGCCAGAGATGCTACGATGTATGGGAGAAATGGCAAAGCAGACATTATTGCCTGTCCAATCGCATTTGAGTGAAAATAAAAAGGAGATAGCTTGGGTAAAAGAGTTGGAACCAGAGTCATCGTGCTATGGCGATGCCTATAATCGCTATGGTTTGTTTGGCCAGACACCTACGTTGATGGCACATTGTTGCTATACCGATGGCGAAGAACTCCGTTTGATGCGTGAGCAGCATGTATATGCTGTGCACTGCCCTACATCTAACTGTAATTTGGCATCAGGCATTGCTCCAGTGCGCAAGATGTTGCAGCAAGGAGTCAATGTGGTATTGGGTTCAGACATTGCGGGTGGCCATCATCTGAGCATGCTACGCGTGATGCAATACGCAGTGCAGATGAGCAAATTGCAATACGCTGCTTCAGATGGTGAGTACCCATTCCTGACGCTGTCGGAAGTATTCTATATGG
This sequence comes from Paludibacteraceae bacterium, assembly GCA_045612525.1. GTDB lineage: Bacteria > Bacteroidota > Bacteroidia > Bacteroidales > Paludibacteraceae > Colicola. The sequence continues at coordinate 8,810 of JAZKZF010000032.1, read as the reverse complement.
CTACTAAAGCTGGTGGTTCGTTCTTTGGCAAAGTAGGAAGTTTCGAAGCAGGATATGCATTTGATGCTCTTGTGATCGATGACCATAGTCTTTTGCCTCATGGTCATATCACTTCATCACTCGTTGAGCGACTAGAACGCTTTGTTTATCTGGGTGACGACCGACATATTCAACACCGCTTTTGTCAAGGTAAGGAGATAAAACTAGTGTAAATAATCAGTATTATGAAAACTCTAACAGGTAGATTACCCATGAAATATCGTTCTGCGGTTCGTTTTGTGCTTGTAGGAGCATTCGGCACGGGGTTGCAATATGGTATTTACTACTTGCTATTGGACGTATTTCAACGTCATTGGGCTGAAGTGGGTTTTCTTACCTCCGTAGCCTTTACTGCTGGTTTTGTTATCGAAATGATATGCAACTATTTTTTTACTAGTTTTTATACATTTAAGATGCGCCCTAGTTGGAAAAATGCAGGGGGATTCCTATTTGGACGTGCAGTCAATTATGTCATCCAATTGCTATTGCTCAACGTGTTGATATGGTTGCATATATCTGAAGAATATGCAGGTATATTTGCCATCATGTTGGCTGGTGTAATCAATTATTTTGTATTATTACCATTTTATAAGGATAAAAAAAGAGAAAAATAATGTCATTAGGTAAATGGATATTAGGTGGCTTAGGATTTGCAGTAGGTGGTCCAATAGGTGCACTGATAGGTGTATTTGTAGCTTCGATGTTTGATTTGTCGAAGGACTCTCAAAATGACCACGAATCTACACGCAGTACTAACCATGGTCGCCATCGTGCTACTCAGGGTGATATCAGTGTGTCAATCATTGTTCTTCTAGCCTGTGTGATCAAAGCCGATGGACGTGTGCTGAAATTAGAGATCAATTTTATCAAGCCATTTCTCTTGCGTACTTTTGGTGAGGAGCGAGCCAAGCAAGCATTAGCACTACTCAAACAATTGCTTACGGAGGATATTGATCCAGTGGCAGTATCGCGTCAGATGGCTCAATATATCAACTATTCTACGCGATTGGAGTTTGTTCGCTTATTGCTTGAGGTTTCCAACTCTGATGGCGATATAGCGCCAGAGGAGCTCAATATCATTGAGATTATCGCTACCAACATGTCTGTGCAGCCAGCAGATTATCAATCGCTATTAGCGTTGTATCAACGTCATAAAGACGTCAATTGGGCATATACCGCCTTAGAGATTTCTCCATCTGCAACCAATGATGAAGTCAAGAAAGCTTACCGTAGGATGGCCATGAAATACCATCCAGATAAGGTGGCAAATGCTAGCGAAGAGTTGCGAAAACAAGCTACAGACAAGTTTCGCGGTATCAACGAGGCGTATGAGCATATCAAGCAGCAACGTGGCATGTGATAGAATTCTTAATTCAAGATTATGAAAATAACCCTCTTGGTAGTTGGTAAAACAACCGATTCGCATATTGAAATTCTGGTACAAGAATATCAAAAGCGGTTGTCGCATTATGTGCCTTTTGCGCTACAAGTGATTCCCGAACTCAAAAACACCAAGGCCCTGACAATGGAGCAACAAAAGCAAGCCGAGGGTGAATTGATATTGCGTACCATCACCCCTGCTACTGATTTGATATTGCTGGACGAGCATGGCAAAGAATACCGTTCGATAGAGTTTGCGGATTATATACAAAAACGTATGTCATCGGGTAGGGATGTCGTGTTTGTAGTTGGAGGGCCATATGGTTTTTCCGACGCAGTATATCAGCGTGCTAATGGCAAGATATCGTTGAGCAAAATGACCTTCTCTCACCAAATGGTACGGCTGTTTTTTGTAGAACAACTCTATCGGGCCATGACTATTTTGCGTGGGGAGCCCTATCATCATGAGTAAATGAGTCATTAAGATTAGTCAATTGATTTATATATAAGGTATGAAAACTTTTTTTTCTTTCAAGGACGTGTTTAGTCCAAAACTCTTCTCTACCATCCGCTCGTACAGCAAGGAGAAGCTTCTCCAAGATGCCATTGCGGGTATGATTGTGGGTATTGTAGCAATCCCTTTGGCGATTGCTTTTGGTATTTCGTCGGGTGTAGGTCCTACAGAGGGACTTGTCACTGCCATTATTGCTGGTTTTATCATCTCTGCGTTTGGTGGTAGCAAGGTGCAGATAGGTGGTCCTACGGGTGCGTTTATTGTGATCATCTATGGCATTATCCAGCAGCATGGACTTGCAGGATTACTGATAGCCACCATCATGGCAGGTATCATGTTGATATTGATGGGATTGTTTAAGCTAGGCAATGTGATTAAGTTTGTTCCTTATCCAGTGATTGTAGGTTTTACGGCTGGTATTGCTGTGACTATTTTCTCTACCCAGATGAACGACCTTTTTGGTATGGGGATACAAAATGCTCCTGCCGATTTTATCCATAAATGGGTATGCTATGTAGAGCATTGGCGCGATATCAATTGGTGGGCACTTGCCGTAGGTATCGCCTCGTTGCTCATCATCGTAGGTGCTACTAAGATAAGTAAGAAGATACCAGGTTCTTTGGTAGCCATTGTGCTGATGACATTGGTAGTATGGCTGTTACGCCAGTTTGGCGGTATAACCAGTATCACTACCATTGGTGACCTATATACTTTGCCAAGTGGCATCCCAACCCCTCATGTACCAGCATTGAATCTCACCGAGGGACAAACATTGCTCAATTTGGTGCAAGATCTATTCCCATCTGCCTTTACGATAGCCATGTTGGGTGCCATCGAATCGTTGTTATCTGCTATGGTGGCTGATGGCGTGATTGGTGATAAGCACAATTCCAATACAGAGCTCATTGCTCAGGGTCTTGCTAACGTGGTGACTCCATTCTTTGGTGGCATACCAGCAACAGGTGCGATAGCTCGTACGATGGCGAATATCAACAATGGTGGTCGTACGCCTGTAGCGGGTATCGTGCATGCCGGTGTGCTCTTGTTGGTATTGATTTGCTTCGGACCACTAGTCGGTATGATACCTATGGCATGCTTGGCAGGTGTGTTGATTGTGGTCAGCTATAATATGCTAGGTGTGGGTTCTATCGTAGGACTTGCCAAAGCGCCTAAGTCTGATTTTATTGTGATGGTTGTCACCTTTATCCTTACGGTAATCTTCGATCTGACTGTGGCTATCGAAGTAGGATTGCTATTGGCAGTTATCTTATTTCTCAAGCGTACTAATGAGGCAACCAGTATTCGTTCGTTCACGGATGAGATTGATCCTACTCATCAAAACGATATTCGCTTACATGGCAATGATTTGGAAAAATTGCATATTCCTCCGTTTACAGAGGTGTATGAGATTGATGGTCCCTATTTCTTTGGTATTGCTAATAAATTCGATGAGATAAGCCAACGTATTGGTACAGACGGACAGAAGGTGCGTATTTTGCGTATGCGCAAGGTATCGTTTATTGATTCCACAGGTATCCACAATTTGGAACAACTGTATTTCCGTTCACAGCGTTGTGGTATGACCTTGGTGTTGTCAGGAGTCAATGAACGTGTGTTTGCAACATTAGAGAAGGCCGGTTTGGTGGAACTTATTGGACGTGAGAATGTACGCAACCATATTAATGGTGCTCTCTCACGTGCAGAAGAGATAATCAAGGCATGACTCTAAATAATTTAATTAGTGCATAAGTAATCGTGCATTAGAAGTAATGCAAATACAATAGTTGAATATAATCGTTGTAAAAGAATAATCCACCTTTCTCGATTGAGGAAGGTGGATTATTTTATAAGGAGTAGGGAAGTGGATTACAACCTACTTCCCTGAGCATTGAAGATGCCTTCTGGTGTTTGGATGATGAGTTGACCATTGATGATATATTTCTTGGTACCATGCTCTGCATCAAGCATATTGTCTAGATTAGTGACCACCTTACTTGGTTGCACATGCAATGCAAAGCGATTCTCATAGGTGCCTGCTGGCAGATTGACAATATAGTCGTTGAAGAGGAGATTGGTAGTTGTATTCTCTACGTAGTCAATCAACTCCACTACCATACCATCTGTTCCCTCTGGCATTGTGAACGTATATTCGCCATCAGCGGTTGTTACCACGCCCAATGCAATGGTGGTTTGAGCAAGAGGTAGCACATTACCAGCTAATTGGATATTCTCATCACTAGTCAGTGTGTAGATGTTTGCACCAGCATTCATAAATTTAGTGAGGTCGATATTCATGTCATATTCAGCGGTAGCTTGCTCAGACTGCATTTGTACGAATGTTTGATCGGCATATTCTCCGTTGTGTTGCAACTCAAGGCGAAGTGAGCGGAAGTCTGTTTCGCTGTCGGTATCGCGTCGTGCAGCCAAACCTTGTGGTGTTTGTAGTTGCCATGTAGCTTTCCAGTTGATGGTACCAGCAAATTGTACAAGATATGAGTGCATTGATTTGAAAGTAACTTCACTGTCTTTAGTTCTTGTAACATTATATGTATTCTCCTTAGGATCAAACGCATAATAGTAGAACAAATTATCTTGAGTTAATGTCTGTTGTTTGTCGCTATAGGATGGTACGCCTATCATATGCCAGTTGCTATCGTAAATTTTGCGATTATCTCGCTCGATTGTACATGTGTATGCTGGAAGTTCGACGCTTGTTTCTGTAAAACCTTGACCGATGGTAGTGATCTTTTCACGTGATGGGAAATAAAGACTAACAGAGGTGTTGTTATGGCTAAAGATACCCATCTCATTGATTTTTTTAGCCAATGCAAGTACATAACCTCTGTTGGCTTCGAGTACGCCATTGTTCCATTCGTTGCCTGTGGTGTCGGTTACGAATGTCCAGAATGAAGACTCTGCCCAACATCCTTCCTGAGCACGTTTTTCTCCATCATAATACTGCATGATCCAATGTTTGCCATATTCTCCAAATCCGAACACATCAGAAATGCGTACATCGAATGGGAAAGATACCCAATAGTATAATTTTTCCGAATCGGATTTAATGCTCTCGAGGTGGTCTTTTGTAAATGTCATAGTTGCATATACCGTGTACCCCTCACTCATGTTAGCAGCATTGATTGTGGATTGTACTTGAGTAGCATCGCCTTGATCTTTTCGTTCGATCAGCACATCTACACCTGTTGTAACAGTACCTACAGGTACGAGCATTACCAATGTTTGGTTGATTTTGAAGTCGTAGATTACGCGCACAGTATATTTGCTATCTGCATCATCGCTCTTGAGGATAGACATGTCTTCGGCAAATGTCTGCGTGTCAGCTGTAACACCATTGATCGTTTTAGAAGGGTAGGTTGCTTGCAATGTGTTTAATATAGCACCAGACTTGATATCTGTTAATTCGATTTCATAAATCCAATCTTGCAAGTCGTTCAAAATATAGTTTTTAACCGTTCCTGAACCATTGTTATAATTTATAACGATATTGCTATTTCTCTCAGAGTTAGTATTATGTGTACCAAGGATATATGCACGATTTACCTCATTGGTCATTTCATTCCAAGACCAACGTACATTGGCATTTTCCACAATTATTCCGCCTTCTGCAGTATGTGAATCTTGTGCTAACTCATTGGATAGCACTGCACAATAATCATTAGCCACGATAAATTTTACGTTAGGCGATGCAGTGGTTATCCATTTGCAGAAATAATGAGTATAATGGCTATGTGCTTTAGCGTATGACGAGAAGGTCATTTGGTTGGTAGCTATAGCATAGTTATACCATCCACCTTCGCTATTGTTGGTGCGGATATAGTAATTACCCGTATAACGTTGAGGGGTAGTAAAATTGACAGTAGCCGAATTGTTGCTTTGTGTCACAGTAAAATTCCACACACCACATCCTTGATCTTGTGAATCACTCTTAATCTTAGTAATGTCCTTGACTAATTTAGAAGTAACATCCGTCCAATTTCCATTTACACGTTTCTGTAGTGTTAACTTAGGGTAGGTACTTCCTGCATTGATAGGATTGATATGTAGGCTGACTATTTGTGATTGAGTACCTTTGCGGATGATGTCAGAAGCATATCCTACAGATTCTGTTCTTTGGTGCCAAATGCGGAAGTCACCTTCGAATGCTGGAGCAACATCCCATCCTCCGATGAATTTGTGATTATCGCTATTTTCCTTACCTCCAAGGGTGTAACAGTTAAGACTATTCAAAGGTATTCGATATGCCATGTCTTTGGTTTTCAAGTCTGTAGAAGCAAATGATGCCGCATTCTTTCTGCTTTCAAAACGAATGTTGTTATAGCCAGCAGGGATGACACAACTATAGTAAATATGCTCCACATCAGCGTCACCAACTTTGATGGTAACTCGTCCAACTTCAGTCATTCTAACAGATGCATACTCGCTAGTATTGAGCCATGTGCGGCCATGGAATGCGTACATTATATTGTTGCCTGCATGTGAAACCCATGTTCCTCCATTATTAGGAACACCCAAATATACTACAGTAGGATTTTTAGTTTTGTAGTTGTCGTCTAGAACGATTGGAGCAGAAACTTTGAGTGTAGGATTATCGCTTTCTTCTGGTACCATCTCAAAACGTTCATCCCCTACCGCAATCATGATATTACCATTGTAAGCAGCATTATATGGATGGCTGAACAATGTGATAGTAGCATCAATAGGTATCTGGTAGGTAGTGTCATTGCTAACAACAGGGGAGTAGTATCTTATACCATTGTGGATAAAACCATATTGACCAAAGTTGGATTTATACAATGTGACGCCATAGGTGTAAGCAGTATATGTTTTCCAAAGTGTACTCCAGTTGTTGTTATCAGCATTATCCCAACTATCTGATGGTATGGTAAAAAGGTTGGCGGTCTTTTGGAATTCGTTGCTATCGTAATAAGCATCAAAATCAAGATTACCTGTTTGATTCCATTTGTTGTCCCAGTTGTTCTCCTTTGTATTTGGATTCATACGTGTGATTATGACCTTTGGATATGTGCGATCGATAGGTATATCGCATTCATATACTCCATCACCATCATCATTGGTTAAGTCAACCCATTTCTCAAATGTATTAGCATTCTCTTCTAAATAGAAGCGCGCTGCAAAACGTGCTCCATCAGCTAGCCAATTGTTATTAGGTTTGAGGTGCAGACGCATATCGTATAAGTTTTTTCCTCCAGATGGCAACTTAAGATCGCCTGTTTGGTTCCAATCATTGTCCCAATTATTTGCAGTATTTGCAGGATTCATACGCACAAACTTAAAATCAGTATATCCTGCAGGAATTGTAGCTTCGTAATAGTCTTGATTGTCAGGAACTTGCGTCATGTCTAGCCAACCATTGGTATTCCCTTTCCAATAATAGACAGCAAAGCGTGCATTTGCTTGTCTCCATGCTGCATTAGGGCGCAAGTAGATGGTAGTAGCCAATGCCACATCAAATTTAGCAGTGACAGTTCCTGGATTTGCTGCGGTAATGGTGGTAGAAGGGTCATGCTCATCAGCAATAGTAATGCCGTTGGTTGCAACCCAATTGACAAAACGGAAACCATCTTTAGGTGTGGCAGTGATAGTAACTGCGATTAGTTGTCCTACATCTACGGAAGCAGGACTGACAGTACCTTGTGTGGTGTTGCCAGATGCGATGGTGACAGTATGTTTGGTTTCTGTGAACGTCGCTGTGATTGTTCCTGTACCAGTAGCTGTGACAGTGGTAGTAGCACTCGACGCATCTGCGAAAGTGATATCACCTTTAGCAGTCCATCCTGTGAATGTACAACCTAGTTTAGGTGTTGCCGTAATCTCAATGGAGGTAAAGACACCAGCTTCAGGGTCGGATTGTATAACGGAACCAAGCAAAGTATCGTTAGAGATGACAGTGATGGTGTTTAGAATTTCGGTATAATTGGCGGTAATCGTTACGTCTTTACCATCGCCGTTAGAGCGAACGGTGATGCTTGTTGCATCAGCTGCTCCGCCATCGGTACGAGTACAGTTGGTAAGTGTCCAACCTGTGAATGTATATCCTACTATATCTGTAGCAGTAATCGTTGCGGTGGTCGAGATACCAATCTGGTTGCTTGATGTGGTTGGTTCTTCACAATCAGGATTGCCCTTATCAAAACTATTAGTAGTAGTTACATTAGACAATATTTCTGTAGCATAAGCAGTTACTATTACCGAACCATTTTTTACAGTCACGGTGGTGTTGGCTGTTGTTTCGCTTCCGAATGTAGCGTTTGCTGCTGGATTTGCAGTCCAAGTGCTGAAAGTGTAACCCGTTTTAGGTGTGGCTTTAATGTCGTATTTGTCTCCTAATGTTACAGGATCTTTAGAGCCTGCAACTTGGCTGATTCCATCGCCTGCTACGACATTTAAGAAGTAAGTTGCTGTTGAGCGGAAGTTGGCTTGAATGGTTGCAGCGCTTGTTGGCTTAAATGTGGTAGAAGCACTTGTTTCAGAACCAAAAGAACCACTACCGCTTGTGATTGTCCAGTTAACAAATTCATAATTTGCAGCAGGGGTTGCTTTGATAGAAAGACCTGTCACTTGTCCCACATTCGACTGTGCACCACTTGGAGTGGTTGTACCATGTCCGTCATTGTTTATAGTGATGGTATATTTCTTTTCAGAGAAGCAGGCATAAACAGTAGTTGCTACTGTTGGGTAGTAAGTATAAGTAGTAGATGTGGATAACTGTGTTCCGCCTGTGGCGGCTGTATACCAACCGTCAAATTGATATCCAGTAGCTACACTACCAACTGTAAGTGTTGTGGTTGCAGTGCGTGCAGCTGAAATAGTGGTGCTTTTGGCACTTGTGCTGATA